>CAZRLY010000269.1:0-8108 GCA_964601015.1 uncultured bacterium
AAAATTAGACCAGAATTTTTACTTTGTAGGTCAAAATTTCGACTTCAATATTTATCGACGCTCAGTCGAAATGTGAATTTCGACCTACGAGGTTTCGATATTAAACCCCGTAGGTCGACTTTCCAAAATCGACAGTCGAGATGTGAATCTTGACCTACATATTTAAGGAGGATGAAAAATGGTAAAATACAAAATAACAACGAAGTTTATCAGTCTAATCATTCCGCTTGCGCTCATCATGTTAGTGTCCACTTGCGGCAATGATAATGGAGTTGGTCCCGAGGCTTCCGTTCCAACTACCTTGAACATTTCGCTCGCGCCCGGGCAGGAACCTGTTCCAGGGGTGAAAATTGACAGGGTTATCGTGCTCGTGAAGTTTATTGACACGACGGAGACTGAGGAGATGGAGGAGCCGATTGAGCAAGAGTTGACGATTGATGGCGCTTATGCAACCGGTTTACTAAAGGTGCCGCCGGGCGAGGTAGTATTTAAAGTTGAGGCTTTTGCAGGGGAACAATTGATTTATCAAGGTTTTGAGGAGGCCACGATTGAAGCGGGCAAAAAGGTTGCTGTGGATGTCAAGTTGCACCGCGCAGGCGAGACTCCTGAGAGTCCAGACCTGACCGACATGGTTCTCATCCCCGCCGGGGAATTTGAGATGGGCAATTACGGTGAGAATTACCGTGAGGGTTTTGATGACGCAAAACCTGTCCATACCGTCTATCTTGATGCGTTTTACATCGACAAATATGAAGTAACGGTTGGAAAGTACAGAGAATTTATCGAAGCCACGGGGTATGGCGAAGATCCCGCAAACTTTTGGGGCGCTGTTGCGGAATATTCGCCCACCGACCAACACCCAATGATTTATGTCAGTTGGCACGATGCGGCAGCGTATGCGCAATGGGCGGGCAAGAGATTGCCAACGGAAGCGCAGTGGGAGAAAGCTGCCAGAGGTGGATTGGTTGGAAAGATATACCCCTTGGGAGACGACCTCGGCCCCGACGACGCAAACTATGGTGACGCGGGTGATAGCGGCACTGTTCCTGTCGGAAGCTTCCCGGGTAACGGTTACAGCTTATACGATATGGCTGGCAACGTCGCTGAATGGTGCGCTGACGAGTATGATGCAAACTACTACAGCGATAGCCCAAAAGACAATCCAACCGGACCTGGTGTGCCTGTACTGTTCGTTAATAATGACTTCACGAATGTTACTAGCTTCCGCGTGGTTCGTGGCGGTGCCTGGTTCATGCTTACTTACTTCTTCGTGGACTGCGCTATCCGTTACAGCACCGAACCAATTTACGGGACTATGGAAATTGGTTTTCGTTGCATTGTTCCCGCTGAGGACTAACCCTTTAGCTCTTTTACCCTTTGCGCTATTTTCGGGGGTAATCAAGCGGTTGTTCATGCAAAGATGCCTGGTATTATACGTCCTAGAGACGTGCCGTCCGGCGGACGACGATAAGAATTTAACACGGCTTTGCAGTTACATTTAGGTAATTTTCAAAAATAAACTCGCGCTTTTGGGGTAGCAGCAGTCCCTGAAAAGCCGCTTCGCCGCTTCACTACGTTCAGCGACTACCACCGCATCGGTCAGGGACCAATGCTACCCGGAATGCAAACTTTAATACTGAAAATTACCTAATGAACCGCTGGGGTTGTGTTCCAGTTCACACAAAGGAGGACAAAATGATACACAAAATTTGTTTGATTATATTAGCCTGCATTTGCATTAGCTCTTGTGGGCCCAAAACGATGGATTTCAAGACATCGGAAAAAATTACGGTGGGAGTGTCATATTTTGAACGGAACTCTACTTTGGAAGAGTTAGAGCCGTATCGCGCAGGATTAACGGATATGTTTATCGCTGAGTTGCAAAAAATCCCGCAACTTCAGGTGGTAGAGCGGTCGCGGTTAGACCAAATTATGGAGGAATTAGCGTTGACCGAAACTGGCGTCATTGACCCAGGAACGGCGCAAAAGATAGGCAGGCTAATGGGCGCGCAGGCAATGTACCTGGGTTCATTCACGACAGTCGGTAAAATGATAAACTTAACTGGACGACTTGTCCGGGTAGAAACCGGCGCAGTAGAGTCCGGCGGCAGCCATCTCAGCAAAATAGACGATAAAGAGATTTTCCAAATGGTGGGCAAAGTGTCAAAGGTTATCGCCCGTCAACTAAAAACCAAGCACAAAGAATTAGTCGCCGATAGCTTTTATTCCAAAGGTAGGACAGCCGAAGAGAATAACGATGTAGATAATGCCATTAGCCATTACAAGCAGGCATTACAATATTACGATAATCATGAATTGAGCCAAAAGGCTCTGGAACGGTTGGAACCGTAGCACGTAGGTTGGGTTGAGCGAAAGTGAAACCCAACGGTTAAAGCAGGTGAGCAGGTGGGCAGATGAGCGTGGGAGCAAGGGAGCAGGTGAGAAAAACCGCTTCGCCTCAAAGCTCCGAGCGGCCACTTCCTCCCCTTTGTCGGCAGAAAGTAAATCTACGATTTAAAAATGAATGCCGACCCTGATTCTCCCGTAGCCTCTGAAAAGATCGCTTCGCCCCTACGCTTCGCTTCGGGCTTCGGGGCGAAGCGATCTTTTCCGAATCAGAGGGGGTTTGCCGTAAGACGAAGTCGTCGGGGAGAATTAAATCTTTGATTTAATCTTTTCCCTTTTCGCCGCAAGACGAAGTCGGCGGGCTTTATCGGGGGAGAAAGGCTTGTCTCCCCCCAAATAGAGATGAAGAGTGTTTCGTTGGTTTCGATACGAACCTACTCAACCCAACCTACGACTCTATAAGCAGAAAGCATTTCTGGAGTGTAATGACTTAGTCATTGCTTTTTCAACGATTGAGTCGTTGAACTCCATAGTGTTGCGGTAAAATGTCAAGTAAAAAATCATAATTTTCATAATCTCCGAGAAACATTGATTAACACTACATCATATTTGCAACACCCTTTCGAAACCACGTATCGAAACCATCTCCTCTTTGCCAACGTGCCGTCCGCCAGGAGGGTGATAATAGGCTTTCAGAATTTCCGAAAAGTCTCATAACATATAAGGAGGAGTAAATATGGAAACAAAGTATCGCGAGGTAATAGAACTTGCTATTCCCAGTCGATTGGGACTTGAACAAGTAGCAATAGACGTAGCGGCTTCGGTCGCTAAACTCATGGGTTTTTCCGAAGACCGAATCGAAGACGTAAAAACCGCAGTTGATGAAGCCTGTATCAACGCCATTGAGCATGGTAATCAGCAAAACGCTGATGTCAAGGTGTTCGTGGAACTCATCGCCGAGGATAACAAGCTACAGGTGGATATCCATGACCGGGGCAAAGGTATCCGCGGTGAAATCCAGAAGCCTGATATTGATGTCCTTGTAACCGGAAAGGAACGCACACGGGGATGGGGATTGTTTCTCATCCAGAGTTTGATGGACGAAGTTGAGTTTGACTGGAATCCTGAAACAGGTGGCGTCACCCGGATGGTGATTCACCTAAAACAGTAGGGAAAGTAGAAGAGTGATGCATCAGGACTATATTCCGCTTTTGCATGTGTAGCTATCGTGCTGCTGCTGGTGATGATGTCCATTGTTATCGCCCTTAGTGTTTCCGCACAGAAATCTCTCGACAATAAGAGAAATTTTAATAGTCAAGGAGAAACATATTATGCTAAAAGGGAAAATTAGGATAAAATTGGTTTTAATCCTATTGGCTATGAGCTTACTCGTCAAGGCCGAGCAAGCAGCGGCCGAAATGGGGAAGTTCGTCGGCGTTGTGATCGATGCGAGAACAGGAAAGCCGCTGTCACTGGCAACCGTCCAGCTTTCAGGAGGAAGCCTGACAGAGAACAAGCAAGTCGCGACCGATGTTTCAGGCAAATATGAATTTGGCGATGTTCCGGTAGGAACGTATCGCTTAGTTATCAGCTTCGTCGGATATACGATGTTCAGCCAGAGGAACATCAAGGTCTTAGCAGAAAAGGTCACAACAGTGAATGCGGAGCTGGAGCAGGAACATATCACTTTAGAATCAGTGGTGGTGACTGCGTCCAAATACCCGCAAAAAATCAGCAAAGCTCCCGCGGCGGTTTCGGTGATTGAGCGTCGCAAGATTGAGGGCACGGTGGTGACAACACCCGCCGATCTATTCAAGGGAGTACCGGGCGTGGATGTCACCTCCAACGGCAGTGGGGGATACGCCGCTATCAATTCGAGCTTATCCGCGGCGCAGAAATCAGGCGGCAGATTCTCGGCAAGGTAACGTACAAATTGTAGCTGCGCGGTGTGGGATAAACGGTGTCAGCGGGCGTGTTGGCCCTAATATGCATCAATAAAACTAAGTCTGAAAAGACCTTCATGTTGAGATCTTAATCAGCCCCGTAGGGGCATAATGTTTATAGAAACCGAAACCCCACAAATCCAAGCTCCGTTAGGAGCGAAATGTTCAACATATCGCCCCTAACGGGGCTGAAAATTAGAAGAGCGAACGGTGACTATAAACATAACGTCCCTGACGGGACTTTTCAGACACGTTCTTAGACGAAGTTGTTATAATTTTCGTTAGCTTCTTTTGACTTCTACAGTTGATTCCAGTCGGGCAATCTCTGAAATTGGAGAACCCGTCGGCATACCGAGGAAAATCATGAATTTATTCAAAACAACGATTCTAATGGTAGCATTAACAGGGCTGCTTTTGATTATCGGACAGGTAGTAGGCGGGGAAAGCGGCATGATATTCGCGCTTGTCATGGCTGGTGCGATGAACTTCTTTTCCTACTGGTTTAGCGACAAAATAGTTTTAGCCATGTACAGGGCGAAAGAGGTTGACAGGAACAGCGCGCCGCGTTTGTATTCCATCGTCGAACGTTTGACCCAAAAAGTTGGCATGCCGATGCCCAGAGTATACATTATGCAGATAGATTCTCCGAATGCTTTTGCGACAGGCAGAAACCCGCGCCACGCGGCTGTAGCAGCAACGTCGGGAATCTTGCGCATTCTGTCGGACGAGGAATTGGAAGGCGTACTGGCTCACGAGTTGGGACACGTCAGAAATCGAGACATCCTGATAAGCAGCATCGTGGCGACTATGGCTGGCGCTATTATGTGGATAGCCTGGATGGCAAGATGGGCGGCGATATTCGGCAGATACGGCGGGGGTGGTGATGACGATGAGGGCGGTGGCAACATCATAGCGTTGTTATTGATGGTGATTGTCGCGCCTATTGCTGCGACAATCATTCAACTTGCGATTTCACGTTCCAGAGAATATGCCGCCGACGCAGCAGGCGCAGAGATTAGCGACAAACCACTATCTTTGGCGAGTGCCTTGCGCCAGCTTGAAACCGGTGCGGAAGCAAGGCCAATGGACGCAAAACCCGCCTCCGCCCACTTGTTCATCGTCAATCCGTTGCGCGGTAGAGGTGTGATGAGTCTGTTTAGAACTCACCCGCCTACTGAAGAGCGGATTAGACGATTGGAACAGATAGCTTACGGTAGGTAAGTGTCAATATTCAATTCATTCACTCTCCCGTATAACCCATTTCCCGCCAAATTTTCCGAGCGTATGCTAACCCTTCCTCCGTCGGTTTTATATCGCCTAAGACGCTCGGCCATGGGTAACCTTCCTTCCGACGAAATGGGTCAGAATTCCAATCATCATCAGCATACTTCTTGCATTCCTCTTTCTTTCGGAAGTCAGGAACCTCCACGCCCTTTGAGTCCTGCAAAGCTGAACGGTAAGCCAGTATGCCCACGATAGACATAGCTACGCCGCGATAGACATCCAGATAAGGTTGTTCGTTTTTGCGGATAGCCTCGGCGAAGTGATAACTCGTAAAATAGTCGCCACCACCGTGTCCGGCTTCTAAGGCTTTAGCGTGTTCTTCTGGGAACGTCGGCTTATATATCCGCTCAACCTGCTCATCTTCCAACTTGTCGAACGGTTCCCTGCGTACGCGCACCATTTGCCTGTCATCATGACGCAGGTTCTCCATCGCTCCCTTACTACCATGAATCCGCACCCAAACCCCGTGACCGCGCAGTGAACCTTTCAACAGTTTCACCACCGCACCGCTGTCCATCCGCACCATTATTGCTGACGCTAAGTCACTTCGCCGCGCTGTTTTACCGTAGTGTACTTCATCGTCTTGGTCGCAAGCTATGACAAACCCGTTTACTTTCACAGGGCGTGTGTCGGTGATATACATTACGGGCGCGAGGGAATGGGTGTTGTAGTATGTAGCAGGTATCCAATTACGCCAGTGATTCACCCCAGGCGAAATACGGTTGAAATTGTTGGCTGCCATTGGATGTACATATTCTCCTTCACCGTATTTGAATTCGCCTATTAGTCCTGATTGATACAACCTGCGCATCTCCTGGTTGAATAACATGTAAGGGTAGTTTTCGGCGAACATGTAAATCTTACCGCTTTTTTCCACAGTTTCTACAAGTTCCACACCCTCTGCCAGTGTAAAACAGGCGCTGGTTTCCGACATTACGTGTTTATCCGCCTGTAGAGCTTTGATGGCGAAAGGTGCATGTTGGTGGAAATAGTTCGCAAGAATCACAGCATCCATGTCATGTTCAAGGAACTTATCGTAATCTGTGTAGGTAGTGATTGAAAGTTCTTTGCCGAGTTTTTGAAGGCGTTCCTCCCAAGTATCACACAGGGCAACCAATTCCATACCTACATAAGGGCCAACAGTGCGAGCGAAGCCAGCGCCACGCCCTACACCTATTACTCCAACGCGAATTCTTTGCATGATTAATCTCCTTTTTTATTCTACCAAAGTCAAATTACAAGCTGCAATTATTTCCCGCAACCGCTTTTGGCTTTTTAAGATACCTTCTGGTGGTTCTCTGTTGGGGTTTATTTCAAGGCAAATGCTACCTGAAAACTTCGCTCTGCATAGCGCGCCGATAACATCGGGAAAGTCGATATAACCGTGTTCGACAGCCATGTGGTCTTCTCGTCCGTTATAGTCATGTGCATGAACGTGGACAATTTCTACGTTGACCTCATCAATTAAGTTGCCGAGCGTACCGTAATCCTTGAACGCAATGCCATTTTCAAAGTACATGTGACCAATATCCAGGTTAATGCCGACGTGCGGAAAAGCGAGTTGGGAGATGAGCAGCATCTTCTGCGTAGCTTCAACCCCTCCCATCGTTTCTATCCCAACGCAGACACCATATTTTCCTGCTAAATAGTTTAGTTCTTCCAGTGATTCAATCTCGGAAAGTTCAGTTGTTGTTGGACCCGGGTGAACAGTGACAACTTTTGCGCCGAGTTCTGCTGCTAACTCAAACGTCGGTTCAATCGGTATACTTTTGTCACCGAATCCCCCTATTTGTATACCTTGTTCATTGAAACCTGCATGTATATCGACTTCTTCAAACCCGTCCAGTGTTTGCTTCAACTGTGCAATATTTTCTTGCGAAGCGTTTTGGACATCAAACCCCTGCCACGCACCCGGACTGCCAGGCAAAGTCCAGAACTCGACAGCCTCGAAATCGTGTACTTTCACCCATTTTATCTGTTCATAAAAATCAAGTATATCACCTATACGCCAAATCATGCACCCAATATTCATCTCTATTTTGGGGAAAGAAGCCTTTCTCCCACCTCCCTTTCCTTTTTCAGTTCTCTCGGAGAAATAGATAAACAATGACGTTTGTAAGCTATTCCCATCCTGTTCTGCTATTGCTGTGATGTCCACTTAGGCGTTGTTTTTGTTATGGATTTAGCAACCGCACAAATCCTTCTTGTTCAAAGTGGCGATCAGTAGTCAATGCTTCAATAATGCTACGTTCTCGCATCAGCACGAAGCTGACCGCGTCGCAAAGCGAATAGGCTTTGTCCAGCCGTGCTTGCAACAACGCCAGCGCCGAACGGTGCAAGGTTTCGTCCACCCAGACTACTTCGACATGAGGGTTGTCCAGCAAGTCTGCCGCGAACGCCAACGCGCGGATGCGATTTAACCCACGCGCCTGATATAGCGCTACGAATTCCGCCAGCACATAACTGTGCGTCAGCCGCATGCTAGTACACGTGGGTAGAAGTTCTTGACCCATCTGTAGAACAGGCAGCCTTGCC
>CAZRLY010000270.1:0-8104 GCA_964601015.1 uncultured bacterium
TTGAACGATAGTTGAACAATGGCAACGCTGGAATCTCTCAGTCGGTTGGTTGATTCCTTCTTGTTTTAGCATATCAGTCTCCTATTTAAAAACTCCCCATCACTTACTTTCTTCAGAAGGTGGGAGGTGATTGCTTACCTGCCCACCTGCTCGTTTCAATCAGCTCCAAAGCCTATCGTGCGAACGTTCCCCATCCCATTGGGTTGTCGGCTCAAAATATCCGGAATCACCACTCTTGTCAAGATGTTCCTTGATGACATCCTCGTTCAGGTCAATTCCTAAGCCTGCGCCTTCTGGTACTTCAATGTAACCGTTCTGAATAATCGGCTTAGGTATTCCCGTTACTAAATCGTTCCACCACGGCGAGTCAACTGCGTGGTTTTCCAGCACCATAAAATTCTCGGTAGCCGCAGCACTGTGGACGCTCGCCATAGCAGCAATCGGTGAACTTGCAATGTGCATTGCCATAGTGATACCGTGTTCCTGCGCTAAGTCGCCGATTTTCTTGGTTTCCAGCAGTCCACCCGCAGTAGCTAAGTCAGGATGACATACGGAAATAGCCCTTGCCTCGAACAAATCCATGAACCCTTCCTTGCAGTAAATATCCTCTCCCGTGCAGATGGGTGTATCGCACGAGTTGGAAAGGCGGACATATTGGTCAGTGAATTGCCAGGGAATCATGTCCTCCAGCCAAGCAAGGCGATATTTGTCGAGAGCTTTGGCGAGGCGAATGCAGTCCTCAAGCCCGATATGCCCAAAATGGTCAGCCGATAACGGTATTTCGTAGCCGATGACTTCGCGTACTGCCGCCACGTAATCGGATAGGATGCCGATACCTTTGTCAGTGATGTGGATACCGGTGAATGGGTGCATGGTGTTGTGGGTGTGAAGCATCCCCGCTGGTGCGGAAATAGTACCCTCTGTGCCGCTACACAACCCGATGCCTATATCCATCTTCAAAAAGGTAAATCCCCTGTCCATTCTTTCCTTCAACCGTTTCCCCATTTCCGTGCCGTCTCGAACAGTAGACGTATCGCAGTATATGCGAATCTTATCGCGGAACTTCCCACCCATCAACTGGTAGGCAGGAACGCCGTAAGCCTTGCCAGCTAAGTCCATCAGAGCCATCTCAATGCCGGAGACTCCGCCGCCCTGTCGGGCGTGATGACCAAATTGCTTAATCTTGCGAAAAATCTTGTCTACGCTACAAGGATTTTCCCCTACCACGCGGTTCTTGAGCATCAAAGCATAAGTTTTACTCGCGCCATCCCGTACTTCGCCCAAACCGTAAATCCCCTGGTTGGTATCCAACCTGATAAGCGGCCAACCTCCCACTTTAGCAATGCGCATGTCGGTGATTTTGAGTTCGGACGGACGGGAATTGGCATTCACATTTTGAGTGATTTTCCCTGAATCGTCTTTGCCAGATTCCATAATTTCCTCCATACTAATGAATTTTGATTATATGTTAGCACAAATAGAAAATGCTGTCAATCACAACATTCAAAAAACAAAAAGTTTAGAATTTTGCACTTTCGCTGCAAATTCCTGACAATGGAAAAAAGAGCTTGACAATGAATGGAATATCTAATATAATTTGTGTTAGGTAGCTTTGATTATTAAAGTCAAAACTACCTAAAGGATTGGGAAGGAGGCAAAGGGACAAGAGGGAAATTGCTTATAGTCGTTTAGCCTAAGCGTCCCCATATTAGATGTCATACAAAATCGGTTGGTTTTCTACGGGCAGAGATGAGGCGGCTCGCGAACTTTTACAAACTGTAATGAATGCCATTGATGATGGTACGATGAAAGACACTGAGATAGTCTTCATGTTCAGCAACAGAGAGCGCAACGAGGCAGAAGAGAGCGACGATTTTTTCGATTTGGTCGAGGAATACAAAATAGATTTGGTGTGTTGTTCGTCAGCGAAATACATGCCCGAACTCAGAAATTACGGTTTTAAAGAGAGTCCTGGTTTAAGAGAATGGCGAAAAAAATATCATGCGGAGGTTATGAACCGCTTAGACAAATACAAGGTTGATTTAAACGTGCTTGCTGGCTACATGCTCATAGTAAGCCCAGAGATGTGCAAAAAGTATGACATGATTAACCTCCATCCAGCACAACCAAGCGGACCGGCTGGCACCTGGCAGGAAGTGATATGGGAGTTGATAGAAACGAGAGCGGATGAAACCGGCGTTATGATGCACCTTGTGACGAAGGATTTGGATGAAGGCGCACCTATTACCTACTGTAGTTTTCCAATCAAGGGCGGTGACTTTGAAAAACTGTGGGCTGACTTAGACAGAAAACTGAAAGGCAAAACCTTGAACCAGGTTATCAAAGAGGAGGGCGAAAGACATCCACTCTTTGCTGAAATACGCAAACAAGGTGTGATGCGGGAGATGCCTTTGATTGTCTACACAATCAAGGAGTTCGCAGATGGCAAAATATCAATCCGTGATAAACAGGTTGTTGATGCTCAAGGAAAAATTTATAACGAAGGGTATTGTTTGAACAAAATTATACTTGCCCTTTTTTCTCGTATTTGGTAAACTGTTATGGCAAATACGAATCAAATGTTATATTTTTTTAACGGAAATATGCAAAAATTTAGACACTTCCCAGTGAGGTAAGACAGGGTGGCAAGAAGCACTGTTCCATTGAAGCAGTGGTTCATCCACCTTAGCATCAATGTTTTCGATGGGGTACTTATCACCGATGGTGAAGGTTTCAACGTTGGCTTGGTAATTGCTAAAGCTTTGGAGTTTGGTGTCGATAATGTAAAAGTCGGCAATTTTGATATACAGGTGAAGACCGGCGGGAGAGTTTTTACATAATAAGCAAAAATGAGCTTCTTTGACGACCAAAAGAAAAGATATAGTCTTGAAAATATCATAGGTACTTCCCCGCAAATGCGGAAAATCACTGAGGATATTGAAGTTCTCTCTAAACGTCCGCATGTCAATGTATTTATAACAGGTGAAACGGGTACGGGAAAGGGCTTGATTGCTCAGTGCATCCACTATAGCAGTTGCAAAGAGTATCGCCCCTTCGTGCCAGTCAATTGTCCGGCCATCCCTGAGACTTTGCTGGAAAGTGAGCTCTTTGGCAGCGAGACGGGAGCGTATACAGACGCGAAGAAGCGTATGGGATTTCTCGAAACGGCTGATGGAGGTACTCTATTTCTTGACGAACTCGCTGATATGAACATTGAGTCGCAGGCTGCGCTATTGAAAGCTATAGAAGAACAGGTATTCACGCGGTTGGGGAGCAATAAACCAACTCACGTTGTCGTCCGTTTCATATCCGCTACCAATTATGATTTGAGGGAAGCCCTCAACGGTAGGAAATTGCGGGCTGATTTGTATTATCGACTAAATACGGCTCGCATTCATCTGCCACCGTTGCGGGAACGCGGCGACGATGTTATCCTGTTGGCGGAAAAATTTATCGACGAATTCAGCAAACGCCATGAACGTACTCCTCCACCCGTCCTATCCGCTGACGCCATAACAACTTTAAAACAACAGCCCTGGACCGGGAACATAAGGGAGTTAAGACACGTAATAGAACGTGCTATAATTTTTACGGATGCTCAGACGATTACGGCTGAAGACATCGAATCAAACTTAGAAGAGCAAATGTTGACAGAGGGAAAACCAGCCGTTGAAATCAGCGAATCTCAGATTCAAATTAATTTCCCACCAGATGGCATTCCGTTGGATTTAATTGAGGAAAAAGTGCTTGTAGCTGCTTTAGAAGCCGCTAATTGGAGTCAATCCAAAGCCGCTCGATTATTGCACATATCCCGTGATACCCTCAGGTATCGAGCAAGCAAATTTGCCTTAAAGAAACCTACCAAATAGAACTATGCGAGTCGTAGACGAAAAACGACAATATCCAAGAGTTAAAGTGTCACTGCCAATCCAGTTTAGATTGCTCAACGAACAAGAATATGAGCAAACCAAGGAAGAATTTATCCGCTATTCGACAATGGAACGGCACAAAAGCCCGCTCAAAACATCTGAGTTGACGGGAGGACTTGAAGGCGGGGAAAAACTTAGAAATCTGGATGTTGTGATTCTACAAACTCTCAACTTGATAAATCAAAAATTGGATTTGATTCTTGAGCATCTCAACCTGAATCCGGTTGCTTCAATCGACCATTTCAAGGGCGAAAGCATCGACATCAGCGGTTCGGGGATGCGTTTTGTTTCGGATAATAGACTCTCACATCGCAATAAGATAGAACTTTCATTTGAACTGCCAGCAACTCAACATCCCACCCACAGGAGTTTGTCACCCCTAACACCCAGTGCTTTCTCGTTGAAAGCTAATACTCATCAAATTAACGCCTTAGCAGAAGTGGTGAAAGCGACAAGTGAGGAATCACAATTTACCTCGCCACAAAACAAGGGAACACAACGACATTTCACAGCGGTGGAATTCTGTGCTATCAATGAAATCGACCGCGATAACATCTCCCGGTATTGTACAGAACGCCAGCAGATATTGTCAAAAAACCGCCTTCTCTAAGTTGTTCTTAGTCTTCCGCGAATATGCCAATATTTCTGTACCGCTGGTACCGCTTTTCTAACAATTCATCTTTGGGCATCTCCATAACCTCAAAAAGATGCCGCTCTATAGCTTCGCTAACGCGCGAGATGGTTAAAATTGGGTCGCGGTGGGCACCACCCAACGGTTCGCGGATAACTTCATCGACAATCCCAAATTCAACTAAGTCAGTTGCTGTCAATTTTAAGGCGTCGGCAGCATCGGGAGCGCGTTCACTATTTTTCCAAACGATGTTGCTGCACGTTTCGGGTGGGGCTACACAGTAGATAGCGTATTCGAGCATCAAAACTCTATCGCCCATTGCAATTCCTAAAGCGCCGCCACTGCCCCCCTCTCCGATGATAACAACAATCATCGGAGAGCGCAGTAAAGACATCTCTGCAAGATTTTGGGCGATGGACATGGCTTGTCCGCGTTTTTCAGCCTCCGCACCCGGGTGTGCTGCTGTCGTATCTATAAAACTGATAACGGGCCTGTTGAACTTTTCCGCCAGTTTCATCAAACGCAACGCTTTTCTATAACCTTCCGGGTACATATATCCCCAATTAACCGCCACACGCTCTTCAATGCTCTTTCCCTTTTGTTGTCCAAGATATACCACAGGTTGCCCATTAAACCACCCTAAACCACTGAGCAAAGCTAAGTCATTTGCAAAAAGCTTATCGCCATGCAGTTCCATCCTGTCTTGTAAAAGTGCTTTAATGTAATCTGAAGATTGCGGGCGCTCCGGATGACATGATGCTAACCCCACTATGTTCCACCGACTTAAATTCTGGAAGACGCGCTTTTTCATGTTAAGCGCATCCTTCTCCAAACTTTCGATTCCCTTGGAAATATCAAACCCGCTTCTATCCGCAAACTCTTTGAGTTCGTATATCTTCTCTTCTAATTCGTTAATCGGTTTTTCAAAATCCAGAATTGTAGCTCTCATACTATCCTCCGCACTTCCACATCCTAAGCTGCTTGATAATCCATGTTAAACTCTTCGCATCATCTTTCTGACGAACTGTTTCCCTGGAAGTTGTTGGATTATTCCCTTTAATTCCAGCATGACTAAGATGCTTGAAACTTTACTGGGGGGTAGCTCCGAGATGCGCGCAATTTCATCAATGTGTGTCGGTTTTTGGGAAAGCAGATTCCAGATAACCTGTTCATCATCGCCGAGTTTAATATCTGGTGGGGGTTCAGCCTGGGGAACTTTTCTTACTTTGGGCATTTCTGGAAGGTCAAGCGATAAAGCGTCAAGGATGTCGTCCACCGTTTCGACTAAGGCAGCACCCTGTTTTATGAGATAGTTGGTTCCCTTAGACATCTTGGAGGAGATTTCGCCCGGCACGGCAAATACTTCTCTGCCCTGTTCCAGCGCGAACTTAGCGGTTATCAGCGAGCCGCTACGTTCAGATGCTTCGACGATTAAGGTTCCCAAGGACAATCCGCTGATGGCGCGATTGCGGCGCGGAAAGTTAGTACCCAGCGGAGGAGTTTTCATCGGGAATTCAGAGATAACCGCGCCGTTTTCGATAATCTCCTCCATCAGTTTAGCGTTCTCAGGCGGATAGATAATGCTCAAGCCGTTTCCCATAACTGCTATAGTGTTTCCGCCTGCATTTATCGCTCCGCGATGCGCTACGCTATCAATACCGCGTGCAAATCCGCTGACGATGACAAATCCTTTTGAAGCTAACTCTCCGCTGAGTCGTTCGCTCATCATTTTGCCATAGCTGGTTGCTCCTCTTGAACCCACTATGGAGATAGCTAACGCACTCTGCGGGGGAAGTTTGCCCTTGACGTATAAAATCTGAGGCGGGTCAAAAATTGTCCTAAGCCTTTCGGGATAGGCAGAGTCGTGGATGGTGATGACTTGACAGGCGTGTTTTTCGACTAACGAAAGCTGTTCTTCCAGTGGTACCTCGTCGCGTTGCGAAACTATTTTGTGGCAGATGCCCGGAGACAACCCCATTACCTTAGACAATTCTTGATAGGAAGCGGTTAGAGCTTCTTCAGCCGAACCGAAGAAGCTCAACAGCTTTTGAATAATCGCACTCCCCACGCCTTCTATTAAACTAAGGGTTATTAAACTAATCGTCTCAGAATCAAACATTGCACTTTATTTATTAACCCGCTTTCCCTGAGAAAACGGGTTTAGACGAATTTCTTGAATCTGACCTTCTACTTGCTCAGTAACTTATCCAATTCAGCCTCTTCCGAGGTAACTTCCTCTTCCGAGGTAGATGCAGCTTGTTCGCTTGAAGCGTATCCGTAGATTTCAATTTCGCTGATGTCACCCGGAGCGCGACGACGGCCCCTGCGTCCACCGCCAGCTCTTGACCGCTGTTCTCTCCCAACCTTTGCATCATCCGTCGTTGATTTGACCCGGACTTTAATTTTGTTAGTGAGAGTAGAAACACGTAATTCAATTGGACTCCCCTGAACGCTTTTGACTTCCTTAATCCTCTCCCAATTATTGTCACCTTTGTCCGCCATAAGGTCAAAAGTTCTGAGGTTAGAACTGTAAATGATAACTTTATAAATTGATTTTCTTTCTGGCAGCGTTACGATAGCTTCCGATACCGCAGGCGTGCCCCGCGATTGGTCAGTTCCCGCCGGGGACGCAGTCTTGCCCGAAGTTTTTAGATTACCATCTATCATTTCGGGTGCCGTAGCCGTAACTCCATCCGCGAGGGAGTAATTTTTACTCCACTCCTCTTTGCCTACCACCGACGTAAATAATCCACAGCCTAAAAGTGAAGTTATAATTATTAACATTGAAAGGGTAGTGAGTATTCGATACATGTTTATTCTCCTTATAAGTTTTCTATAGACGGAATTAATCATTTATCAACTCGTCTAAGTTTTCTTCATTAGTTTTAGATTCTGTAGAGATTTTAGCTCCCTTATCTACCAGTCCGTAAAGCTCAATCTCTTTGATATCCGCGCTTGCGCGGATATTACCATCAACGATAATGAGCCCTGGCATGCGTTGCGTGTTTTTACGCCTTTCTGTCGCGTCATCAGCGGTTTTTCGGATTCGGAGCTTTATACCATCGGTTACCGTTGAAATCCTTAAATCGATAACTTCTTTGCGATTGCTCCCAACCACCTTTATCTTCTTCCAACTACCTGTGTCATCCCTCGCCATCACATCGAAGGCTCGTAAATTTGGCGAATGGATGACAATCCTGTGAATTGACTTTTTTTCAGGCAAGTCAACTATTGCCTCCGACAGTGGAAACTGCAACCCGTAAGCTGATTCCTGTGGAAACTGGGATTTTCCCATTGTATTCAAGTCGCCGTCAATGAAAGCCGGGTCAATTGCTCTAACCCCGTCTTCAAGGACGTAATTATGGCTCCATTGTTGTTCAGCCACAAGCATGTTGAATACTTTGCATCCCACAAAAGATAAAACAAGGATTAAGATTAAAATGATATTCGTAGCAGTAGATTTCATAATATTTTCCCTCCTACCAGTCCCTTCGCTAACCGGTTAAGATACTCGTAATTTCTTCCCTTGTCAGCTTGCGCACAT
>CAZRLY010000271.1:0-8090 GCA_964601015.1 uncultured bacterium
TTCTGCTAAAAACCGCTGTAAGTTCCAAGCCTTCCGTACTTTGAATCTTAAGGCCGTGAAACTTGCCGAAGTTGTAGATTGGGCCGTAGCCGATGAGTCCACATCGAATTGATTTCCTTGATGATTTTTCATCCATTATTATTTACCTCACTTTTTTATATTCAATCACCAGCGAGCCGGGGCAATCGTCTATCTCTGCCTTGGACCGCTGGAGTTCAGCGCCCTTCATTATCATCGGCTGGGACAATTCATAAGTGTGCGCCTGGGTAACCTCATAATTAGTTCCCGGGTCAATTTCATGCGGGGCGCAGATGAAACTGGCATACGACGACTGATGCCGTCGGAAGGCAATAATCATTCCGTCCTGTTCGGCCGGCCGGTGATATTGCATGACGCACCAATCCTTCGCGCTTGTGGTTATCTCACTGAGTGGATAGAAATTGCCGAAGTAGTATTTGCGAATACGCTTGCCCTCGGAGATGCCTTAGGACGTTGGACTCGGTACTGTCGTTTAGTTCATAGAACGATGTACTGAGGTGTACGATTGGCGGCGTGGCTATATTCCCGTTTACTCTTGGCACTATGTGGTTCAGCATGGTGCGGCGAAACAGATTGTAAGCGTGAACAACACCATTGCCAAACCAATAGATTTGCATAATGCGGGGGCTGCGGATGGTCACGCCCGGATGTAGCGAAAGATGCATGTCTTGCATTCCGGCCTGGAGAAGGTATTGGAGTATTGGGGTAACTTCAACACCCCATTCCCCCGATACCCCAATACCTGCAACATCCCAATATCGCTTCATTACCATATTGGACGAATTTGTTCTCTGTAAAAGCCTTACTTGCCAGAGTACCACTTACAAAGCGGCACAATTTCTGCATCCTTATCACAATACCCATCTTTTTGACACCAAATTTTGTACCCTTTTGAAACACCATCATCCCTTCGGCGCAGACAGGTGCAGAAGGCAGACAGGCCTCCGCGGTGAATATAAGTAAGTTCTAATTAAGTTTTTCCACTTGTAATGGTTCAATAGTTCCATTTTTAAACCTATTCATCGCTATGTGAAAAATGGAAGCCCTTTTTTAGAATTCACTTATGAGAGGGGTTTGATATGTTGTTGACCATTACAGTTTGGAATAGTAATACCCTTTTACAATTAGATTTTCCGTGATTTTTAGGAGGTGCAAATAACAATGCGTCGAGCAACATTGACTTTCGTTATACTACTTTTTTTATTATCAGCGGCATTTGCGCAAGAAGCGCCTAAGGAACAATCAGAAATACAAAAAGGAAAACCTGTTATTGCCATCACAATCTTTGAAAATCGGTCACAATTTCCCGAAGACTCCTGGGTAGCGATGAGTTTTTCAGAATCGCTGACTGACAAATTGAGCAAACTTACAGAACGCTTTCGGGTAGTGGAACGATTGAAAATCTACGAGGTGATGAAGGCACAAGGGATTTCCTTGGAGGGAATTTGGAAATCAATACAGGCACGAATTGAGTTGGGGAAATCGTTGCAAGCCGATTATCTTGTCGTAGGTAGTGTAAATATCGAAGGCGAAACCCCAAATGCGAAGTTGTCTGCCACCATCCACACTTTGAAACTTCAAACCGAACAAGTCAAAGAGGCCACCACCTCTGGGCAAGTGCAACAACTTTTCGATTTGGAAGAGCAGTTGACTTTGACATTTCTGATGCAGATGGGGATTTCGCTTACAAGAGAAGAAGAACAACTACTCATCACAAGGGAAACTACATCACTCTCAACTGAAAAACGCAGGCGGATTGCGCAGATGAAAAAGGAGAAAATCCTCAAGCTACAAGCTACAGTTGGCGAAGTTGTCCAGCAGGAAGATAAAATCCCCATTGCCATTATTACGGGATTGAGCGGGAATGCGTTGTTCCAGCGTTCAAAAGAAAAAAAATGGGAAAGGGCTCTCCTCAACCTTCCGCTTTACGAAGGAGATAAGGTAAAAGCCCAAGAAGCATCGCAAGCGACTTTGTGGCATAAAAACGGCGGAACTATCATTATCAAACCGAAAGAAACCGTAACCGTGACGACGCCGAAAGACAAACCGCAGACACCTTTTTATAAGACGCTCTGGCGGGTGCTTACTCAGAAGGTCAGCAGAAGTCATAATCAGCAGCGTTTCGACGTCATGCTGTCTATCAAGGGCGAGATGGAAATTGATAAAATATATACCCTGTCTCCCAGAAATACAAGGCTTGTGAGTGTGCCAGAGAGCCTTGACTGGACGCCAACGCCAAACGCTAAGGAGTATACTTTGACCATCGGTCATTTCACCGGAACAAACAAAATTTGGCAAACAAAGGTAAATCGGGCAAGTTTTTCCCTGAAAAAAGCACCGGAGCTTAAATTTGTATCTGGCAAGACTTATTTATGGGAAGTGGAAGTGTATGATAAGGATAGGCGGTTTATGTCATCCGACTCGGCATGGTTCCGCATTTTGACCGAAAGAGAATACAATGCCATCAGAGATGCAATAGAACTCATCCGGCGGGAGGCGTCGAGCGATAAAATGACCGAACGTCTGCTTCTGGCAAGTTTTTGTGAAGAACACGGATTGTATTTAGAATCGGAACGCTTACTTAAAGAAGCGTTGGGCGAAAATGGCAAATCAAGTGTTCATCTGATGTTAGCTGACCTATATCTTGTATTGGGATTAACAAAACAATCTCGGCGGGAATTCCAGAAGGTGGAGAAAGTTAGCGCAGGAATAGATTGGTGAAGGAATGAAAGAATTAATCTCAAAATTCCTATCCCATTATACTACCTTTTTTCCACAACAAAAGAACCCGAGGAAAGCGAAAACACCACCACAAAAAGGTCTTTTTTGGATATGGCTTGTCCTTTGGGCTGCGTGCATCAGCGCTGGAGCTATAATTCTGTCATCCTTTGGGGTAGCAAAGCGGATTGAACTGGCGACTTTCGACTGGCGGTTCCGGGGCAAACAGATATCGGGGCAAACGCTCAATCCATCTAAAAAGATTGTTATCGTCGCCATTGATGAGAAATCTGCTGCTTCGCTGAATCCGAAAATTCCCACACCACGCAATTATCTGAGCGAAATCATCAATTTTCTCTCGGAAGCCGACGCCAAATTGATTGTTTTAGACGTGCTTTTAGACAGCCCTACTTCGCCAACCGCTGATGCCGCTTTGGAGGATGCAATCAAAAAGGCTGGAAATGTCATCTTGCCTTGTGAGTTGACGGGGGAAAACTTTGACAGGATAAAAACGCTTTACGGCTCTTTCGCTGAGAATGCCGCCGTTGTTGGATTTGCCAATGTTTCTCAAGATGTTGACAACTACATCAGGCGCATCCCTCTTTTGCGCCAAAGTGCCGAAGCCGGAATCACCTTGTCGTTGCCAGTCGCTATTTATGCAAAATATTGTGAATTGGATGTAAGAAAACAGATTGCCGTTAAGGATATTCTCAGTGACATTCCCGCTGATAGGTATGAATCGATTTTCATCAATTTTGCCGGCGAAGCTGGCACATTTGCGCTCTATCCTTCGTTACTGTTCTTTACCGAACTCAAACCACCTTCCATCTTCTTCAAGGATAAAATTGTACTAATAGGCGCTACCCATAAGGATACAAGGGATAGCTACCTGCTGACGCCCTTCTACAGCACCTGGCGAGAGCCAACCCCCAAATATATGCCCGGTGTCGAAATTATCGCAAATGCACTCAATACGCTGATAAATCGCTCTTTTATCCGTCAGATGAGCCCGTTAGGCAATCATCTCATCGTTTTTTTGCTCATTATATTGGCGTTGATGATGTTGTTTCGACTGCATCCTCTCAAAGGTTTGCTCGTTGTCGTATGCAGCATTGCCTTCTGGTGGTTTGTCAGCTTTATGCTGTTCTCTTTTTGCGATTATTCTCTTGGCGTTATGCAACCGACGATAGGCTTTTCTTTAGCGTATGTTTATGCCATCCTACACGGTTTCAGCCGGGAAATACGCAAAGGAAGAGCTCATAGAGAGCTCTTCCAAAAACATGTGTCCCCTGAGGTAATGCAGGAAATAATAAATCAACGTATTGTGCCTGTGGAAAGTAAGAGGGTGACAGTGCTATTTTCAGATTTGAAGGATTCTGTTCCTTGGGCTGAGAAGTTTATTGAATACCCAGAAAAGTTAGTCGAGGAACTGAATGAGTATTTCGCCGAAATGGTAGATGTGATATTCCAATATGGCGGAACACTGCTGAAGTTCACCGGTGATGGGCTTATCGCCGTATATGGTGCGCCGTTGGAACATCCAACCCCAGTTCTGAACGCTGTTAAAACAGCTTTAGAGATGCAAAACCGTTTAGATAGATTGAACATACAGCGTCAAAAAGACGGAAAGCAGGCCCTCTTGATGCGGATAGGGATTAATACTGGTGACGCAGTCTTAGGGGATATTGGCTCAGAAAAGCGGCGAGAATATACTGCTATTGGTGATACTGTCAATGTGGCGCAACGGACAGAAGGACAGTGTGAGCCAGGGTGTGTGGCGATTACTCAACTGACCTATCAAGAGGTTAAAGAGCATATCGTGGTAGAACCTATGGGCATGCGGAGCTTGAAGGGAAAAAAACAGCCTGTGATGCTCTATCGCGTGATGTCTACTAAGAACCTATCCGAAGAATCCGTAACTGACGGTAACGTGTAGGTTCGGGTATTCGTCCCCAACCATTTTTAAAACCATGAAGGAGGCAAACCATGCGTAGGATTACAATAATACTTTCAATATTTCTCATAACAGTCTTTTCATCGGAGTTGCTTGCTCAACCGTCCATGCCTTTTCAACGGCCAATTCCCTCCCGACGACCGATGGTAACTCAACAACCAAAAGAAAAACCAACCATCGCCGTCACTACCTTTGAGAATCTCTCCGCTTTTCCTGAAAACGCATGGGTGGCAATGAGCTTTGCTGAAGCGCTGACGGTTAAACTTAACAAATTCTATGAACGATTCGAAGTCGTGGAAAGGCTTAGGCTATACGAAGTGATTAGAGAAAGGGGATTTGACCCAGAGAAAATCGACAGTCTCGAAATTACAGAGCAAAGATCTGTGGGCGAGTTGCTCGGTGCTCGCTACCTTATTCTTGGCAGTGTCAGCTTGCAAGGTTTAGCAGACGAGCCACAGACGCATCTGCTTGCCAATATGCGAACGGTTGATGTTCGCACCGGAGAGATTAAAGAAGCAGCGTCCGTCAGAGGACAGATGCGAGAAATCTTTGATCTGGAAATCAAATTAGCTTTTGCCTTTCTCAAGCAAGTTGGCGTGGACATCACAACGGCTGAAGAACAGCAGATATCCATCAAAGAGACTTCCTCGCTACTGGCGGAGAAATACTACAACCTTGGCAATCAGCACTTCTATGACGGCAACCTTGAAGCAGCGGAGGCTTGGTACAAGAAAGCCGTGGATATCACTGAAGGCGGCTATCACCAGAAAGCAGCACTCCGTTGGGTGGAAGTATTGAAACAGCAGAAAGAACGTGCAAACACTGAAGCAGACGCCAAAACCGTTCATGAAAATGGTTCTCATTCCCGCAGGTATGTTTATGATGGGTGGTAATAGCGGAGAGGAAGACGAGACGCCTGTTCATGAAGTCCACACGAGTGCTTTCTACATAGACGAACATGAGGTTACAACTGAGCAGTATTGCAAGTTTTTAAACTCTATCAGAGTCAAGTATGACGGGAAATCTTGCTTTGATTTGTCTGGAAAAAGGTTGATTTCCATCGAATATAGTAAGATTGGAAAAAGCGGCGGACAATTCAAGCCGCAATCCAACTGCGAAAAACATCCGGCCAATGCGGTCAGTTGGTATGGCGCAGCAGCTTACGCTCAATGGGTGGTAGGAAGGTTGCCGACAGAAGCTGAGTGGGAGAAAGCTGCTCGCGGCGGTTTGAAAAGCAAGAAGTATCCGTGGGGTGACGAAATTAGCCGTGACTATGCAAACTACTCCAAAACAGAGGGTAAAGATAGATGGGGAGGAGCAGCGCCGGTCAAAAGCTTTGCGCCAAACCGCTATAAACTGTACGATATGGCTGGTAATGTTTGGGAGTGGTGTGCTGACGAATACGATAAAGTCTACTATAGCAAAAGTCCGAAAAATAACCCAAAAGGGCCAAGTGTCCTAATAACATTTAAGAACAACGATTTCGTGAATATTTACGCACTTTAGGAGATTGGCTAATATGTCTGATTTGCCGGTTTCCACCTCAACAGCCAACATTAGCTTGCCTTTGATTGCGAGTATGTCAACGGTGCCACCAGTCTTGAGAGGGTGTTCGGAAAAAACAGCATACCCCCACTTTTTCAGGTTTTGTTGGATGTTTTCAACCCAGTACTGGTGTTCTATACTGGGATTGCCGATAGGTTTGGGCTTTGCGGTTTCGGCATTTCCGAGCTCTGTGAGTAGCTTGACTCTGCCTTTGGCAGTTGCGACGGTGACTTCTTGGATTAGCTCTTTTGTCAGTAGTTGGTTTTTGATTTTTACACCCTTTCTCGGATTGAGCCGCAAGCGCTGGTATCGCTTTGTCATTGTCGAGTGAGGGTGTTTTTTAACATCCTTTAAGAAGTCTCTCTCATCTTTACTGTCTTTTGGTGAAAGAGGCGAAATTGCTCTATGTTTCGGTGGCTGGGGTAGTTTCAGGCTTTTCTTGGCGAAAATAGTGCCCGTTTGCTTGGCAATAGCTTCGTCCGTGACAGTTCCTCGCTGGATTTGAACGTGCGGGATTTTAATAAAGAACGGAGCGTGCCAGCGATTCATCAGTTTTATTAGTGCCACTCCAACAGGAAGTCGCCCCAGCCAATGGCGTTCGGATGGATTAAGAAGCATGGCATCTGCCATGCGGCGCATCCTGTTTTTGCTCGCTGGCAAACATCGTGTTGGACTGCCTCTTCAGCTAACAGCTTTTTTAGGGCTGCTCGTATCACTTCGCTTCTGTTTGGGTAGCGTTCCGGTGTTGGCATAGCTATTCAGCTTGCCGTTTTGTTTGTGAATATCTTGGCTACCTGCCAGTTCCACCTCTTCAAGGATAAGAGGGCTTACTTTACCTTCTGTGTAGGGTAGCACTTCAAATTCAACATTGAAGAGAGTTCCGCCGCCGGTGCTTGGCTTGGTGGTCGCGAAAGCGAAGCGCACTTCTCCGTTCAATGATGGATTCGCTAGACAATATGCTCCGTTGAGCATCAGCGTTGGCGTGACGTTCACTGCCCGTAAGATGTTCGCATCGTAGGTCAATCGGATGCCTCCGCTGGATGGTTGGTCAGGTTGACGGGATTTGTACCATCGGCATTCATCACATAGATTTCGTAGTTGACACGGTCAAGGTGTGACATAAAAACAATCTTCGTACCGTCCGGTGAATAGACCGGGTGGTGCTCCCCACCAAGAGTGATGGGAGGGCTGATTTCACTTTCGAGGCCAGTTGACAGTTCTATCTTCCAGATAGCCCATGGTCAGCCAGCTCCTACCTCCATGCTAAACAGGATATTCGAGCCATCCGGCGACCAGTCTGGATACATACGCGACAGCCCCGAGGCAGGACTCACCTTCCTCGGCGTTCCACCTCTCGCCGGGATGCGCCAAATTCTCCCCGTGAATGGAGTGTTTGGAATTTGTCTAACGAAAGCAATCTCCTGCCCATCGGGAGACCAAGTGGGGAAGTTGTTAGTATACGTCAACTCATTAGTGAGTTGTGTCGGCTCGCTGGCACTCATGGGAACAACCCAGATTTCCGAACGTGTTTCACCTTGCACAGCTCTTGAAAAAGCAACCTTCCGTCCGTTAGGTGAAACCGACGGTTCATAATCGTTGTATGCGCCAGAGGTTAATTGCACAGGCGCGCTGCCGTCGGGGTTCATCACCCAGATATGGGAAAGACCAATTTTAAAACGGAATTTACACTATAGAAATCCGCTGACAGCCAATTCCTTGAGTTCGTCAAAATTAGTGATGTCCAGTCGCTCAAACTCAAAAGCGGGAAAACGCTGAAGCTGCGCTAATCGCCAATCCTTCAACTGTACTGCATAAGCGTTGTTCAAGTTGTCTA
>CAZRLY010000272.1:0-8068 GCA_964601015.1 uncultured bacterium
AGGCAGGCAGAAGGCAGGCAGAAGGCAGACAGGCCTCCGCGGTGAATATAAGTAAGTTCTAATTAAGTTTTTCCACTTGTAATGGTTCAATAGTTCCATTTTTAAACCTATTCATCGCTATGTGAAAAATGGAAGCCCTTTTTTAGAATTCACTTATGAGAGGGGTTTGATATGTTGTTGACCATTACAAAAATTTAAAAAAATTCATAAAAACAGAATAAAACGTTACTGGGAGTTTAGGTAATTTTAGACTTTTTTAACACCCACTTTATAAAAGATGAAAAGCTTTTCTCCTCAAAAAGCTTTTGAATTGTGAGCCAGATGTCTTTTTCTACTTCCCCTACTCTTCTGTTTCCCTCAATTACCTTTATCCTGTCCGGATAACTTTCAGCGAGAGCGATAAATCCCTCCCGTACCCTTTTGTGAAACTCAATGGTGTTCGCCTCCATCCGGTCTTTAGGTAGCAACTTTCTTTGTATGCTAATAATTGGGTCAATATCTAAGAGAATCGTCAGGTCAGGCGTTAGTCCATCTGTGGCGATGTTATTCTGGGCGATAATCCACTCAACGTTCATGCCCTTCCCATATCCTTGATATGCAATCGTTGAATCCGCGTATCTGTCACACAAAACGATTTTGCCTTCTTTAAGAGCTGGCTCAATGAAATGTTTGGTGTGAATATGCCTATCCGCCTCATATAGAAACACTTCGGAAATGTCGGTGATTTCGTTATTATCAGGGTTGAGGAGGACAGATTTCAGTTGTTTCCCGACTTCGGTGCCGCCGGGTTCTTGAGTGAAGCAAACCTCGTAACCACGATGGGTTAATTTGTCTTCCAACAATCTGCATTGCGTTGTTTTACCTGCCCCATCCACCCCTTCAACGGTTATGAATAGTCCGCGCATCCTTTTCTGCTCCTCCCGTAATTTATCGTAAATCTGCAAGTAATTGTAGCATACCGGTCGGAGAGAATCAACCTTTTTATGCGCCTACCTGGCCTTCAACCTTTACGCGGATGTCAGCAAATTCTCGATAGTCAATAGATGTAAAAATCGAGACTATTCCCGAGTCAAATTGTGTGTCAGCGCATTTCTCTATCTCCTCATAAGCCTCCTCCATTGATACGTCATCTCTGTATGGGCGTTCTGACGTCATAGCATCAAGGGCGTCAACAACAGCAAAAATCCGCGCTCCCATGGGGATGTCTGTGTTAGAAAGTCCATTGGGATAGCCGTTGCCGTTATAATATTCATGATGATACAACGCTATAGGCGCCGCTTTTCTTAAATAATCATATTCCATCAGCATGTCGTATCCTATCTCCGGGTGTCGACGCATCAATTTCCACTCATCATCGTTCAGTGGACCATTTTTATATATGATTGAGTCGGGAATAGCAATCTTTCCTACGTCGTGCAGCAACGCGCCGCGATAGATATTCTCAAGCTCTGAACCGTTCACACTCATCTTTTTTGCTATCAGTGAGGTGTACTCTGCAACTCGGCGGCAATGTCCTTTCGTTTCCTTATACCTGAATCCCAGAGCAGACACAAGAAACTCTAAAGTAGCCAGGTAGGTATTTTTGAGTGCTTCGGTTTGCTTCTCAACCTTTTTTTCCAAGAACCGCCTATAGTCCCTGTTTTTTACTATCAAGCGCTGTTTATCCAATGCTCTATCGATACGAATGTAGAGTTCATTATAATTGATAATCGGCTTGGATATGTAGTCGTGAGCGCCCATCTTCATTGACTCAACAGCGACTTCCGTATTGCCGTATCCTGTCATCATGATAACAGCGATATCTTGCCAATTATCTTTGACCTTTTTCAACAATTCTATCCCGCTCATACCTGGCATATTGATATCAGAAATCACTAAATTGATATTGCCTTCTTTCAACTTTTCAAGTGCTTCGAACCCGTTATTTGCTGTTACACATTGATAATTTTCAAGTGTTAAAAACTCATAAAGGGTTTCAGCAATGGGTTCTGTATCATCGACAACTAAAATTTTCGCTTTGTTGCCATTCATTTATCTTTCTCCCAATTTAACCGGTCGCAGGGAGCATGCAAACTCCGATTAAAATTTTGGCACTTTCATCGCGTATGTGTTATCGGATTTTTCTATTGACAACTTTAGCCGTTTACTGTAGTATTTTAAGGAACGGCAAATTTTACCCAGTGTCTTGATGATTAATTTACAAGGAGGCTGCTCTTGGAATTCATCAGCAAACTATCCAAAGTTTTGGATAACGAGAGAGGAGATACTATGCAAATAGCAGATAGATTGAAAAAGATTCCACCATATTTGTTCATTGAACTTCGTAACAAGATAAACAAGGCAAAAGCAGAAGGCATTGATGTTATTAGTCTGGCTATAGGTGACCCGGTTGAATCCACGCCTAAGCCAGTGATAGACGAGTTGTGCAGGACGGCGTATAACCAAGCTAACCACCGGTATCCTACAGACGAGGAGAAGGGAATGCTTGCTTTTCGGCAGGCTGTCGCAGATTGGTATGGCAGCAGATATGCTGTGGAACTTGACCCGGAGACGGAAGTGCTGGCTTTAATCGGGTCAAAAGAAGGCTGCCACCACTTTATTTTATCAGTTGTCAACCCGGGGGAAATCGTGCTGATGACTGACCCGGGCTATCCTGCATATCGGGCGAGCATCTTGATAGCGGGTGGAGAGCCATACAATGTGCCGATTAGAGCGGAAAATAACTTTCTGCCCAAATTCGAGGATATTCCAGATGATGTGGCAAAGAAAGCTACGGCGATGTTTCTGAATTATCCCAACAATCCCACGGGCGCTGTTGCTACACCCAAATTTTTCACCGAATTGGTCGAATTTGCCAAATCCTACGACATAGCTGTTTGCTATGACAACCCTTACAGCGAAATTGTCTTTGATGGTGAAAAACCGTTAAGTTTTCTCTCAACGCCGGGCGCAAAGGACATGGGCGTTGAGTTGAATTCGCTGTCCAAGCCGTTCAATATGACAGGGTGGCGCATCGGCATGGCGATGGGCAACGCCGACTTAATCAGCAGCATAGCAAAGGTGAAAGGGAATACCGATTCTGGCATATTCAACGCTATTCAGTACGCGGGAATCAAGGCTTTGACGGAATGCCAGGATAATATCCCCAAAATGTTGGACATCTACGCCCAACGCCGCAAAAAGGTAGTAAACGTCCTTAACAGTTTGGGGTGGAATTATACCCCTCCTAAAGGCACGTTTTACCTCTGGATTCCGACACCGGAGGGCGTCAGTTCGCTTGATTTTGCCACATTGTTATTTGAAAAAGCCGCTGTCGTCGTAGCTGCTGGTGCCGCTTATGGCAAATACGGCGAAGGTTATATCCGAATCTCGCTCACAGTAGACGACAACAGGCTTGATGAGGCACTCGAAAGAATCAAAAAGGTATTATGAGAAAAAATATCGCTCGTTTTGTTTGGCGGCTTCATAATCCTTGCGTGCCTTTTGCACGGATTCCATTTCAGAGACTTCGGCGACAGGCACGTCCCACCACGATTCGTAACCGGGGACGCGCTCTTCGCGAGCTACCTCAATGGTAATAACCGTTGTTTTATCGCAGTCGCGTACCTCGTTGAGAGCGGCTTTCAGACTGGCTAAGTCCGTTGCTTTGATGACGCATGCGCCGAGGCTTGCGGCGTTTTTTGCGAAATCAACGGGCAAGTTGTCTCCGTTGAGATGTCCTGATGTTTCGTTGCGGTAGCGGTACTCCGTTCCGAACCCACCGCTACCGCAAGATTCGGAGAGTCCGCCGATGCTGCTGAAACCGTGATTGTCCAGCAAAACGATGGTAAGTTTGTAACCTTCCTGAATTGAGGTTGTAATTTCTTGTGACATCATCAAATACGAGCCGTCTCCGACCAAAACGTAAACCTCACGTTCCGGGGCAGCCATTTTCACTCCCAACCCGCCCGCAATCTCATAGCCCATGCACGAATAGCCGTATTCCAGATGGTATGTTCCCGGAGCACTTGTACGCCAGAGCTTGTGCAAGTCGCCCGGCAAACTACCCGCAGCACATACCACAACATCCTGTTGCCCTGCAAAGTTATTCACTGCGCCGATTATTTCTCCCTGACTGATAGGTACGCCGTGCCCCAAATTATAAATGCGGTCAACTTCAGCGTCCCACTCAGTGCGAAATTTATCGACGAGCGCGCGGTAGTCAGCGCCCACACGGTAGTCCTCTAATATTTTTATCAGTTCCTCAAGCGTGGCGCGCGCGTCCGCTACGAGCGGCAGAGCAGAATGCTTGGCAGCGTCAAACTCGGCGACATTGATGCCGATGAAACGCACATCTGGGTTGTGGAACGCAGTCTTCGAGGCAGTTGTGAAGTCGCTCAAGCGCGTTCCGACTGCGATAACTAAGTCAGAAGAACGTGCGATAATATTGGCACCCGGCGTGCCGGTGACACCAATCGCCCCTAACGACTGCGGATGGTCAAAACGCAACGAACCTTTGCCCGCCTGCGTTTCCGCCACCGGAATGCCTGTACCTTCTGCGAAACGGGCGAGGCTCTCCGTCGCTTCACTGTAGATGACGCCCCCGCCTGCGATGATGAGCGGGCGTTTGCTTGCGCGAATCCATTCCGCCGCGCGTGTTAGTAGAAGAACATCAGCGCGTGGACGCGGAATAGTCCAGATTCGCTTCTTGAACAATTCGGCAGGATAATCAAACGCCTCGGCTTGTACGTCCTGCGGCAGCGCCAACGTGACAGCGCCCGTTTCAGCTTGCGAAGTCAGCACTCGCACCGCTTCCGGCAACGCTGTGATGATTTGTTCAGGACGGTTGATTCTGTCCCAATAGCGCGAAACCGGTTTGAAGCAGTCATTAACGGAAATATCCTGTGACATCGGCGATTCGAGTTGTTGCAATACCGGCGCTACTTTTCGCGTAGCGAATATGTCGCCGGGCAATAACAACACAGGCAGACGGTTCACAGTCGCCGTCGCCGCGCCCGTCAACATGTTGGTTGCGCCCGGTCCAATCGAAGAGGTACAGGCGAAAGTGCGCAATCGGTTGTTCATCTTAGCGAACGCCGTCGCTGTGTGTACCATCGCCTGCTCATTCCGCACAAAAAAGTAGCGAAACGAATCCGCATTTTGCTGCAACGCCTGTCCAATCCCCGCTACATTGCCGTGTCCAAAAATGCCGAACATCCCTGCGAAAAATGAGCGTTCTTCTCCATCGCGTACAACATACTGGTTTTTGAGAAATTCGACGACAGCCTGTGCCATCGTCAATTTTTGAGTTTTCATAATTTTCTCCATCCGTGTGTGAAAAGTCCCTTGAATGCCCACTTTTCACATAGCCCAAGGCAACCACACGGGGGTGCCGCCACAGGCGACCACATCGGGTTGTATCTATTCAGGTTATTGAATCTTTGCAACCATGACCGTCATATCATCATCCCTGGTGGTTTTATCCCCACCAAAGTCAATCGCATCGGCAATGATTGCCTCCACCATCGTTTCGGCTGGCTGTTCTATCGTAAGTTTTCGGATAGTTTCCTCCAAACGTCCCGAATCTAAATATAACTGTTCTTCTCTATCCATCGCCTCGATGATACCGTCTGTCATCAGAATCAGCACATCGCCGCTTTGCAAGGAGAACTGTTCCTCGGTGTATTCTATACCTGCCATCATTCCAAGTGGCATTCCTCCCGCCTTGAGAAACTGAATTTCGCTATTGGTTTCGATACGCTTCGGGTTTCGATTCGCTTCGCTACTCAACCCAAGCCGTAGTAGAATTGGGTGGGCATGATGTCCTGCATTTGCGAGGGTTAAGGTTTTGGCTTCGGTATCAATCGTCCCGATGACCATCGTGACATTCGTATCTTGCTCCAGCCTGCCCTTCAGAGCATTATTGAGCGTCATCATCAGGGATGCGGGAGTAAACTGTCCCTGTTCCATCGCCGCTGTACGCAAGATTCCATCGGTCATTACAGCATTCATGGCACCCTTCATAGCCTTGCCCGTTACATCAGCGACGACGAGAGTGAGCTCATTCTGGCTTTTGCCTTCCAGGTAGTCAAAGAAATCCCCGCTAACCGTATTCGCCGGCAAGCATTTTCCTGCAATTTCAACGCCTTCGATAGGCGGCGCAACTTTTGGCATCAACCCCATCTGCACCTTTTGCGCATCCTTTAATTCGAGCACTGCAGCCTGCTGATAAGCCTGAACCTGCCGACGACGCTTGACATACCCAAAGGCCAAAATGGTGAGCACTGCAATGAGTATCGTGCCGATACTTACGCTCGGAGCCAGAAAGCTAAGTCGCAAATAAAACGGCAGCGCAACTTTCAACGGCAGACTCGCCGAGTCGGAGTAATTGAGGTTGCGGTCAATGGCTTGCACTTCAAAAGTATATTCGCCCGGCTTATCGAAGGAGTCATCAAAGGATGTCTCTTTCGTAGCACGACGCCAATCCGAGTCGAGCCCCCCCCTCGAAAAAGGGGGGTTAGGGGGGATTTTAATGATACGATACCGATACAGCCGTTTTTCCGGGAGGGTGACAAAATCGGTGGCGCTATATCTGATAGTGACGCGGCTGCCCGTTATGATAGGCGGAACGGCTTGTAGGGATAACTCTCCGTGGTTATCAGCCGTGTATTCCTTATCGGTTTTCACCGCAACGATACTAACCTTTGGTTTAGTGCTCCTTCGGCGATAGCGCGTAATCCCCCCATTTGTCCCAAACCACAAAGAACCATCCGCATCCTCTTGAATCGATGTAACATTGTTACCTGCCAATCCATCCCTCGTATCCAATGATGCCCAAGTGTTACCATCATACAGGCAGATACCACCTCCTCCTGTCCCAACCCATAAGATACCGTCGGATGTACGCTGGATGCACTCGACCCGGTTATGCGTTAATGCATCTTCAGCAGTGAAGTTTAAAAACGCCTGCCCGTCGTATCGAGAAACGCCGCCGAATCGTGTTCCAAACCACATCACGCCATCCTGAGCGCGATAGATAGACTGGATCCAGTTATCCGCCAATCCGTCCTTTGTTGTGAGGTTGGTGAACTCCTTACCATCGTACTGCGAAACACCACCTTCCGTCCCAAACCATATCACACCATCAGAGTCGCCCCAGATGTCATAGACCTTGTTATGCGCCAATCCATCTTCTGGGGTGAGGTTTTCAAACTCTTTCCCATCATACCGAGAAACGCCTCGCGCCACGCCTACACCTCCCATCGCGAACCACATTGCCCCATCAGGGTCACGATGGATGGCAACAACCCAGTTACCCGCTAATCCATCTTTTGTGGTGAAGTTTACAAACTCCTTTCCATCGTAGCGGGAAATGCCGCCCCATGTCCCAAACCACATAGTGCCATCGGGCGCACAAGAAATAGCATCAACTCTGTTATGCGCCAATCCATCTTCCATTGTGAAGTTTTTTAACTCCTTCCCATCATAGCGGGAAGCACCTCCACCCCATGTCCCAAACCACATATCACCATCGGGGGTGCAATAGACAGACGTAACCCGGTTATTCCTCAATCCGTCTTTTGTGGTAAGGTTGACAAACGACTTCCCATTATACCTCGAAATACCATTCATATTTGTTGCAAACCATATCGCGCCATCCGGGTCACCGCAAATGTCCACGACCGAGTTACTCGCCAATCCATCTTTTTCGGTAAAGTTGACGAACGTCTTCCCATCGTAACGGGAGACCCTATATCCTGCCCCAAACCACATCACACCGTCAGGGGCACGATGGATGGCAACAACCCGGTTACCTGCTAATCCATCTTTTGTGGTAAAGTTTTTAAATTCCTTCCCATCGTACCGAGAAACACCACCGAATGTCCCAAACCACAGTATCCCATTTGGGTCGCTATGAATGTCATTGACCGAGTTACGTACCAATCCGTCTTTAGTGGTGAAGTTTTTAAACTCTTTCCCATCGTAACGAGAGACGCCACCTTCCGTCCCAAACCACATCACACCATCAGGGTCACGATGGATGGCAGCAACCCAGTTACCCGCCAATCCGTCTTTTGTGGTGAAGTTT
>CAZRLY010000273.1:0-8049 GCA_964601015.1 uncultured bacterium
AGTTTCCGTGGCTTCCGCAGGCGTCTCCACAGTTACTATAATAGTGGCTGTTCCATTGTCATCATCATCTCTGATTTCCAAGGTTACTTCGTATTCTCCAGGTATTGTATAGGTGTGCGCTCCTGTTACAGTTCCAGTTGCATCTGGTGGTTCATTCTCCTTATTCGCAATTGTTTCCGGTGTTGTTGTTCCATCACCAAAGTCCCATATAGCCGTATGGGTATCTAACCAACCTGAATCAGTAAAGCTTCCATTGAATGTTAGTTCATCACCCGGAAGGATAAAATCAGGATTTGGCTGGCCAATAGAATCTATACTTGCTGTGGGCGCAACGTTGCTGACTGTCACTGTCAAAGTATCAGTTCCGACTCCATAATCGTCATCAACAACCGTTAAAGTAGCAGTATAGATACCATCGTCACCGTATGCATGGGTTGGTGTCAGTATTCCGGAAGCACTATCACCATCTCCGAAATCCCATGTAATCGTATGAGTATCACCGGTGCCCGGGTCAGTGAAGCTGCCGCTGAAGGTAATAGTTTCCCCCTCATCTGCCGTAACATCCGCCCCTGCATCTACTGTGGGTGAAACATTAAGGACAGAGACAGCAGTTGTGTCATCAGTAGCCGTAAACTCCCCATCGTTCACTTCCAAACGGATGGTGCCTTCGTAATCATCCCACCAAGTATAAGTGATAGTGGGATGATTTAACCAATCAGTATCCCAAACACCGTCATTATCAAAATCCCAGCGACACTGCAATACATCGCCATCAGGATCATTAGAATTGCTGGCATCAAAGGTGATAGGTGCCCCCTCATTGCCAACCTGGTTAGGGCCAGCGTCAGCAATAGGTGGCTCATTTTCCATTTGAATAGGAGCTACCTCGATTAGGAGATTGGAACCTTCCCCGCTAATACTTGGGGAATTGCAAAGCCCTCCTGAGGGTGAGGCCTGACCACCATTATAGCCATATAAACGGAAGGTTATATTTTTGAAGGGGCCAGGACCCAAGGCGCTAAAATCGGTTATATGGAATGTTGTCTCTCTGTTATACAACCCCCCTATATAATGCGAAACCAAGAAAACCCCTGAACCTTCAGAGAACCCATCAGTACTGGCGTATAAATCAAAGCTTTGGGGGCCAATCATACCACTATACAATTCTGTGTACAACGAATAGGTTATTTTCGTAAGCGTAAACCCAAAACCCGGAAGAGCATGCACACTGAATTGATAATACTGGTTTGGATCTATGCCGGGGGAATCGTTAGTTTTCCATAATCTCCCCACAAAGTCGCCATCAGCCCACGCAATGTTCCAGGGACTTGCACCGAACATTTGTAAATTTCCAGCGGAAAGCGTGCCAATTGCGTCACCACGCAAAGTTGGAGGGATAGGATGATGGCTTCCTGTAACATCCCTAATCTTATATTCTACGAGCGTAGGCACGGGTTGTGGCGTGACCCAGTCGATGGCATTTTGCAGAAATTTCACGACAGCCGGTCGCGTGTAGGGCCAGTATACGAAAAAGTAGTCTGGGCTTTGTCCGGTTAGAACGATTCTTCCACTTCCATGAGTACCCGCTAAGGTTAAAGGGCCTCCGTGGACTGTGCTACCGTATTTAGAAGCCATTGCCACAACTGTAAGAGTGCCTGTATCTGAGAAAACGTTTGCTTGAAATATCCCCCCCTCTTGGAGGGAAGCACAAGAGTGAGAATGAGCTTGATTTTTCAAATCCCTTGTGGTATAATGAAAACTATAATGCAAGTAACCGAAATTTTCTATTCACTCGCCGGCGAAGGCATACGCACTGGGCAGGCGACAACATTCATACGACTAAGTAAATGTAATCTGCGTTGTTTTTTTTGCGATACCCGTCACGATAGTTTTACTGAAATGGACGAGGAACACATCACCGCTGAAGTGGAAAAATATCCCGCAGAATGGGTTACTTTGACAGGCGGTGAACCGACGTTACAGGATTGCGTCAGATTGGTTCAGTCCTTGAAGCCCAAACACAAAATCAGCCTTGAGACAAACGGGACAAAATATGCATGCTGGCTGGAAAAGATTGATTTGGTCACGGTTTCGCCTAAGGATATGTTTTATCCGAGGGCGAAAGTTGATGAGCGGATTTGGAGTTTGCCTTTCGTCGAAGCTAAGTTCGTCATTACCCGCCCGGAGGATATTTCTTCTGTACTGAAATTTGACAAAGATTGTCTGCGTTTTCTTCAACCGATGAACAACGAACCATCAATAACAGCGTTTTGTGTGGAGACAATCAAGCGGAATCCGGAGTGGCGGTTGAGCTTGCAGATGCACAAATTCATTGACATTCCTTGAAGAAACCTGGTTTCTATATACTGGTTTTGCGAAAATCACGGGTTAATTCATAAACCATATCGTAGATTAATTCTCCGTAAGCATCTTCCGGCTTCCTCGCTTCAAAGCGCGGGTGTTTTCTTTGGCGTACATTGATGGATGGGACGTTTTGCCTCCACTTGGATACTGTGTTTGTCCAGATGGTTTCTCCTGTTGATGTAGAGACTAACCGGGCAGTAAGAGAAAAATCCATCCGGGCCCACACTTTCACGCTGGAAGATATTCCACTTAATTCCACCATCGGTTCGACATTGGAAATGGCAAGCACGCCGACAAAAAGCGCACCCATATCGTTACGTTGACCGATTGTTTTTACCGCTTCAGAATCCAGTTCTTGCTTATCAATCTTTTTAAGTAGTATATCCTGCGCTCCTAATCTTCTAAGACGTGTACGTGATTGAGATTTTTCGATTATACTGAGAAATACGGGTGGTATTACCTCATCTATGTTGCCGCTGGCGTTTTCTATTGTGAAATCAAGAAGCCCGATCCGCTTGTAAAGTTTTAAGTCTACCTTGGGCGGCGCTTTTGGTGCGCACCCAACCCAAAGGAGAATCAGAAGTACAATAATATACTTTTTAAAAGTTTGCATGGTAGAACCTCTAATTTATAGAAACCGAGTTTTTCCCAAAAAAACTCGGTTTCTATGCATACTACTTTTTCCTACGCGTACTCTTTGTCCACTTATCTCTCTCCGCTTTGGTCAGTTCAAAAAGTTTTTCAAAGAGTTTGACATCATCATCCGTTAGCTCGACTTTCCGCCTCCCCATAGCCGTTTTCGCCGTATCCAACACGGTTTTCAGGCGATTTCTGATAAACCTGCCCTCACGGCAGAATACAAATGAGGGGATGAGTTTCGGCAGAAATCCACCAGCGGGTAGGAGGTTGCTCATAGTACCAACGACAGTCCCTGTATTCAGCAAAACGCCCAGTCCTGTTTTCGTGTGGTCAGCTATGAAAGAGCCTACCTTCGTATCGTCGGAATCCATCAGTTTGCCCTTTACATAGACTTCTACTGTGCTGTAGTCATTTTTCAAGTCGCTGTTGGTGGTTAAGGCACCCAAATTGACCCATTCACCGACGTAGGCGTGTCCGAGGAATCCATCGTGGTATTTGTTACTATAGCCGTGAATGATGGCTTCTTCGACTTCGCCGCCTACTCTACAAACCGGTCCGATTGATGTTCCTTCGCGGATTTTCCCGCCGACGATGCGCGTATCCCTTCCGATAAAAGCCGGTCCTTCGATGCGGGTATGCGGGAAAATGACGGCTTCCTCGTCGATGAATACCGGCCCGTCTGAAACGTCAAGGACGACGAGGGGTTGTACCTTCGCACTTTCGGCTACATATACGTCATCCTCTGAGCCGCCGTAGATTGCCGAATGCGAAGAGAACTCGCCCAATACGCCTTTTTTGCCCACGACTTTGAAGTCATCTGTCATAGCATCGGGATTTTCTCTTATCAAATCCCAGAGATAACCTATCAAATTAGCCTTTGCCTCTTTGTTGGGCAACCTTGACTTCAAATAATCAATGAATCCCGTTGCATCTTCAGTGGGACTGGCGACTATCGTTTCCCGTTTAGCGCGCGCATAAAGTAAGTCCTCACCGCAAGTTACAAATTCTTCCGGTCCCTCAAGTTCCAATTCACCAGCCTTCATAAGCCAGCGTCCATTTATAAACAAGCAATCGTCTGAACTTACGAAGTAATCATCTGCGATTTTACCGCCCGTCCTATTTTTAAACGTCGGGACAAGGTAGTCTCGCATATAAAAGCCGATGTCTGCGTTGTCAAAATTTCTGGCGATTCTCTCCCAAAGGGAAACATAACCGCATTTTAACTCAAAAACCGGACGTGTTAAAGCTATGGGAAATAAATTTTCGTATTTATCGTCTTCAAAAATACAGATTTTCATTTAATTTTCCTTTCATGCGAAACCACATGATACCTTCGATTTTCATTCAGTTTCCTTGACAAACTGAGCTATGCTATCTACGCCCGGACCAAGATTTTCTCTCTCAACCAAGAATTGATAAGTTCCGTTGTTTGCCGAAATTGGTCAATTGCTGATTGCATTACTTGTTAGCCCAATGATTTTGTCTGCAAGTTTTGAAAAAATTTGTTTAAAGTTATCTCGTGATTTGATAGTGTTTTTTAAAACTGGGCCAGTGTGGCCGATTTGTTCAGGAGTCAGAGCAAAGACAGGGGTTTGATTGTCTTGTGATTTGGCAATAAGCGTATTAAAGTCAGGGATAGTTGCCAGGCAGAAAGTATCTTCAATGCCTTCATCTTTATAAACCTGATTAGGCAACACCATGCCAATGTCAGACAGTACAGGAACTAATGCTGATGAAACAGTCTCGTTTATTTCGTCTATCCATTTTTGGAAACCAGCGGCAGCCCCGCCTCTCGGACGATAGTTATTCACAACTGTTCCGAGAAATTTCGGGGTTACTTTTGGAAATGGATAAGCCGCTTCTCTAAGTATCCGCATGGTATGGGCTTTTTCTGCCCATGCGTACCATTTCGGCAACACTGTTGTCAAAGAATTGATTGCCATCACAGAGAAGTAACCAGGGTTAGTTGGAACGATGAAGAAATTGCTTGTCATCAGTAAGTTTTGGTTGATTGAACTCAAGCTCGGATTCATGTCAATCAACATATAATCTGCGTGAAACTTCTCCGCCGTTTTCTCCAGAAGATAAGAAATGGCACCTGGAAGATTTTGAAGAGTTTGAATAGAACCAGAGAGTTCCTGCGCAATTCCCAATGTAACCTCGTACTCAGACAATCGGATATGGCCTGGAAGCAGAAATAAGTCCTCTTGTCCATCGACTGGAACGCATTCAACAGCCTCAATGAGTTTTGGCCTGGATTCAAAAGCAGGAAATACTCCGTCTCTCAAGTTACCTTTTTTCTCCTCCTGGTAGAATTGCTCAAATTCAGTTGGTCCTCTATATCCAAGCACCATCCCCGTTAGGTTGCATTGCGGGTCCGCATCCACCAAGATTACCCGTTCCCCTTTTGATGCTAACATCCATCCTAAATTAAATGTAGTTGTGGTCTTACTAACACCACCCTTGTGATTAAAAAGAGCAATTTTCTTAGCCATTTTTCACCCTCACTTAGTTGATTGTTTCTATTTTTAATATCCCTCCATCTTGACATACATCCCCTCATGGAAACTCAAAAGCGAAGCCTACATCGTAACCCGTCTCATCCAGACGCCAAAACAGACGTCTGTTGCGCTCGTCGAAGTCCTGTGGGTCCGTTTTGAGGGTGATGATAACGTCTAAATCTTCCTCTTCGAACGGGCCGGTAAAGCGGGTGCCCTTGATATGTTCGCCAAACTCTTCATTGATAATCTGTATTACCCTTTCACGCAAATCCATTTATATCCCTCAATTATCTGGTTTGCGCTCACCCGCACAAAACTCTTCCAGTATTTCCAAAAAGGGTTGGAATTCCTCTTCACTCCACTCATCAATCGGAGCAGATGAGGAGATTACATCAGCGTCTTTGGTTTGTGCATATTTAAAAGTGGAAAGAGTTTTCAGTTCTTTAGCAAATCGGTCACGCTCATCAACATTTCCTTCATATTTTTGAGCATTAAGGAAACAGGACACCGTCCCTTTGTAGCTGGGGGCTAGATAGAAACACATAATATGCTTCCCGCTTTTTCCGTTCAAGCGAAATGTTGGATGCACTGATGATGTTTCTCTTAGAGCACCATATCCATGCGCCCATTCAAGAACTTTGAGAAAGCGCTTTCCCAAAGTAGAATTAGGGAGTTCCTTGTAAATCACTTGAAGTTCGGAAAAGCTCCATTTTTTACTCTTGCGGACAGGGGGCTTATCAGTGCTTTGTCCCACGAGACGTGGAACCAATACCAGAGAAGCATCGTTCCCTCCATAGCAACGAATTTCCAACCCCAAAATCTCAATGTTGCGTGTTTCCGCATTCAAGAACTCAATGATACGCCGGACTTCTGGTCGAAATTCATCCGTCACGATGATGAGTCGCATCTTGCCCTGGTGTAGATTCGCCTCAACATCCTCCCAAAAGGCGTCAGCATCTAAATCATCATCGTCGAATAGTTCATTGAGAACCTCGTTGAGTTCTCTACCTTTTCTACTCCAATATTCCGCAGCTTTCTCCCGCAGCTTTCCCTCTCCCCACGCGCCGGCAGCGTTTGCAGCGTATTCTATAATCTGTCCCACAACAGCACGACGGGACTCTGGATTTTCAACCAGTTTGCACTCAACAAGAGTGGGAATAGCGTGTTGGTCAACAAGGAGGAAATCAAGAGACCAACTTCCAACAGGCATCTCCCTGCACAGCAAAACGAATTGAGGCGGGGCTTCACCGCCAGGCTCTATTTGAAAACCGGGGATAACTTGAGGATATTGCTCAATAAGTCTCTGAAGCCCATCCTCCAAATTGCCTCCTAAAATCCCTTCACGAAGGGAACGTGATGGGAGTGAACGCAAATTCTCATTTTCAATGAAAAAAATTTGATCAATTTTGCTCTGGTTCATTTAATTTTTCCTCGCTTCTTCGTTACGGGTAAACCTAACACTGTCGAGCTATTGCGCTTCCACAACGGTGATAGCGGTAACTCCAACGATATCTTCAACGCTGGCACCCCTGGACAAATCACATATCGGTTTCGCAAAACCCTGAAGAATCGGGCCGTATGCTTCGGCGTTAGCCAGATATTGGGTGAGTTTGTAGGCGATATTTCCCGCATCTAAATTTGGGAATATCAAAATATTTGCTTTTCCCTCCAATTTGTTGCCACCCTTCCTTTCAGCAACTTCCGGCACAATAGCAGAATCCACCTGAAGTTCACCGTCAATCAGAATGCCCGGAGCTTTTTCTTCTGCTATTTTAGTAGCCTCTATCACTTTCTTGACCAGCGCGTGGTCAGCACTACCTTTGGTTGAGTACGACAACATAGCCACTCTCGGCTCCCATCCGAGCAGCGTGCGTGCGCTATTCGCTGTGGTGATGGCTATATCCGCCAACTCCTCAACAGTTGGGTCAGGATTAACGCCAGCATCAGCGTAAATCAGCACACCATCCTCACCGTAAGGCGAACCTTCTGGGAGTGCCATGATGAAAAAGCTGGATGGCGTAGCAAACCCTTCCGCCAAGCCGATAGTCAATTGACCGGCCATTACCACAGCCGCCGTAGTAAAAGTACAACCGCCTACCACTCCGTCGGCGTCGCCTGCGCGCACCATCATGGGCGCAAAATAGAGCGGGCGTTTCATCATGCGTTGCGCTACTCTATCCTTAACATCCCGTGATTGACGGTATATGTCCGCATATTCCGGTATCTTCGGCGATTTGGCTGGTTCTGATATTTTTATCCCCTCCAACTCAATGCCAATCTCAGCGGCCTTTTCCGTTATCTTCTCTTCATCGCCCAAAAGTATAGGATAGGCGATGTTCTCTCTCAGTACAACATCTGCCGCTTTAATAATTCGTTCCTGTTCGCCTTCAGGGTAAGCTATCGTTTTCGGGTTCTTTTTTGCTTTCTCTTTAAAATTATCAATAAGATTCACTATCCACCTACTCCTTTCCGTTGTTATCTGTGTGGCTTAAAATCTACCAAACAATTGCCTCGCTGTCAAGAGAAAAATCATCATCTGTTTAAT
>CAZRLY010000274.1:0-7953 GCA_964601015.1 uncultured bacterium
CTTGCTCTCAAAGGACGTCGCTTTGAGGATATTGACGAAGTTATTCTAAGTATTCTAAAAGCTACTGAATACTGGAATAATCATTGTTATCCTTACGACTGGGGGAAGAAAGCTAATCCGCTTGCAATACTTAATACTTCGCATACTTAATACTTCATCATTACGAAACAACTTCTGGAATGATGGCAACGAAAAAGTAAAAAAGACTTTAGGAACAAACCACTAAGCGCAAGTCGAATTTGCGAGTGAGTAACTTCATCAAGAGAATAGAAAAAACTCCAGACGAAATGTAGTGTGGAGGAAGATTATCATGTCCCCGAAAATTCTGGTTGTAGAAGATAATGACAGGAATCGACGGCTTATCAGGATGGTGCTCAAGGCTAAAGGGTACGAGGTTGTTGAAGCTGTCACCGCAGAGGAGGCCATTGTTCAACTTAACAATGAGCCGGTAGCCCTCATTCTCATGGATATTCAACTCCCTGAAATGGACGGACTGGAATTAACTCAAAACATTAAAGAAAATCCAGATACTAAAGATATTCCGATTATCGCATTAACTGCCTATGCAATGAAGGGGGACAGAGAGAAATTTTTAACCGCAGGTTGCGATGGCTATATTGCAAAACCAATAGATACGCGGGAACTGCCAAATATTGTAGCGAGGTACTTGGCAAATTAGATGCTTGTGCCCCTGGCGGCCTGTCAGCTTGCTCCACGGGAAAGGTAAAAATATGGAAGATGGTGGAAAAAGGAAGGCAAAAATATTGGTAGTCGATGACGAACAGCGCAATGTCAGGTTGCTATCAGTAATTTTAAGAGCGGAAGGCTATGAGATATTACAAGGATATTCTGGTGAAGAAGCGCTTGAAAAAGCCCAAAAAGAATCGCCTGACTTAATTCTTCTGGACATCATGATGCCGAGTATAGACGGATACGATGTTTGCAAAAGGCTACGGGAAATTGAGCAAACGAAAGCCATCCCGATTGTTATGATAACAGCATTGCGGGAACTAAATGACAAGATAAAAGCTCTTGATGTAGGCGCAGACGATTTTATCAGCAAACCATTTGACAGATTTGAGGTACTGGCGCGCGTTCGCTCATCGCTCAGGGTGAAACGGCTTTACGATAAACTGGAAAAACAGAACCAAATTCTTGAAAGCGAATTGGTAATGGCCCGTGAGGTACAACAAGCTCTCCTGCCCAAAGATATAAACGCAAAGATGCCACCGAATCTGGAATTTTGCTGTAAGTATATTCCCGCGCTTGCCGTCGGGGGAGATTTCTTCGATATTGCCAAAATTTCGCCAAATGTAATCGGGGTGTTTATCGCCGATGTCATGGGGCATGGTGCCCAACCAGCCCTTATTACAGTGCTCATTAAAACCTTGTTGAGCGAATTGTTTCATGAAGTCCAAACGCCCGCTGAACTTCTCTCGGAATTAAATCGGCGGTACAACGCGCTTGTACGCCAGACGGGAATATTTACAAGCGCATTTTATTTGACCGTTGATGTTAGTAAGCGAAAGGTGATATTTTCAAACGCGGGACATCCACCGGCCCTGCTCATCCACAGGGAAAAATTCCAATTGAGTCAGTTGGTAAGAGAAAGCGGGCTTGCACTGGGACTTGCCGGTGACTACAACTATCAAAACCATGAAAGTAAACTGGAAAGAGGAGATACTATCCTCCTATATACTGATGGGCTGTCAGACATAACAAATCAGAATGGAAAAGTATTCGGACTTGAAAATCTCAAATCCGTTGTGACGGATAATTTGAAATTACAGAATGCCACCCTCATCCAAACGATATTAAGTGCTATAGACAAATTTACGGGTAACGCTCCGAATTCCGATGACATAACCGTTTTGGCAATTGGGCTGCTATAACAGTGCATACATAGAAACCAAGTTTTTCAAGCCAGTTTAGTATCAACATCACCAGCAAGTGCCTCGGTTTTCAGCGGTTCTTGCGGCATTGTTTCGACAGGTGCCGTTGACTCTTCAGGGGCTAAAACGGCAGCAAGTCGCTGTTTCATCGAAATAACCTTTTTATCTGCTTCCTTCTCGCCAAAAGTGTCCGCTCGCGTTTCTTCAGTTTCAGTAATCGGGTCAAACGATTTTATGAATTTCCCATCCTTAAAAAGAGTCACTTTGCTGGTTTCCTCGCTAACTACGACTACAGCCATAACCTCGTCAAGAGAAGACGCATAAATCGCTGCATTATGTTTTGCATTGCCTTCTTTAAGCGACTCAACTTTCTCGTAAACCCTATGGGTGCGTACCCCCTCAACCATCATACAGCTCCTAAATGCCAACCCCTTTAGATGTATCAATAGAGCGCCATCCCGTTCCAGATGCGCTATGACTTTCCCATCATCATCGGTTACCTCTATCTTTTCACCCATATAATCAAATACTTCGTCTATTTTCGGTGAAAAAATACTTGGCAAATTATCTATACCTTTGTAAGAATCTTTCTCTAAGTGTTCCTCCTGCCCCTCATGAAAGACGGAGAAATCATCATCTACCAAATTTCGCTCATCTACCAGTATGACAAACAAACCCCTGTTTTTTTTCAGTTCTTTGCTCTTCTGAGTGAAGTGCTTGGCGAGAGAATAAAGCTTATCAATATACAATTCAATTAAATCTTCTCTATCCGCCCACAATTGCTCAAATGTTTCAAAATCAATGCCGAGTTCTCTCATCCTCTTCTCAATATCTCGGTTTAAATCCTGCTCAGTTTTCTCTTTCAACTGTTCGTATGTTTCTCCGAGTTCTTCATAATCCCTTTTGTACTGTTCTAACTCGCTCGCCTTTTCCGATAAATCGCTATTACTCGCCTGAAGGGCGCTTAATTCCATTTCATATTCTTTGGCCTTTCGGAGATTGTCTCTGCTCTCATCTCGCAATTTTTTATATTCTTTACTGCTAAGTACCTTAAACATCTTTCAACCACCTTATATTTATCTGGTTGCCATTGAACTGCACATGGATTTATAATACAACAATTTTACAAAATACGCAAGACTAATTTACAATAGATTTGGAGTTTAACGGATGAACTGGCACGCCGTTTCAGGTTATCTTTGTATCGCAAGTTTTTTCACCGCTCTAAATCCGTTCGCTCTCATCTCATAGAAGTAAACTCCGCTTGCTATGCGCTCGCCTGCGTCATTTTTTCCGTCCCAGCGGGCGGCTTTTTTCCTGTTAAGGTAAGCACCCGCACGCTGATGTCCAACCTGAATGGTGCGGATTAGTTCTCCTTTGACGTTGTAGATACGGATGATTACCTCTCCTGGTTCGGCTAACTGATACGGAATCCATGTTTCAGGGTTAAACGGGTTCGGATAATTTTGCCCCAGATTATTTCGCAAAACTTCCTTCGTGGGGGTGTCGATATCTGCATAATCATCAAGGAAGGAGTCATCCACCGCTTGCGGCAAAGCATTAAATCGGAAAATCCTTAGCTCAAACCCATCGGCGACGTATATGTAATTTCCTCTGACGAACAACCCGCCCGCCCAATTGAGAATGTCGAATTCTTCAACCAATTCCGGGTTGATTGGATTTTCGATGCTGAGTACCTCTAAATTCTTGCGCCCAAGCAAGTAGACATAACCGTATTTTATCTTTACGTCTACGGTATCCGGTTCAGTGAGATATACGCCCACGAGCTCTGGCTTTTGAGGGTTGCCGACGTCAAGGATTTGCAACCCGCTTTTGCTCTCCGCTATGTAAAGATAGTTTTCAAAGACATCCACAGCTTTGACAACTCCATCCGGGGCATAGCTGCCTACGATGGCCGGATTCTCAGGATTGGTAACATCCAGAATATTCAAGCTGCCTTCGAGCGCTGCCACATAAGCATAATTACCGACGACTTTTGTTTTATAAGCGTAGCCGGGAATCTCTCTTTTTGCGACGATACGCGATTGGGCGGGATTGCTGATGTCGGCTATCAGAAGTTCGTCGGCGCAAACGTAGGCGTAATTTCCCGAAACTGCAACTCCCCAAGCTAAGTTCGGTGTCGCAATGCGTTTCACTGTTTTGGGCTTATCGCTGATGTCAACGATTGATAATCCGCCTTCCCCTGCGGCAATGTAAGCGTGATTTTCTTGAACATATACGTCGTAAGCCGCACCCCGTATGCCGTGGCTGTATTGGAGAAAACTTTTGGTTGGTATGGCAACGTCTACAACCTTCAAACCGCCTTCGCCGTCGGCAATGTAAGCGAAACCATCTGAGGTGTAGACAGCGTGGGCACAACCTGAAACATCGTACTGATTTACCCATTGTGGTTGGTTTAGATTTTTGATTTCGATGGATTGCAACCCTCCATGTCCATCCGCTACATACAACATATCGCCTGACAACTCAATGCTCATTGCCTTATCCGATGTGATATGCCGGCTTACAAGTTGCGGTTGTTTCGGATTGCGAACGCCAACAATCGAAACCCCTCCCTGCATATCTGCTATGTAAGCGTATCCATCTTTCACCTTCACGGATACCGCAAGTCCCGGAGTGGAAACCGTTTTGACCAGACTGGGCTGTTTTGGGGTTTGAACGTCAAGTATTGTCAAATCTCCGCCCGTTATAAAGGCGTAGCCATCCTCTACGTCAATGTCAAACCCTGAGTGTTTTGCACTGCCAACGAGCACCGGATTTTTCGCATCCCCCGCATCAAGTATTATAAAACCGTGTTCCCCGCCAGTTGCTAAATAAACATAACGCCCCGACGCACACATCGCGTAAGTCAAGCCTTCTGGCTTATAAATGCCAACCAAACGGGGGTGTTGTATATCGCTGACATCAAGAATCTGCAAGCCTTCCTCCAAGTCCGCTAAATACGCGTGGTTGCCGATAATTTGAGTTTTATGCAAATATTTCAAATTGCCCTTATAGGTTGCGACCAATTTTGGCGAATCGGGTTCTTCTACGTCAATGATTTTCAACCCCCTTCCGCCATCCGAAACGTAAACGCTATTTTGATGGACAAAGACATTTTCAGCGATTCCGTCAGTGAAAAACTCGCCAATTCGGTCAGGCACACCGGGAGCGGAAATGTCAAATATCTCCAACCCCCATTCGCTCGCAACATAAGCGTAAGGTTCGTGGATGAAAATGCTGGCGTAGTTGCTCGACAAATGCACATCCCCTACATGCTGGGTGGGCGTTCCGGCTACCCACGATGGATTGCCCTGACTAAGATTGCCAATTGGTCTGAAAACGTTTTGGGGATTGTCCGACCAAATAACCTCCCCTCTAAGTTCGCCGACTTCTATGTTCGGTGGTTCGTCAGTTGAGGACTCGTAGCGGTAGTTCCCGCCGAGAGATGAACTAAATATCAGCACAAGTCGCTCATCCTTCCTTAGATTATCCGCCTGGAATATTCCGTTATTTTCCTCATCCAGCCCGATAATCTTCGCTTTCGCATCGCCAAGTTTTAAAACCTGTGCGTTAAAAATTCCATTGTTGTCGCCGTCAAAGCCGATGAACAATCTTTCAGGTGGATGCTCAAAGATGACATAATTTACCCCCCAATCGTGCAACTCTCCTGAACGTCGGGCGGGATAATTCGTCTCGACTATCAGCGCGCTTGGCTTAACCTTGTGTTTCGCAAGAGCTTGGTTATCATAGCCATAAAGCGGATTTTTGCTGGTATCGTTGAGATAATTCGCCACAACCCACGTATTGAACACATCGCCAAAACGCTCTTGATAACCGCGTGTTTCCAGCGCTGCATTGATAGCGGCAATGCCTTTCTTATTTTGTGCGGATACCTCCCTGATGGTTTGCTTGCCTCCGTAATTCTCATAGAGATATGATAACAACATAAAAGCCGCGCCGTATCGGGTATTTGGCGAAGATGCGGAAGTCAGCGAGATAGATGGGGCAGATAAGTAACCTTTCACGAAAATCGAGTGGATATTCCCGTAGATTGCCCACTCCGCAAAAGACGCCCTCCCCTCCTCCAACCAACTTTCATCCGTGTTACCACCGTTTTGAAACCAATTCAACAGGTGGGTAAATTCGTGAGCCATGCTCGCAAAGAAGGTGAATCGCCCCCTCTGAGAGAATAAGTAGGCATCCATGTACAAAATTTCTTTTCGATTGCTACTGCTCGCCCTCGTTAGTTCATCTACAGGCGAGAAATACCCGCCGTATTCGGCAGCAGATTTGTTGTTCCCAACATCGTGAAACAGGATAAAAATGCGAGAATAACCGTCAATTCCGGGATTCCATTCCGTCCCAAACCAATCGTGACATTCAGGATAGATGTTATTATCAAACTCGTTTATAATGTCATTTAGTTCGGCATCCTTGATTATATCAGCGACAGAATCCTCGACATAGATGTATGCGTGTTGTCCTACTTTTCTGCAAGTCGCCCACACGCGCCCAGCGGGGATGTGCGTGTAAAACTGCATCTTATCGCCTGCGTTGATGTTTGGCGCTGCCGTTACACTATTTTCCTGAAAAGCCGCTTCGTCGCTACGCTCAAGTCCCTGCTTCGTTCCGAGCGTCAGTTTCTGAGTATACTCACCCGCATACTTCATCAATTCCGGCGTACCACAAAACCAATCTCCGCCGTAAGACACGCCCGCAAACACTGTAAAAAATATCAACATAAGAAATAAACACGTCGTTTTTTGATTGAACACTGAAATCCTCCGAGAATTATTTCTGTGATTGTAGCCCATGTTGTTCGGTGAAGTCAAGGTTAAAAAAGATAGAAAACGAGAAAACGAGAAAACGAGACAGTCGCATTCCCGGTAGGGGCGAGGCATCTTGCATTAACTGTGACTAAAAGATAAGGATGGTTTTTTTAAGCATGTTGAAATAAAAGGATATGAGGATGCCTCGCCCTGCTATTAGTGGAAGAAAATTGAAGGAAAATAGAAAATTTTTGTTGTCATGAAGTTGAAAAACTGGTACAATTGTTGGCGATTGGTTTCCGCCCCGTCTGAGTACAACACCCGTAAACGGGAATGTGCTTGCGGGTATACTTGCGAGATGGAAGCCGATAAATTTTACAAAATGAGGTTTTTTTGAAATGAAACTCAGTTTTATGACTTTTGTTTGTCCTGAATGGGAAATTGAGAAGGTAGTTCAATTTGCAAAAGATGCTGGTTACGACGGTGTCGAGATTAGAGTTGACGCTGGGCATAAACACGGAATATCATCCGAATCACCCGATGAACAAAGGAAAGATGTGAAGCGGCTCTTCGACGACAAAAACATAGAAGTTCCCTGCATCGCAACATCAGTGCAGTTCAGTTATCCGGAGCCCGCGAAACGCAGAGAGAACATTGAAGCAGCCAAGGCGAATATTAAGCTCGCGGGTGACTTGGGAGCAAAGGTTGTCAGGATGTTCGCGGGAGGAGGCATACCAAAACTAACCGATGAAGCAGCCGGTTACATCGCTGAAGCGTTTACGGAGGTTGGGGATTACGCAAAGGAATATGGGGTTTGCCCGATGCTTGAAACCGGACATGACATCATCAAAAGTGCGGTAGAAGGTGCTGAGGTTATAAAAAAGGTCAAGACGTCGAACTTTGGCGTTTTGTGGAACCATTCAGATATGGATGAGCAAACCTTTGATTTGCTCAAGAACCACATAAGACATTTTCACGTTCATGATGAGGTTCTTGCCCCAGAGAACAAGAACATACTCCACCTAACAAAACTGGTGAAAAACATCAATTATGATGGTTACATCTCCTTAGAGATTATAAGGGGACGTAACCTGCCAGAAGAACTGCTGATTGAGACTGCGAAAAGGTTGAAGGGCTACATAGCGCAGGCTTAGTTTCAAAAGCACGTAGCACGTAGGTTGGGTTGAACGAAAGTGAAACCCGTGCGCATCAAGTTAAGGGATTTTTCGCTTATTTGTTCGCAGTAGTTCCGTAAGCCCAGCGAAGCGCCAGGCGTCGGTGAGCGAAGC
>CAZRLY010000275.1:0-7950 GCA_964601015.1 uncultured bacterium
GTTCAGGGATAACATCTCCCGCCTCAAGGTTCGCTTCTATCCAGCATCGCTTTGCATCAATAATCATCTTAATTGCTTCGTCAATTGTTTCACCGTGAGAGAGACAACCATCCAATTCAGCGATACTTACCTCGTAGACGCCGTCAGAATTTTGCCTGATGATAATTGTATAGGGTAAACTCATATAATATTCAAGAGACTTCATTTGTCTCCTTCCTCCTCGCTGGCTTCAATGAATTGAATTGCCTTCCTTATGTAGACTGCTCGCACAGGTTGGTGTCTGGGAATCGTCAAAGTAAATTTTCCCTTCTTATACGTGTAATGGCTTGAACCACTCTTTGGCTGGCGCACTGTAAAGCCATGCCGGATTAAAATGTTATTGATGGTTTCAAACCTGACGTTTTTGGGATTCTGCTTTATTTTTTCGAATGCTTTATCCCGCATTTGACACCACCTAATTTGGAGTTGGATTTACTCAACCATTGCTTGAAAGTGTCATCTTCTTTAAAGCCTCCAATTTTTCCAACGCCTCGCCCGAATCAACTGTTTCCGCAGCCAGTGCGATGCCATCTTGCAGATTGTCAGCTTTGCCTCCCGTGACGATAGCCGCGGCGGCGTTCAACAGTACGATGTCGCGTTTCGGACCGGATTCTCCCTGAAGGATAGCCAATGTCATCGCGGCGTTTTCCTCAGGTGTTCCGCCAGCCAAATCTTGCGCTTCTGCTTTTGGGATGCCAAGTTCGGTCGAATTTAGCGTGTAGGAACGTACTTCTCCATGAACCAACTCGGAGACGTAAGTATTCGTGGTTGTTGTGATTTCATCTAATCCGTCTTCGCCGTGTACGACGAAAACGTGTTTGCTTCCCAAATTCCCAAGCACTCTGGCGAGCGGTTCTGTGAGATTTTTATCGTAAACGCCCAACACCTGTGTTTGCGCTCCGGCGGGGTTCGTGAGCGGGCCGAGCGCGTTGAAGATAGTCCTAATTCCTATCTCTCGGCGCGGGCCGATTGCATATTTCATCGCACCGTGCAAAAGTGGAGCGAACAGAAAACCGATGCCGATTTCGTCTATGCAGCGTCCAACTACTTCCGGTCCGACTTCAATGTTTACCCCCAATGCTTTCAACACGTCTGCGCTGCCACTTAGACTTGATACTGAGCGATTGCCGTGTTTGGCGACGGGAATGTCTGCGCCTGCTACGACAAAAGCCGCTGTCGTGGAGATGTTGAAGGTATGCGCGCCGTCGCCGCCCGTACCGCACGTATCCACCAAAATCGATTGGTTTGTTTTTATCTTCGTAGCCTTCTCTCGCATCACCCGCGCGCAGCCTGTAATCTCTTCGATGGTTTCACCTTTCAATCTGAGCGCGGTTATAAAACTCGCAATCTGAGCGGGCGTAGCTTCACCGCTCATGATTTCATTCATCGTATCAACTGCTTCCCTTTCAGTCAAATCTTCACCGTTCACAACTTTGCTGATAGCTTCCTTTATCATTTTTACCATTCCTTTCTTATATTTGCGTTATTTCACCTTCTCATGTCCATTTAAAAACAAGATACTCACCTGTTGGGTTTCACTTTCGTTCAACCCAACCTACATGGGTATTCAAGGAACTCCTCAACAGAAATTTCAAATAACGTTATGGCTTAGAGGCTGTGTAAAAAGTAGGTTGGGTTGAGGCGCTAAACCCAACGAAAACCAGATACTCACTACGATTTAGAGAGTTTTATCAATTTCGGTAGCACTTCCGCTATGTCAGCTACGATACGATAGTGAGAAAATCTAAATATCGGTGCCGATAGGTCAATATTGATAGAGACTATCGTTTTCGCGTCCATCATCCCAACGCGATGTTGTACTGCGCCGCTTATCCCGCAAGCAATGTACAAATCCGGTTTGACGGTTACGCCCGTTTGCCCGATTTGCCTTTCATGCGATGTCCAGCCAGCATCCACTACCGGGCGAGTAGCACCTACCTCGCCGCCGAGTACCTCCGCCAACTCTTCAACCAGTTTGAAATTTTCCCTTGAGCCGACTCCCGCGCCGCCAGCTACGATAACCTTAGCGTTTTTGAGATTGACCGTTCTTTTCGCAACCTCGCGCTTTATCACCTTTGTAACCAAATCGCTTTCGTTTAGCACCACATCTACGGATACGAGCTCCCCCTGTCGGTTGCTATCAGCGTCGGTGATTTCAGCGATGCCGTCCTTGAGAGTCGCAATTTGAGGGGGGGATACGCATGAGCGATAATTTGTCGATACCTTTCCATCGTATTCTAACCTTTTTTGTAACAAGAGTTCATCTTCGATACTCACGTCGTTGCAATCCATCACACAACTTGTTTGCAGGCTGGAAGCTACAATAGGGGCTAAATCGTTCCCTTGAGTTGACGCGGGAAAGAGAAATATATCCGGATTGTGTGTTTTTACCAACTCGCAAATAACCTTTTTGTACGGCGTAGTCGTATAATCTTTAAGTTTAGCGTCGTCTGCCAGATATACGACATCAGCGCCATGAAGCACCAAATCCTCATGAATTGAACCCAAATTGTCACCCAAAACTACGCAACATAGCTTGTTGTAACTACCAGGAGTCGCTAACTGCCTGCCCTTTGAAAGACACTGAAGGCTAATGTTGGTAACTCCATTTTCATCAGTTTCAATGTATACCCATAAGTCGCTTTTCATCATCAAATCCCTTTCATAATTTTTGGCACATTCCGCAACCAATTTATATAATTAAGAAAACATAATCACCAATTATATCAAAGTATTGCCAAAATAGCAATATTTAGTTTCTCAGTATCGAAAGTACCAATTCAGCGCATCTCCTTGCGCCGTCAAGTTCATTGTCCGTTTGAACATACGGCATCTCCAAAAGCGCGTCCAAGTGTTGTTGCCAACGTCCCGTTTCAAAATCGTATTCGGGGATTTCATAAGCGGGGATATACCGATTGACCCCATTTTTGATAACCTCGTATTCGACAAACCCTTCCCTTGGAATGTGCATGAGTCGCGTCTTATTTCCGGTACAATCCGCTGTGATACCGTATCCCAATTTTGAAATCACCGCATCAGCAGCCTTCAGGATGTCAAGAAATCTACCTCTAAAATGTTCGGGAATCTCCACGATGTTGCCCGGATTGTGCCCCTCAAGTTCATCAAACGCCAGAAACAGATAATCGGGGGAGTTCTGCGCACCTTTGACTAAAAGTGACGAAGGGACATTTCTGGTGAAACACCAAAATATCTTTCTTCTCTTCTCAACGTCAGGGATTCCAAGAGCGTCCAATATTTCAGATTCATCCGCTTCTGAGCGGCGCACAACCAACGGCACGTCAACGCATCGTGGAAAAACATCCATTCCTGCGTTTAACGGCAAACGCAGGAGCATATCCGTTTGGGCATAAGACGTCTTAATTCTATCAACGATGTAGGCATACTCCGTAAATTGCTCTATGTACGGACTGTAAATCCAATCCCACGAAAAATTCCCGATAGCCAAACATGGAATACCCACAGTTTTGGCGATGTCAACAGCAAGGAATGGGATGTCCGTAACAATCAGGGAAATTTGCTCAGAAGCTATGAATGACGCTTCGCTGGAAATTAACGCATCTGTAGATTCCAATAGTTTAGCCGCTGCTTGGAGGGTGAATAACGGCTCCTGCCGCAGGGCGTCTTTTTCGATGACGCCGACATCAAGCACTACCTCGTGGTATATGAAAGCCCCTTTGATGTTTTGCTCAAAAAGCCATTTTGGTACTCCAGTATGGACATAGGTTGTATGGCCCGGCTGCATTTTGGCTATCCAGTTGATAACTTCAGTCGTTCTGGTCGCATGCCCAAAGCCGTGTGTGCTGATGTAAAATGAGTTTTTTTTCATGTTCAAAAAGTAGCATTATCACTCTTTACTTTTTACTCCTTACGATGATAATACATTCACAAGGGACAAAAATGGGAAACATTAAAGAACACCCGCTTGTCAAACTAATCACAGGCATGATAACAGCAAATGTAGAGTTATTCGATCTTGTTCAACGGAAACTCAGCGAGAGATTTGGCGATATTGATTTTGAAAGTTCTGTCATACCATTTGACTACACAAATTACTATGAGGCTGAAATGGGAAAGAATTTGTTTAGGAAGTTTGTCAGCTTTGAGAGTCTGATTCAACCCGACGAACTTGCCGAAGTTAAAGTTTTTACAAACGAACTTGAGACACAATTTTTCTTTCCCGACACGATGAACCGCCGGATAAATCTTGACCCGGGGTACGTCGTCGCTGGCAAGATGATACTGGCTACCACAAAAGACCAAGCTCATAGAATGTATCTGTGCAAGGGCATCTTTGCGGAAATAACGTTGCAATTTCGCAACAAGACATTTCAGCCCTGGAAGTGGACGTATCGAGATTACCGTACCGAAGAATATATCGCCGTATTTAATCGAATACGTGAAATTTACATGAATCAACTCAGGGATAAAGGGTTGAGCGCGCACGCTATTTTTATTGAGGGTTAGGTAATTTTCAGTATTAAAGTTTACATTCCGGGTAGCATCGGTCCCTGACCGATGCGGTGGCAGTCAGGGACTGCTGCTACCCTAAAAGCGCTAGTTTATTTTTGAAAATTACCTAAGAATATGTCATCTGTCAACCCTCTTTTTGAGCCAGCGGGTTGCAAAATAAATCAAATTTTCCATCATTTGCCGATTAGTTGCAACGCTTATGGTGGATTTATTCTGAAGGCTGGTTACAATATACAAACCTTTGCCGCATTCGAGCGTACCGATTACCAACCCTTTACCTGATTTGGTAGTTGCCAGAACCTCAACCTTTTTGTTCCAGCGCGCCCACGTATCCTCTATGCATATCTGCCCGGATTGAATCTGATTCGGTTTTTGAAACAGGAAAGATGCGTGTTCTGTCGGACAAAAATCTGCCTGAAGTCCTTGGTGAGCGCCAAGGAGATACTTTGGAAACCATTTGGTTGGACATCGCCGGCTGGAATAGCTATCCTGTCCGGAAACTATGACAACGCCGCCGTTTGCGACAAACCTTTTGATACGTCTTTCATCGGATACATCAAGGACATACCAGTTTTGCTGGATGGCACTTTGACCAATCCAGAGAATGTCGGCTTTTCCCAGTTCAGGTAATTGTTTGTCCAGAGTCTGTTCAACGGCGAAACTATATTCGTCAATTTTAATAAATCTTGCAAGCGCGGCAATTTCATCATCGTACATATCGCAGGAAAAGACCAAAATTTTTGTAGCGTCCGGCGGTGCCTCATCGAACTTCGGCGCTACGGGAGTATCCAACACCTCCCTGTATCCCGATGTCATTTTTTGCACCAATTCCAATAGCCCAGATGTTTCACCGTCATAAGTCCTGCGCATATAGATTTCAATGTGAGTGAACGGCCACCACTGCTCACGCCGTCGCGTACCGGTGCCCACGTACTTTTTACATTGAAACCAGGTTTTGTCCGTATGCCCAACGCTGTTGATGTGTCCCTGCTTTTTCTCGTAAAACATCATGATTGGCTCGCCTTGCTTGAAATGTTTAATCATCATCCGCGGGGTACTTCCCTGTCTGCGTTGCCCCATGGCAAGACTTATCTTTATTTCCTTGAGCCTGCTGCTGCCCAAAATGTCCTCTTTTACATCAATAGTTGCAGCTAACCTATCTTTGTCCACGGTTTTGACTTCCCCGTAAACAATGTTAGTACAGGACGCAACTACCTCCTGCAAGCTGATATACCTCTCAATAAACGCATCCGCTTTTAGCATAGACGAGAAGATAAGCAAACATGACAAGTACAAAATTTTGCTTCGCATTTTACACCTCTTTAACAGTGTGTTATCGTTAATTGAGAAGGCGTGGGGTGGCCCGTTTTCCCGTTTTCCTTTTTCTCAATCTTCAATCTTCGAGCCATTCACTCCTCATCCTGTCCTTCGTCCGGGCCTAAACCTCTCACCTGCAGCCATTTTCCCATGAATTTCGCCTTCACGTCTTTGTAACCGACAAAAAATTGCTTCCATTGCGGGGAGTTAATCAGTCTTTTATCAGTAAATCTGAACACAATTTCATTCTCGTCGGCTTCCAGAGAGCCGTAAAAAGTGAGTCTTTCCGCATCTATCCTTTGATGGGTATAGTCGTTAATCCAGTCGGGTTGCTCAGTCAGGTCAATTGTTTGCCCGTTACGCGGCACCCACACTATTCCCTTGAGTACGAGTTTTTGTCGCAAGATATAGATGGCGTCTTGGTCGCCGTGTACCAAAACAATCGTACGTGGGTTCATATAGCTTATCTGTTGGCAAAGTTGAATTTGGTCGGCATGGGCGGATAGGTTGTATTTGTTGATGTCGCATTTAATGAGGACTTCTTCGCCTTCCAGTTTCAGAGTGTCGCCTTTTTTAAGTTCTAAGAGTCGTCTGCCCGGAGATTCCTCATCCTGGTATCCCGTAAAGAATATGGCATTATTCGGGTTGTCAGCTAAAACCTTCGCATAGTAGACGCTTGGCCCACCTGTTAGCATCCCCGACGATGAGATGATACATTTCGGTTCGCCAATGAGCATCAGGGGGCGTTCAGTCGGCACCAATTTGGTCACTTCGGGGAGGTTTTTTTTCGGTCGACTCCAGAATATCATCTGTTGCGAGTTTTTTACCCAGTTTTGCAACTTTTGTGGAAGGTAATCTATCAAGTCCGTATAAGCGTCGCAGATTGCTCGCACCATCCCGTCCACATAGATGGGAAATTTGGGAATTACCCCGCTTACCATGTACTGTTTGAGTATCAGTATCAACTCTTGCGCTCTGCCCAGAGCAAAACTTGGTATCAAAACTGTGCCGCCGCGTTTTATGACTTCGGCTACGGATTGCGCCAATCGTTGTTCTTCTGTTTTTCTCTTGGCGTGAGCGTTGTCGCCGTAGGTAGATTCTGTTATCAAAACGTCTGGTTGGAAAAAATCAATTTTCTCTATCCCCGATACGGTACGTTGTTCTGCGGTGGCTAAGTCGCCTGTGTAAGCCACCTTTCCTTCAGGGGTTTTTATGAGGATGCAAGCTGCGCCCATGATGTGTCCTGCGGGGTGAAAATAGAATTCCACGCCGTCCATCGGAGAAACCCATTCGGAAAACGGCGCAAGCTTTGAGGCCCATAGTACCCTGTCTACCATATTACGGTTGTAAAGCGGTGTCTCTTTGTGCTCTGCTGACTCCTGTTCCATAATTTTGATGGTGTCTTCTAAAAGTATTTCTAAAATTACCTTTGTGGGCGGAGTACAATACATCTGAGTCGTGGGATAACGTTCTAATACCAGCGGCAACGCTCCTGCGTGGTCAAGATGCGCATGGCTGACTAAAACTAAATCAAGTTTATTGCCTGCCAATTCTGTTAGCTTCTCCAAATCTGGCAAAGATGCCTCGCCCCGGCGATTTACTCTGATACCGGCGTCTAAAAGAATATTCTTGCCCGCTATTTGTAACAACACACAACTCGCCCCTACTTCCATTGCTCCGCCTAAAGCCGTAAATTGCATAAAACTACCCCCCTTTGGAATGGGAAAGTGGAAAGTTTCCCGCTTTCTCCTTATAACCCCTGAGAACAATTGATGTTGAATATTTTACCAACCATGCGTATCAAGTTAAGATGTTATTGTATTTGTTAAATCTCTACAAGAACTCTCTTAAAATCTTCCAATGAAGAGGAAGTGAGCGCTGGTTCTATGAGAGTAAACAATTTCTCCTCGTCCTGGATTGCTCGAATCTGCTCTTCCACCTCAACCAACCCCTCTTTGCCAAATTGTATCTCTATAATTTTCGTTAGGTTTCTTATACGTTCTTCCGCGCGTGCTTTCTCAGTGAACATCTTAACGAGCGGGAATTCTTCAAAATCAATCATTATTATTCCCTCCTTTAACAAAGACATGATTAAGTCCATTT
>CAZRLY010000276.1:0-7901 GCA_964601015.1 uncultured bacterium
CAACTTTTATTTGACGGATGGCAGAGGAAAAAGCATAGATATTCTTGTCAAATTGTTCAGTCTCTATCCGTCAATTTAAATCTGGCGAAGCACTAGTACACGCGGGCGGAAGTTCTGAACCCCCCCTTGGTATTCGGGTGTCGGGGTAATTAAAGAAGGTGTTGGGGGAATGGGGTGTTGGGGTAATGGGTAACCAACCCCGATAATCCATAACCTTTTTTTCCCCCAATACCCCAACACCCAAACACCCAATACCAAAAAGCAAGAGTACCACAGGAGGTAGAGGGGGGTCCGAAATTTACGCCCACATGCACTAGGACATCTTCAGTGATTGCATTAGACTTCGCTTAACACGAGGTTGTCGACTTCGCTACGCTTCGCTCAAATAGCTTTATTGCGTTCAGCGACTTCGGCAACCCCTGGATTACCCGCTATTGCTTAAAAAACTCGTATCAGTACAATAATGAAAGGAGTTGCATCATGGTTTACGTTGTTGGACATCGTGGTGCCGCAGGCGTCGAACCGGAAAACACAATTCGGGGATTCCGATATGCCCTGGAACTTGAGGTGGACTATGCAGAATGCGACATACACCTCACTAAGGACAATAAACTAATCGTAATGCACGATGAGACAGTTGACCGAACCACAAACGGTACGGGAGCTATTCGCAACCTTGCGTTCGCTGAAATACGCTCCTTAGATGCGGGCAAGGGCGAACGCATACCTACGCTCGCAGAGGTACTGGAGGTTGTGAAGGACAAAGCCATCCTGCTCATTGAACTCAAAGGGGAAGGCGTAGAGGAACAGGCTGTCCAGACGGTCAAAAGCATGGGAATGGACGAGCAGGTGATTTTCACCAGTTTCCATCTGGACAGAATCCGCAAGGTGAAGCGTCTGGACTCTTCTCTCAAGGTGGGGGCTATCTTTGGCCAGCCACCCGCAGATGTATGCCAGCAAACGCTGGACGCAGGCGCAAGCGGCATCGGAATTCACTACAGAAATTTGCGCCGGGAGTTGGTGGAGGAAGCACATCGCCACGGCCTGGATGTGCGTGCCTGGAACCCCGATACGATACAGGAAATGCAGGCTATGATAGATTTAGGCGTGGATGGAGTGAGTTCCAATCGCCCCGATTTGCTGATTCCTCTGGTACGTGCTAAGAGTGGGGGTTAGCATTCAACGCAAATACTTCCCCCCGATTTTGCGAGGCTGAATTCCCTTCCTTTTGAGTTTGGCAAAAATGTTATAGACGCTAACATCCTGCGCATTCATCCCACCACTTGGAGGGTGTCGGTTCTTTTGCGCAGAGTAATTCCGTTTACAAAAGAAGTCTTTTTGAAACGCAAAGGAGGCGTTCAAATGTTTCTAACAATCGTTAAGAAAGAGCTTCTCGCAAATCTCTTGAGCCTAAGATTTACCATCAGCTTGCTTTTGTGTTTTATCCTCATCTTGGTCAGTGCATATACCATGCGGGAAAAATACGAAACGCAAGTGCAGGAATATAACGCGGCTGTCAAAATGCGAAAGGAAGCTCTGGAAAAATCGGCTTCTATCGCAGATTTGGGAGGGGGCTATAAATTGGATAAACCTCCGGTACCTCTCAGCATAATGGCCGATGGATTAGACACCATTGCGGGAAAAGTCGTTACCGTCAGCATCGTAGGTGAGCCTGCTTTGGAAGGCGCTGTCCTAAAAAGTGACCCGATGTATGGGTTCTTTGGCACGTTGGATTCAGTGTTTATCGTAAAAGTTGTCATGAGTCTATTAGCCATTCTTTTCGCTTATGATGCTATATCCGGTGAAAGGGAACGCGGCACATTGAAGCTAATTCTTTCCAATTCTGTTCCAAGAGCTTCGGTGATAATAAGCAAATGGGTAGGCAGCTACATTAGTGTAGTTCTGCCTTTTATAATATCGTTGCTTATAGGGTTACTAATAATAATCTCATCGCCGTATATAATGTTTTCTGGAGAGGATTGGGTTAGATTAGGATTAATAGTGCTTGTGTCTTTAATTTACATCTGGTTTTTCAGTGTTGTTGCTCTTTTTGTATCTGTAAAAACAAACAAAGCCGCAACAAGCATAATAGTGCTGCTTTTCGTATGGGTAGTCTTTGTCTTAGTGATACCTAAAACTACGATACTGTTAGCCAAACAGATATATAAAATACCATCTGTGCAGGAGATTCAAGGACAAAAGGATGCAGTTACTCAGCAGGCGATGCAAGAGAGAATGGAGTACATGAATCCTGACAAATGGCCAGAAGAGATAAAGTCAATAAAAGCCCCGAAGGAAAAGCAGAAAGCAATCCAGGATTTCATGGTCAAAAAACTTGAGAAAATGCTGGCAAGAATCGAAGAAGAACACAGGGGAATCGAGGACGCGTATCGAGAGAAACGAAACAGGCAAATACGGATAGGTATGGACTTATCGCGGATTTCGCCTGTATCATCGTATACATACACTACAGCAGCCTTAGCACGTACCGACTTTGAACATCAGGAAGCGTTTGTGAGGGCGGCAAAACGGTACCAAATCGATTTTTCGAGTTTCTTCAATGAACAAGTTCGCGAGATGGTAAAGACAGGCCTCCAGGGAGCGAAATTAGATTTGACCGGTTTCCCCGAATTCCGTTTTCGTCTTGAAACACTGGACGAATCTCTCACACACGTATGGATAGATATTATACTGCTGTTTTTGTTTAGCACTGCCTTTTTCATGTTAGCTTTTATATCTTTTATCAGAGCTGATGTCAGGTAGTGTGCCTGGATTGAAGATTGATTATTGAACGTGGTTTTTACAATATTCAATCTTCAATCTGTTCAGACCAAAAATACTATGAAAGTTGAACTCACCATTGATAAAACCGCACTCATCAAAAAAGTTCATCAGGATTACGGGCTTGAAATTGAGCAACTCACCTTCCTCCCCAAGGGCGAAGTAGGTTACTGCTACATTGCCGATTGTTCCAATGGTGACCGATACTTCCTCAAACTCTTTAGCGACTCGCGACTGGGACTAATGAGCGCCAGTCGACTTGACTTTTATCTGCCTTTAACCTGGTATCTCTATTCCAAAGGACTTTTCCGAAATATTCCCTATCCGATTAAGACTCGGAACGGCGACTTTAAAACCCGATTCGACGGACAACCACTTGTCCTGTTCAATTTCATTGAGGGTGAAACGCTTGAGCATGAATACCCCTGGTCAAACGCAATACTGTCCAACTTGGAGGGGATTGTCGAGGATTGCATTTCCGGGTGGACTTATCTGGAGTCTACGATAAGAAAAATCAATGCAAAGCTAAAACAAAGAATGGAAGAAACTGCGTGGTAACGGCGCGCTCCCGGTCTCCTTTTAACATTTGTAAAAAGGATCCGATTTTTCTACAAGGATGAAAATATTATGGATAAAGGCGATATAATAGATGGTAAATATAGAATCGAAGAATTTGTCGGCAAAGACTCTATGGGATTCGTCTACAGGGGAGTTGAACTTAGCACCGCCGAGGATGTAGCCATCAAATTAAGGAAGGAAGACGTAGATGCGGAGCGGTTTATACGAGCAGCACAGGTAATGGCAAAGCTGGCGGAACATCCCAACATCATCGACATCAAAAGTGTTGGTTCTCACCAGGAGGTTGATTATTTTGTGATGCCCTTTGTCAAAGGTGAAACGCTCAAAGAACTTCTGGAAAGGACAGGGCCGTTCAACTTAGAGCAAACAACCCACTATCTTTCATATATCTGCGATGCGCTGGATTATATGCATATTTTTGGGGTAGTACACAGAGATTTAAAACTCAGCAACGTCATGATAGATAACAAGGGAAAAGTGCTGGTAATGGGTTTTGGGGTAGCGCTAGACGTTGAGAGGAGCAGGTTGATAGTATCCGGACAACCAATTGGAACAGCGCTTTACATGTCGCCTGAGCAGGCAGCGGGCAGAACATCCGAAATCGGGCCTCCTTCGGATATTTACTCTTTAGGAATAATCTTATACCAGCTTCTCACAGGCGAGAGCCCTTTCACAGGTGATTTTCACGAAATTCTGGCTGCACATGCCAAGGAGGTACCTGAACCGCCTAGCGCCAAAAGAGCCGAATTAGGGGAAGAGATAGATGAGATTATTCTAAAAGCCCTACAAAAGAATCCAAATGATAGGTATTGGAGCGCTGGCCAGCTCTTTAGGAGGATGAATGAGGTTGCCTGGAAGCGACGGCGTGAGGCGGAACGGAGCATGATAAAGGAAATGGAAAAGACTCAAGAGGCTTTACATAATAGGGATGATGAAATCAAATCGCTACAACAAAAAATTGCCGAACTCCTTAAATAAGTATAGCCCGTAGGTTGGGTTGAGGAACGAAACCCAACTTTCTACTGTTGAAATCTTAATTTTGACTACACCAGGAGGGATATTCATGTCAGTTACTATCACCGGTTTAGATTTTCGTAACTACCTCAAACGAATTTATCAAGAAAATTCACGGCAGATGCGTTTTACAGGAAATACTCCCGAAGAATTCAAAGGATGGGAGCAAGAAGCGCTGGCTAAAGTTGTCGAACTACTGTCCATAGAGCATCTTGAGTTTAGCCCCACACTTAAGTGTGGGGGTTTGGATGTGCAGATTTTATCTGATGAAGACGCGGGCAGTTACACCGTCCAAAAGATTGCCTATCAGACTTTTCCGGATGTTTGGGTTCCGGCTTATCTTTTGACGCCAAAGTCTGCTTCCGGACCAACGCCGACGGTGTTATGTCCGCCCGGACACGGCTACGGCAAAGAGCAGGTTATGAACGAGGATGGCGCATACCACAAATACCCACGCCATCTGGCGGAAGCAGGATTTGTCACGCTTGTGCCTGACCACATTGGTTTTGGAGAGCGTGCGAATCCCAACAAGGGTTATCAGGGATGTAATTTTGAACACGAATCTTTGAACCTGTTGGGCGGCACGGTTATCGGCTACAGGATGTGGGATTTGCAGAGAGCCATTGATGTGTTGGAAACCTTGCCGCAGGTGGATAGCAAGCGAATCGGATGTGCAGGGCTTTCACTCGGCGGCGAGATGACGCTTTATCTCTCGGCTTGTGATATTCGCGTCAGCGTAGCTTGCATTGCAGGATTTTTGACCTCATTCGCCGGCACGTTCCTGAAAGAACCACACTGTATTTGCGGATATGTGCCTAAGATGGCTCGTTACTTCGAGCATGCCGACATTGCTTCGCTGATAGCCCCGCGTCCACTGCTGGTTCAATCGGGCACGAAAGACGGAAGCTTCTTGTCAAGCGATGCCGAAGCCGCCTACAAAGAGCTTGACGAACTTTATCGACATCTTGGTTGCGGTGAAAAGGTGGCGCTTGATGTTTTTGAAGCTGGACATGAATTTCATCTTGATACAGCGATTGCATGGTTTAAACGCTGGCTCTAAGTAGGTAAAAGGAGAAACAAATGGCAAAAATTCAAATTCAACCGCGTAGACCAATTTATCCGACACCGGCGTCTCTCATCACATCCGTAGATGAACACGGCAAACCTAACATCATAACGCTGGGTGAAGTATTCAATGTCAGCATCAGCAGACCGGTTATTTTGGGCATTGCAATCCGTCAGGCGACGTATTCGCACTCGCTCATCACAAAAACGCGTGAATATGTGGTCAATTTAGCACCCGCGTCGCTGCTTGACAAGTTGATGATTTGCGGCAGGGTATCCGGCAGAGATGTGGACAAATTCGAGAAATCGGGTTTAACTCCACTGCCTGCCACGAAGGTAAAACCGCCGCTTATCGCTGAATGCCCCATCAACGTTGAATGCAAGGTACTTGACATTCAAATTATAGGTGACCACGATATGTTTTTAGGGGAAGTGGTGGCGCAGCATGTAGATGAAGAGGTACTTGATGAAAACGGAAACATCACCGTTGAAAAACTTGATGGTTTTGCACTCGTTTTGGGGGAATTTTGGACGTTTGGTAAGAGAATTGGTCCCAAAATATGAACTATCTGAACAAACTACATCCAAAATTGATTTTGGCTTCGGCGTCTCCGCGGCGTTCGCAACTTTTGAAGCAAATCGGGCTGGAATTTGAAGTGATTCCGAGTAACGTCGATGAGAGTGCCATTTTTATGCAGGATGCGACAGAGGGCGCAAAATTAGCAGCGCTTTCCAAGGCGCGCTCTGTCGTCAACCAGATAACAGAAGGACTGGTGATAGGCGCGGATACGGTGGTTGTAGATGCGGGGGAGGCTATCGGAAAACCCAAGGATATGGAAGATGCCCTCCGCATCTTGACAAAGTTGAGTGGGAAAACCCATGAGGTTATCACAGGAGTCGCTCTGATAGATGTCCAAACTGGCAGGGAGGATGTCTGGGCGGAAACGACAAAAGTAACCTTCAGGGAGTTGAATGAAATTGAAATAAGAGAGTATGTGGAGGTGGAAAAGCCGTTGGACAAAGCCGGCGCTTACGGCATTCAGGAAAGAGCGGCGGCTTTTGTGTCGAGGGTTGAGGGTTGCTACTTCAATGTTGTCGGGTTGCCGCTTGCGAGTTTAACGGAAAAGTTGAAACGATTTGTGGCGATGGTTGAGTAGATTCTGAACGAAGTGAAGAATCGTATCGAAACCAGTATACTAAGGAGAAGTAAAATGAACACTTTTCTAATCAGTTTGACCATAATCGGAATAATTGTGAGCTTATGGGCTGTAACAGGTGATGCAATTGAGATAAACCAATTGGTAGGATATTGGAAGTTTGATGACAAGAGCAATCTGGGAAAAGATAGTTCCGGTAGCGGGAATCATGGCGACAAAGTCGACGATGTTGATTGGGACGCTAATGGTAGATTTGGTGGAGCACTGAAAATTGATGGTTCCGGTTGTATTCAGGTGGAAAGTAGTAAGAGCCTTGAAATGACAGAACAAGTCAGCTTGGCATGTTGGGCTCGGTTTGATAAAATTGTGGATAAGTATCAGCGCCCTATCTTTAAAAATGGCCCGGATGACACTAATTTTGCTTCGTATTCCATTGCGCTGATGCGAAGTGGCTTTTTGACAAAGAGCTTCTTCGTTGACGTCATTACCGACAAAGGGCGCGCTCTGAACGCAAGCCCAACCCCTCCCGAAGAGGGCAAATGGATTCATGTCGCCGGAGTCTATGATGGCAAAGAAATGCGCATTTATATCAATGGGAAACTTGATGAAGGCGAGCCGGGCAATGATTTTAAAAATCCCCAACAACAATCGGGAAAAATTATTGTGTCGAAGCAGCCGCTGACACTTGGTTCCGAATTGATTTGGAATACAGCGGAATATCATGGATTGCTGGACGAGGTAGCTGTTTTCAATGTTGCGCTGACTGACAACAATATCCCACAAATCATGAACAACGGCGTTGAGGATTTTATGTCAGTCCAACCCTCAGACAAGTTAGCCACTACCTGGTGCTCAATCAAAAAACAATTGCATTATCATTAATTGTTTGGTAATTCAGATTAAAGCGGCTTATGGAGGGGGATTGGGAAATTACCCAAATCCCCCTTCTGAGTTTACCATTAATTAATACGTCCCATACTTTTTGACGAGGTTGATAGTATGTTCATACTGTTGAAAGCTGACATTGTGCGGTACGGAATGGTCAGAATGGAAGATATAGCCTCCACCCTTCATGGCGACAGGAATCTTGGTGCGAATCTCTTCTTCAATGACAGCCGGGTCAAGATGCGCCATTGCCCGGACGTCAATACCACCCATAAATGTCAGCCAATCGCCGAAGTTTTTCTTCAGTTCGATTAAATCCATGCCTGCTTTGACTTCCAAGGGTTCTAAGCAATCAAAGCCTGCCTCAATTAGCATCGGCACCAGCGGACGGATACCTCCACAACTATGCAAAATTACTTT
>CAZRLY010000277.1:0-7880 GCA_964601015.1 uncultured bacterium
GAAAGCGATAACAGCGTCGCCTCATCATGTCCGGTCTCGTCAATGCTCTGTTTTAACAATTTGCCAAGCGTTTCCAAAGAACGCTCCCGCAGAGGACGATATATCACCCCCGCCTGGCAGAATCGGCATCCTTGCATACATCCGCGCAACACCTCCAGCTTGATTCTGCCATGTACCGCCGGCGGATATGAAAGGAGAGAGCGCGTGGGATAAATAGCCCCGTTTAAATCCGCAAGGACGCGCTTCTTTATCAAAACATTTGACCCAGCGTCCTTCAGAACGATAGTGTCATCGGCAAGCGTTTCAGTTTCGTAACATCTTGGCACGTAAACGCCATCAATTTCGGAAAGTCGTTGCAGTTGTTTCTCTCTACTTTTGGGAGAACTTCTGATAGCTTCCACCATCTCCAAAACTGCGTCCTCGCCATCGCCTATCAGAAAGGCATCAATAAAATCCACTAATGGTTCAGGGTTGAATGCACATGGCCCGCCTGCAATGATGAGAGGGTGTTCTTCAGTTCGCTCAGAACTTAGAAGCGGGATTTTTGACAAATCCAAAATGTTTAAAATGTTCGTATAACTCAATTCATACTGCAAGGTGAAACCCACCACACCAAACTCCCCCAAAGGCGTCGTGGTTTCATGGCTGAACATGGGAATATTTTTTAGTCGCATCTGCTCTTCCATATCCGTCCACGGCGCAAAAACTCGCTCCGCTTGTATGCCCCTCTGTCGATTTAAAATCTCGTACAGGATAGACAAGCCGAGATGCGACATGCCTATCTCGTAAGTGTCGGGAAAAACCAGTGCAAGCCTGAAATCCACCTCTGATTCAGGCTTGACGATGCTATTCACTTCACCGCCAATATAACGCGATGCTTTACTAACGCGCGGCAAAATTTCGGCGTTGATGCGTTCTCGGAGTTTATTCATAAAAAAACACCTATCTAAAGATTACGTCTAAAGACTAAGGTGCTGGTTTAGGAATTGTTTAAAACCAACACCGTAGACTTTAGCGAGAGTTTTTAAACTGTTTGCAATTCCAACGAGCTGGCAACATACTTTACGACTAAGAACCTGCCGCATTTATGCGTGCAGAGCTTCAGTCCCAAGCCCCTACTCTTTCTGTAATAAAATCTCTATCACCTCAGCGTACTTCATCAGGACGAGGTAGTTGCGCAACGAGTAGCCGCAGTTGTTGAGTGCTTCCTCTGAATAGTCGTCCCTGTACTTCACAGGATGGGAGAGATGGACGCCGTCTCTGGCTATCAGCGTAGGCACATCGTAGCCATCCCAATCCCTGAATTTGTCCAGGCTCCCGTCCCAGTCATCGGGGCGACGTTTCAGAATCTCGGCATAAAGGTCAACGAGCGGTACCTTCATGTCACTGGCAATTTTTTTGGCCGCTTCGACGAAGGTTTTTGCTTTCTCGACGAATCCGCTCCGGGGCGGCATCGCATTCAATATCACCACGGTGCCATTGTCCAGACACTTCTGAACTACCTCCTGCGTCTTGTTCTGGTATTCCTCCAGTTCGAGCGCATGTAAGTCATTCGTACCAAACATGATAAGCACCACTTCCGGGTTGAGTTTCTTCAGCCACTCATCCACATTAGCGTATGCCCATCGGATGGTAGTGCTGCCATCGTTGCCGTATTGTGCGCCTTTCCAATCGCGCCAGCACTCCTCTGCCGTATATTTCTCGACCAACTGGTATGCTTTTTCCATCTCCTCCGAAGCGTTCTTGCGACTATACAACAACGGGGTCCAGAAGGCCATGGTGACTGTGATAGAGTCGCCGAAATGCGCGAAAGTACCCTTCTTGCCTGTGAATTTCTCATGCACATCCTTCATTGCTCCCACCCAGTAATTTCTGTCTTTATCCGATTCTTTCTGTGTTTCCTCGGTTTGCGCGTTTAGCGTAGTTGCGCAGATGAATGGGACGAGAATTTGGTTACATTGTATCATGTTTTTTCCTCCTCGCATGTTTGGGGATATGTCACGTAAAAAATGATGCTTAATCAACATCCTCGCCGTTTCGTACCTTTGCCACAGGTACTTCTGGTGTCATGAATCGCTGCTGAATCGCAGCCTCTTCGTGAAGCAACACCCTATCCCCGATGTCCAATTTGTCTTTCGGTTTCTCAGCCACAGCCTTTTGTGGAAGCGCATACATTCCGATTTGAGTTCCTTCATCGGAGTATTTGATGTTGACATAAGCCATGCCGACTTGAAATCCTTCGCCGTCAAGCGCGCAACTCGTTACAGAACCGATGCACTCTCCTCGCTTATTGACGACTGGGTGGGCTGGTCGAATCATCTTTATGCCCTTCCTGTTCATTCTGAACCGCACGACGCACATCTTTCTATCGGATTCTTCTTTCAAACAGGCCTTTCTGCCAACGAAAAATGGCTTATGCAACTTCACACATCCCCCGTAGCCTGCCTCTATTGAAGTAATTTTGTTTTCGCCTGACAGTTCGTGTCCGTATAGCGGCAATCCTGCTTCCGTTCTGGTGGAATCTCTTGCGCCGAGTCCTGCTGGTTTTATCCCGTATTCTTTGCCGCATTCTAAAAGCAGGTTCCAGAGCTTGGGCGCGCTGTCAGGATGCAAATATAACTCAAAGCCGATGTCCTCTCCTGTATATCCCGTTCGCGAGATGATGACTTTTATGTCGCCAATGTTTGTCTCAACGAATTCAGATTTTTTGAGTTTAGCAAGAGCAGGCTGGCAGCTTGCTGTACTTTTCATAAGTTTAAGAAGAATTGCAAGCGAATTTTGGCCCTGCAATGCGATGTCAACCTTTTGGTCTTCGCCGCTTGAGCTATCCTTCAAATCCCTGATGACGACGGTTGCATCAACTTCCTTGAGGGGGTTATCCCTGTCGATAATTGCGTTCTTTGAATTGACAGCGTTCAACCATGCCTTTATTTTTTCCGTGTTGACGGCGTTTACCACCATCATGTAGGTATCCTGTGCGCGTTTGTAAATCATTACATCGTCCATCGGTATGCCATCCACGTCAAGGATGTGGGAATACTGGCACTGTCCTATTTTCAGACGGGGGATGTAGTTTGTCGTAATCAAATCTAAAAATCTTGTGGGACTCTCGCCGCTGATTTCAAGTATGCCCATGTGCGTAACGTCAAATATCCCCGTTGTTTCTCGTACCGCCTTGTGTTCATCGCTGATTCTTCCGTAGGATACGGGCATAATCCAACCTGCAAACGGAACCATGTTCGTCTTCCTCGTCAGTTTCAGGTGTTCATCGTACAAACAGCTCTTTTTCAACGGCTTTTCTTCTTTGGAGGTGGCGGGACAGAGCTCCGCCGCTACTTCGGAAAACTCTGTGGCGGGACTGGAACTCGCCGCTACTTTGGCGGGACTGAGCCTCGCCGCTGCTTTGGTAATTTTCGTAGCGCCGACAAAATACGGTTTTGAAAGGTCAAATAGTTCTTTAAATCCGTTATCGTAAAGATAAGCCGCATCGCCATCAGCAGGCAAATTCGTTTCGATGTTCGACTCTCCGTGAACATCACCTATTACAGCCGGCCCATCCACCTTTGCAAAAATATCATCCTCGTCAAAAAGTACATATCCATCGGAAAGCGAACGCAACCACCTTTTCACCCTCTCGGTTTTTTCGGGGTGCGTCGCCATCAGATAGCGTTCACGTACTGTGGATTGCGCAAACTCAGTGGCGGGACAGAGCTCCGCCGCTACTTTGTGCGGAAACTGAGTTTTCACATCTGGTTCAAGCCGTTGGATTACAACCCCGTCGATTACCTTCCCGTCTTTATCAAGGATGAAGGAGTTCTGAGATTGACCGATTTTCAGGTCAAATATGTTGTTCGTGGTAACGCATTGTAAAAAGGCGGTAGCGCGCTCGCTGGTAATTTCCAAGATTGTAGTTATGCTAAGGTTCACGCCAGTAAATGTTCTGCTGTGATATTCTCTGCCGATGTTTTGAACAATTTCCGCCACCTCCTTTTTCACCTCCTCCGTGATGGTTTGGTCAATTTTGCCCCTGCCAACCTCACCTTTCGTGCGCATGTAAGAGAAAGTATGTATGTTCGTCAAAACCTTATGAATCAATTCTGCCAGCTTTTCTATCCCATCTTTGCCGATGCCTCGTTGCGTAATCCAAGGCGTTCCAAGTCTGATGCCAGTTGGGTCAAGTACATCTTCGTCACCGGCGAGCGCATTCTTATTGCAGGTTATCCCGCACATATCAAGGATACGCGAAGCTATCTCACCCTTCAACACGCGCCCCGTCGGAGTTTTTGCGTTCTTCAAATCTATCAAGAGCATGTGCGTATCCGTACCACCGTAAGCCAATTTCAGTCCAAGATGTTGTAACGCGTCGGCAAGATATTGCGCGTTTTCTGCGATGTTTTCCTGGAGTTTGCGAAATTTCTCCGTCTGCGCTATTTTGAAACAGACTGCTTTTGCGGCGATGTTGTTGATATGCGGGCCGCCCTGTTCTCCGGGGAATACAGCCCTGTCCACCTGTTTAGCCTTCTCTTCATCTGTGGTCAGAATTACAGCGCCTCTGGGCCCGCAAAGCGTTTTGTGAGTCGTAAAGGTTGTAACGTCGGCTATCCCCACAGGATTGGGAAATTTCCCCGCTATTACCAACCCCGCCGGATGCGCTATGTCAGCCATCAAAATAGCGCCGACAGCATCGGCAATCTCCCTGAATTTATGCCAATCCACCGTCCAGGGATATGCGCTGTATCCGCCGATAATCATCTCCGGCTTGTATTCTAGCGCCAACTTTTTTACATCATCATAATCAATCTTTTTATCTCTGTCAGTCAAATAGGAGACGATGTTATAATATTTGCCTGACCGGTTTGCCTCTCCACCGTGCGTCAAATGCCCCCCACAGGTGAGAGACATGCCCATGACAGTATCCCCCGGTTTTAAGAAAGCGTCGTAAACGGCGTTGTTCGCCGCCGCGCCGGAAAGCGGCTGGACGTTCGCAAAAATCTGTTCGGCGGGATATTCATTGGTGGCAAACAACTCAACGACGCGTTTCATCGCCAGGGCCTCTATGAAATCAACAAACTCGCATCCCTTGTAGTATCGCCTGTCGGCATACCGCCAATGGTAGGAAAGCTGGCGTTTGAAATCCAACAAATACTCTCTTTCGTATTTTGTCATGCGCAAAGACGGATAACCTTCGGCATAAATATCGGTGAACACACAACCTAAAGCCTGCCTAACTGCTTTGGGACAAATGCTCTCAGAAGGAATCAAAATCAGCTTTTCCGTCTGCCTCTCCTCCTCAAAGGCGATAATCCTGTCAGTATCCGGGTCAATTTCTGACACATCCTCTGTGAAAAGAAAATCTTCGTTTTTCATCTTTATGTTGGGGGAAAAGCCAAAGGAGAGGGCTTTGCCCTTCTCCTCCCCCCCAAACCCCCTTTCTTTTTATGTAGGGTTCGAGCCAACGGCACGGATAGGATTTGCCCCCCTTTATGGGGCTTTCCAAAATTGGAGCGACGGCAACTTCAAACGTTCAACATCTTCCGCACCGCATCGACGATATCGTCTACGTCAGGAATTACATAATCTTCCAGAGCAGGCGCGAACGGCACAGGCACATTGGCAGCCGCAACTCGCTCAATGGGAGCATCAAGATAATCGAAGGCTTCCTTGATAACAATAGCGGCAAGCTCTGCCCCAAACCCGCATCGCTCAACCGCTTCGTGTACGATAACCAATCTGTTAGTTCGTTTGACAGAATTGATAATCGTCTCTTTATCTAACGGGACAAGCGTCAGTGGGTCAATTACTTCCGCGCTGATGTCTTGTTCATTGAGTTTTTCCGCCGCTTCGAGTGCCTTCAACACCATCCGCGAAGTGGCAACAATTGTCAAATCGTTACCCTTTCTTTTAATGTCCGCTTTTCCAAAATCTATGAAATACTCCTCTTCGGGTTCGGGTACTTCACCCTCTTCTGAGTACAAAAGTTTGTGTTCGATGAACACCACCGGATTATCATTTTTAATAGCGGTTTTCAGCAACCCCTTGGCATCGTAAGGGGTAGCTGGCATTGCAATGAGCAGTCCGGGCGTGTGCATGAACAACGCCTCAAGGCTCTGGGCGTGTTGAGCGGCGGATGACCGGCCGGCTCCTCCCTGTGTCCGAATTACAAGCGGCACGTTCAATTGCCCGCCCACCATGTATCGGATTTTGGCTATCTGATTGACAATCTGGTCAAATGCCACCGTGCAGAAGTCTATGTACATTATCTCAACAACCGGACGCATCCCTGTAATGGCTGCGCCCAAAGCGGCACCGGTGAATCCTGCCTCTGAAATCGGTGTGTTGCGTACCCGCTCAGGGCCGAACTTATCCAGGAGTCCCTTCGTTACCCCGTAACACCCTCCCCATTCTGCAATATCTTCCCCCATTAAAAAAACTGTTTCGTCCTTGCTCATCTCCTCACGCAACGCTTCTTTTAAAGCCTCTCTGTAGGTTATTTTTCTCATTATTCAACTCCTTTTACAAGTTATTATCAATCCACTTAGTCATTCGGCGTGATAACAATTTTCAGGGCTTCTTTTCCGTGTTGTTTCAACGCAAATGCCTCCATAAAGCCTTCGATAGGGAACTTGTGAGAAATCAATGGTTCAACGCTGATTTTTTTCGCTTTCAACAGGTCAATCGCCGGACGTGCTGTGTGCAATAGGGCGAAAGTGCCGCAGATTTTCAGTTCCTTTTTGTAAATGTCATACGGGGAAATTTGTATTTTCGCGTCGGCTGGACATACACCGAAGAAGAGTAATTTTCCCTTGTCCTGCACGTAATCGAACATCAATTCGACCACGCGTGGATTGCCAGTTGCGTCGATAACTACGTGAAAACCGTCTGGTTGTAGGTATTGTAAGTTTTGTTGTAGCTCGTCGTCCGCTAAAAAAACGTTTGTCGCACCCAGACTCAGCGCTAAATCCAGTTTGCTTTCTGCCACATCCACCATCGTTATAGTAGCAGCACCGCCTATTTTACACAATTGCATGAGTATCAAACCAATTGGTCCACTGCCGAAGATGAGTACTCGGTCACCTAATTGCAGGTCAATTTGTTTCATTCCGTGGATACCGCAGCCGACAGGCTCTACCATAGCACCTTCCAGATATGACAGCCCGTCAATGGAATACAGATTGCGCTGGTGAATAAGGGCGAACTCAGCGAATCCTCCGTTTTCGTGCAGTCCATAGGCCTTGAAATTCTCACAAAAATTCTGTTTGTTCTCCTTGCAGTATTTGCACTGATTGCAGTATATCGATGGGTCAATTGCAACGCTGTCACCGACTTGAACACCCTGTACCTCTGAACCTAACTCCACGACTTCGCCAGCGAACTCATGTCCTGGCACAAGGGGGTAGGTGGAAATAAAATCGCCGTCGTAAATATGTACATCCGTGCCGCATACGCCGGACGCTTTAACCTTTACAAGCACCTCTTGCGCATTCAATTTTGGGATGTCCATCTCGTCAATTCTAATCTTCTTTGGCGCATCAAATATAACAGTCTTCATTTTTGTATTCCGCCTTGTAGAAAAATGATTGAAAGTATTTTACAATAAATATAGTTTTTTTACAACATTTTTCTTCAAAGGAAAGCAAATACAGGGAGACGTATGCCTGATTAAGTAATTATGCAAAAGATTTTTAAACTTTTTCACCGCAAAGGCGCAAAGGGCGCAAAGGAAACGCAGAGTTTTTTCTTTGCGCTATCTCTGCGTTCTCTGCGTCTTTGCGGTTTCTTTTAGAGTCTGGGCGGGGGGATGCGGCAAGCGGGAGTGTTAGCCGCCGCTGGAATCATCGCCTTGACGGAAATGACCGAACGGTTGGCAATTGACCACGAAA
>CAZRLY010000278.1:0-7874 GCA_964601015.1 uncultured bacterium
CTGTCGTAGCAGGAATTAAACCTGCATTGCAATTGAATTAGTTAGAGCGCACCTAATTTAATATATCAATGTTTTCTGGAAACAGCATACCTCCAAAAAGCGCGATACCTTTTTGCTGAAATTCCGTCTTATCAATATCATTTTCGTTCAGGACGCGTAGCTATGCAAAATTGTGGCAACTTTGAACAGTTTTATACTCAATTTGTCGATGAAATTTATTATTTTGTTCTGCGGTTGGTGAAAAATGAGTCTGATGCGGAGGAGATTACTTCAGAGGTATTCTATCGAGCTTATCAACATTTTTCATCCCTCACCCAACCACACAAAATCGGAACATGGTTGCGCAAAGTTGCCTACAATCTGTGCATGGATGAATTTCGTCAGCGAGCTAAGATGACATTCGTTTCCCTTGACGACAACACAACAGAGGACATCCATACGCTGATTAGCTCAATTCCTTCGGAAGAGCCGCTGCCTAACCGAATTGTTGAACATCAGGAGTTGGTGGCATATTTACATAACGCGCTGATTCAATTATCTCAAGACTATTGCGCTGTGCTGACGTTGGGGGAATTGGATGGATACAATGACCGGGAGATTTCTCAGATTATGGGACGCTCAAGGACGGCAATTAAGTCGTTGCGACAACGTGCTAAACGCGCTTTGAAAAAACAGATTCTGAGAGAACTCAGGAAGGCGGGGAGTAATCTGGAGGAATTGTTAGAATTGGAGTAAAATTATTACTTTTTACTCATTACTCTTTACTTCCCAAATAAGGATGATAACATGGAACTTTTATTTGCTAAGGAGAATTGGCAAAAAGCGTTACAAAATGCGCAAAATATCGCGGTGAGCACCGCTTTACCCATTTTATCCTGTGTTTTGGTGGAAGCTGAAGGGGAATGTGTTCAACTGACGGCTACAGATTTGGAAGTAACAGAAAGATTGCATCTGCCCGCGGACGTTATTGAGGAGGGTAAGGTGGCAATCCCGGCGCGGAAGTTGGCGGAAATCGTCCGCGAGTTACCACCTGCGCAAATCAGATTGCGTACTGACAATCAGCAGAGGGTGGAAATTGACTGCGAACGCGGACATTATCAACTGACGGGGGCTGCTGAGGAGGAATTCCCCGCTTTGCCCGTAGAGCCTGCGTATGCGTTTGTTGCCAATGCAGAGGACATCAGACAAGCTATTCAAAAAACCCTTTTTGCTGTTTCCAACGAAGCCTCGCGTTATTTTCTCAATGGACTGCATTTGCATGTCACCCCCGAATACCTACGGATAGTAGGGACAGACATATACCGATTGGCTTTATGGACGCGCAAGATGCCCCAGGAAATGGAAAATGAGATGAAGGTAATTCTGCCGACGAAAGCCGCTACGGAAATCCCGCGTCTGTTCGCCGATGCTGAATCTCTCAAAATTGGTCTGGCGGAAAACCATATTTCCTTTGACACAGATGGAACTAAATTAGTTTCACGCTTAGTCGAAGGCGAATACCCCAAATACCAGAAGATCATTCCAACTGACCAGGATATTTCAGTCACTATCGACACGAAACAATTTCTCGCTGCAACGAAACGGGTGTCTTTACTGGCGAATCCCAAAACCCTGTCCGTCAAACTTGATATTCAAGGGGAAACGCTTGAGCTTTCCACCATGACGCCAGATTTTGGTGAAGCGTCTGAAACAATCAGCGTCCAAAAAGAGGGTAGCGACTTACAAATTGGTTTTAACGCAAAATTCCTGATGGATGCTCTTCAGCAAATCGAAACTGAAAAGGTACAGCTTGGATTGAAGGATGCTTTGAAACCTGCCGTCCTTCGTCCGGTTGGTGGTGAAGAGTATCTGTCCTTGATTATGCCTGCTCGCATTAATTAGTATCCACTGAAAAAATCATCGTAGGGCGGGTATGGGGGGAAATCATGCGGGAAACACGGCACGAATTTGTGGTGTTTACTGTCGTTTGTCATTTTGTGCTTCCCCCCTACCCGCCAACTGATAGAGAAAATCAACAGATACTAATTAATAATCTGAAAAGATGTCGATGAAGATGAGAAAAAAAATGGAACTGTCTTTGGAGAAAATTTTCGCAGCCCTGCGCACATACAGCCACCAATCGCTTCCCGAAGCCACCCGAGCCAGGATTTATCGTCGGGTAATGGTAAAAGCGCACGAAACAGCGATTCAACTAATGTTGCCCGGTTTTGAGACGTTGCCCCAAAATGTGTTGTCGGGTGGCGGAAAAGTGAGAATAGCTTTGTTTCCGCAACGGTCAACTACCCACCTCAATTCGGAGGAATACCCCGAAGAATCTTTTTTTATACCGGAACAACAGATGGAATTACCATTTCCAAAGATTATCAGACAGCACGGGTTGTGAGAAACTGTGTAAGCATCTTTGCAGAGCCAGATTACCTAATATATTTTCCAATAATCAGTTCCAATTTTTTCTTTGTCGCTTCTGGTATCACATCAGGGTTTGTAGCAAAAGATTTCTCCAGCGCATTTTCGCAACCGCAAGCGCCACGTTCAGATGGAATTCTGCCTATTACAGCGCGGACAGCCCGTTTTGCCACATCCACATTAGCAAACAGATTTTGCAGAATCATCTCCGCTGTCACATCGTCGTGTGCAGTATGCCAGCAATCGTAGTCAGTTGAGCAAGCGAAGGACGCATAGCAGAGTTCGGCTTCTCGCGCGAGTTTTGCTTCGGTTGCCGCTGTCATGCCGATGATGTCGAACCCTAACTTGCGATACATCTCAGATTCAGCTTTTGTCGAGAATTGTGGGCCTTCCATGCAAATATAAGTGCCGCCTTTGTGTACTGTCGCGCCCGCTTTCTTCGCACCTTCGTATAGAATGTCGCTTAAAACGGGACAAAACGGTTCTGCCATACTGATGTGTACTACCAAACCTTCGCCAAAGAAGGTACTGACGCGTCCTTTTGTGAAATCAACCAATTGGTCAGGAACGACAAAATCGCGGGGTTTTATCTCCTCGCGCAAACTCCCAACCGCATTGACAGAGATTACCCACTCTACACCCAAACTCTTGAGAGCGTAAATATTTGCGCGCATGTTTAATTCTGCGGGAAATAACCTGTGTCCTTTGCCATGTCTCGGCAAAAAGGCTGCGCGCTTGTCATTTAGCATACCTACAATAATGGAGTCGCTGGGCTTGCCGAAGGGCGTATCCACGTCTATTTCCTCAATGTCTGTCAAACCTTCCATCTGGTAGAAACCACTACCACCGATGATTCCGATTTTTACGTCCATGTTACCTCCTTAGTTTGGTTTCGGATTTTTCATATTCTAATCGCTGAAGTAATTGGATGATATCTCGCCCACTAACTTGCGGCAACTTGGGTGGCATGCGTCACCTCCAACTCTGAGAACAACAATATCGGAATGCTTTTACCCTGTTCCAATTCCTCTTCAAAGTGCAATGATGCGGCTTCTTTAATATTTTCCGTCAGTTCATCCAGAGTTTTCCCTTGGGTGAAGATACTTTCGCCAACGGCTCTGGCACACCATAATTCACCATCGTGATATGCTTCAAATTTCAGAATCATTTTGCATAACTTCCTTCGCAATAAAAACTGTGTTGTGTAATCCCTAATTTAGTATCTGCTGATTTTCTCCGTTAATTGGCGGGTAGGTGGGGAAGCTAACGTAGGAGAATACAGTAAATAGCTTAGAGTACAATACTCCACTGGTTCTTTTTCCACCATACCCGCCCTACGATGATTTTTTCAACAGATACTATTTAACGCTCAAGACGTGATAAATCGTCACGGGTTGAGTTTTACCTTTGAGTTGTCGTAATCCAAGGGACTCTGCTTCTATTTTGTCTGCGACTTCTGCATAGGCAAATTCCGTGATAGCAACTCTACCTGGCTCACATTCGCCTTCTGTGCGTTGAGACAGATTGACATTGTCACCCATGACGGTAAGTTCTGACCTTTTTGCTGTTCCGATGCTACCGATGGCGACATCGCCTGTGTTGATGCCAACTCGCATGTTGATGGACGGCAAGCCTTCCGATTCTCTATCTTTGTTCAATCTTTTGAGCGATTCCTGCATCGCCAAACCGGCTTTTATCGCTTGCAGGGGTGCTTCACCCTCCCGGGATTCGTCCATTCCAAATAGCGCGACGATAGCATCTCCGATAAACTTGTTGATAACCCCACCGTTGCTAATGATGTTATCCAACATGGCAGAGAAATATTCGTTCATCTGTGCTACTAATTCTTCAGGTTGGAGTTGTTCTGACCAAGTTGTAAACCCTTTGATGTCGGAGAATAGCATCGTCAGCTTTCTCCTTTCGCCGGGTACCAATCCTCCGTCATAAGTTTCCAGGCGGGATAGCATTTCGGGGGATACCTGCCTTTCAAAAATATCGTGCAGTTTCTTCGCCCTTCGTTTTTCATCCACATAGCTATAGAACATGCTGCCGCCAAAGGCAAAAACTGTTCCGAAGAACGGTTGAGTGACGTTAATCACTGTTCCCATGTAACTAAATGAGAACCATGCTATGAACAGGATGAAAAAAAGGAGGAGAGCGAGAGTGATGCTGGCAGGTTTAGGCGAGAGTAAAATTTGAAGGACGACGGCAAGGAACGCGAATATAACTATCAAGACTGCCTTGTTTATGGTGCCAGTGTACTTAATGAAATCTTTTTGCAGGATATTGCTTACTATCGTAGCGTGTATGCCCACTCCGGGAAAAACGCGCGCAAAAGGCGTAGGGCAAAGGTCAGTGCTGGCAGAATCATAAACACCTACAATGACTACCTTGTCTTTAAACAGGTTCAATTCTTCAGAATCAGACCGGACTGCTTCGTACAAATCATAAAATTGATATCGTACCTTGAAGCTTTCTAACCCGCCAACGTAATTGATGGCCATTTGTCCTTTGTTATCTATCGGAATAGAAACTTCTTCCCCCTTCTCACTTTTTAGTATTATACTTTCACCGATATTGATTTTTAATCCGTCAAGCGGAACATCCAGAGCACGGCAGGCAGAGAGTAGCCCAAATGCTGGATAGTAACTTCCCGCATGTTCGACAACTAACGGATAACGCCTGACGGAATTGTCTGATTCCAAAATGGAACTAACATTCCCCAAAAACTTTGTTGCCTCCAATAAACTATCGTAGGGCAAGAGCCGGTCTTTTCCCGTCCGAAGAATCTTCTCCTTACCTTGAATCTCTCCTTTGAGCGCAAACTTTTCCAATCTGTCGTCTTTCAAAACTCCTCTTGGAGATTTGAAAATCGACAGTTGCATAGCGTGTACTATATTATTGTGGTTATCAGTGACTCCACTGAGCCATTGGTCATCCAAATCCAATTCATCAGCAAAGAACATATCAAAACCAACTGCTTTCGCGCCGCGCTCAAGAAGGGTGTTGGCGACTTCTGCATAGAATCTGCGAGAAAGGGGAAAACCGTATTCCTTCGACGTTTTGTCTCTGATGAGGATTAAGGCTACTTGGGGATGGATACTGCGTTTTGGGCGTAGACGAAACCGCATGTCCACTGTTGAAAGTTCCAGTTGTCGAAACAATCCAACGGTGCCTAAAAAATATATTACAACACACACGGCGAACGCTATGCTCATACAAAAAATGGAACGCCGAGATGATAGCGTTTGGAAGATACTTTTGAGATTAATTTGCATATTAACACCTCGCTTGATTGGGTAATTGGGTATCAGAAAATCAACTGATTGCCCAATTACCTACTACTTTGTTAAAAAAGAAACTTCGCTACGGGAATTTCGACCTACGAATGTCAAAATTGTGCTCTACTGAACCTACTGCTCTGTCAAGATTGCATTGACGGGTATGTAGTGGCGTCCCTCCGTCTCGCCATCGTTTGAAACTATCGTGGAGGGACGGAGAAGCTCCACTACATAATAATGATTCAACAATCCATAAGTCATTTCAATGTTGACAAAGCACTATTTCTGTTTCCAATAAACGGGAGTAATCGTATCAAACAGAACCACCCGCCGCGTACCCAGTGGGCGAGACATGACTTCGTTATCCTTCATAACTATGGCGTCTGCTTTTTCTAACCGTTGTATCAAGTCTCCGTGTCGTTTGTCATCTGGTTCGATACCTAAGAGGGTACACATTTTGGTATACTCAATATGCTCGCGTGCCTGCGTAAAGAATTCAACTGCTTCTTTATCGTCGCCCTGTATATAGTATGCCATACCGATGTTTAGCAGTATAGCAGTGTCTTCCGCATCATTGTTTACCGCTCTCTGATATGCGCTGATTGCTTTGTCGAAATCGCCATTTAGCAGGTATACATTACCCAGATTATTGATAGCAATCGGGTCATTTTTATTGGTCGCAAGTATTTCCTTGAAGAGCATGAGAGCATTATCCAATCTCCCTTGTTGGGCAAGTGTGACGCCGGATTCTATCTTATTTGCTCGCATAACATCAGCCATAGTTTCAAATTGCACAGGTTGATATTTCTGCCAGGTTTTGCGCAAGTCTATCAATTTCAGTGTACCGGTTTCTTTCCACTTACTGTAGGACGTTGCTCCCGCTACCTGTGCGTCTGAGAAAGTTTTTTTCAAATCTCTCATATCAACCGGCGTCCATTTGCGATTATCCCAGGTAATCTGCCCATCGGGAGACTCGAAGGTAACCAGCATCTGCTTTTGTGGAATGAAGGCTAAAACTACAGGAACTTTGTAGTGTTCCAACAGTGCGGCATACAACAGCGAACAATCGTAGCTATTACCCATTTTGGTTTTTAATAACTCCCTGGGGTGTTGAACATCTTTGCCAACTGGGACGGAGAGACATCGTATCTTGTGGGACTGCAACATGGCATAAAGTTTCTCTGCTATCTCAGTTCGATTGCCCAATTTTTCCAATGTCGCTGTTTCATCAGCGAGGTATTCGCTGACTATCCTGTCCATTGGGTTGACAAACATTGCCAACTTTTCAGGTTCCTTGGGCATTCTATTGAGACTATAAACTCTGTACCTTGGGGCAATTGTTTTTTGTCCGAGCTCATCATCCCCGGAATATGCTACTATATTTATTCGAGCCGACAATTCCGAAATCGGTTTTTTCAACGACAATATATCCGGCTTAAAAGCTATTAAAAGCGGCACTTTTGCAGATTCCCCTGGTTTCAGGGTGGCTGAACCGATAATAGTGCCAGCAGTGTACTTTGGTATCTCAACCGTGGCGTCAACTCGAATATTTCCAGCGACATCGCTTGTATTCTTTACTTCCACATAACCTGTAGACTGTTCAGCATAGAGCTGATATTCGACAGGGAAGAGTTCATCTGTCTTCACCCCTACGATTTCCATTACACCAGCGTTTGCTGTGAACGCGTAGATTAAACAGCAGATAAATGCTGCGGTGATGCTAAAGTATCTCATTTTTAAACCTCCTTGCATAATATGTAGGTCAAAATTCCCGTAGCGAAGCGGCTTTTCAGATTTCGACAGAGAGATGTCGGTTTCTGAAAATCAACCTACGGTGTTTCATCTTTTTACGGCAGGATACCCCGTCTGATTTGGAATGAAATGCCTGCCTGTGCTGAAGGCAGACAGGGAAAATCAGGCGGGGAGGAATGCCGATTCACCTTAGAATAAGTGAGGGGTTTTGGTCGGTCCCCTCGAACCGTCTCCGGTTTCCCGGGTAAGAGTCACCTCGCTAAGGTTAGTAAACGGTTTCTTGTATGCCGCACTGCGTATCCCCCTTTGGCTGCAACTGAACGAAGACTTCAATGGCATTATTGCCAGTGGAAGTCATGTGTTATTGCACCCAAAACGAAGTATCCCCCTTTGGCTGTTTAACGACATACCGTAGAGCGTTGGGCTGGTGAAGCA
>CAZRLY010000279.1:0-7857 GCA_964601015.1 uncultured bacterium
AAAAGCGTCATACCTTTCGGATTCATCTCTTCACCACCTTTGTGTCAAGTCGAAAGTTGTTTTCGCCGTCGTCCAGGATATTATCCGAGACTTCGTCGAACCAGATGAGAACGGCGAGCGTTTTTATTTCCGTATCAGCGTCATCCGTTATGGTATATTTGAAATTTTCATCGGGCGATGGAAGTGCTGCGGCTGTAACACTATAATCGGTGTCAAAATCGTTTATGGCGAAGTTTTTGGTTTCTTCCATCTTCTTTTCCGCGAAAAAGGCACATTTGGTCAACCGCTCTATCATTGCGCCTGTAGAAAGCGCTTGAGGCATCATTTGCATGATGGGCACGATGGCGACGCTTATAATAACAGCCGATAAAAGAATCTCAAACAGCGTAAAACCTTTATTTTTTCCTTCCATCCTTCAAACATCCTTTCGCATGCATATCATCAATCCACATACGCTCTCCCCGTAGCCGCAATTACTTTAACATCATATTGATATGTCCCCGAAGTTACAGATAACGTCCCGTCCGCGGTAGCATTGCCCAGCGGTTCAAAAATCCATTCTCTATCCCCAGCACAAACAACATTGTCATCAATTTCCCTTGTATGCCCTACCTGCACCTCCCCGCCATCGCTACGAAAGATTTTATACTGGCTGTATGGGCTTGCAGAGGGGTAACATCTCAGAATATGGTTTTTGTTGGTGGTAACAGCCAATGTTCGCGTATACGCTAAGTCGCTTGCAATTTGGCGTGCGGTTGTGTAGGCGTTCATCCTTCGCAGTAGCCCAGTACCAAAATACGGAACCGCTACCGACGCGAATATGCCAATTATCGTTACAACCAATAATATTTCAAGTAGACTATAGCCTTCGGATGTTTTACTATCTTTAACCATCGGATATCGTTCGCTTTACGGGTTATTAGTGCGAAATTTTGCTAATCAGGTCAAACATTGGCAGATAAATAGCCATAATCACCAAACCGATAGCAATGGCTAACCCGAAGGTTAGCGCAGGGCCTAAGGCTGCGATGAGTTTTCTCGTGGTATGTTCCACATCTTTGTCCAGGAAGTCAGAGCTTTTGTTTAACATCTTACCCAGTTGTCCGGATTCTTCGCCTGCTACTATCATCTGCAATGCTGCCGGTGGGAATATGCCGCTTTCAGCGAGCGGCGTGGAGATGTCCCCACCTTTATTCACACTCTCCCTCAACTTTTCTAACGCTCTTGCGAGTACCTTGTTGTGCGAAATGTTGTCAACTACGTCAAGGGCCTCCATCACTGGAACGCCACTGTTCACGAGAGCCGCGAATACCCTCAAAAATCGCGAGACTGTGGATTTCCTGATTAGCTCGCCAAATATGGGCATACGCAGTTTTAATTTATCGAAGGAAATTTGACCTGTTGCTGTCGATGTGACGTATTTGAATACCACAAAGGCTACGCCAAAAAATATCAGCAACATTGCCCAAGAGCGTCTAACAAACTCTCCTGTTTTCACTAATGCTAATGTGGGAAGTGGTAAGGTAATGCCAAGTTTTATGTAAATGTTGGCAAAACGCGGGACGACAAAGACGACAAGAAAACTTATCGCAACTGCGGCAAATAACAACACAATAACCGGGTAAGTGAGCGCCGCTCTTACCTTCTGTCGAATCTCTATCTCTTTATTTAAGTAACCAGCCAATCTTTGCAGCATCTCGTCAAGGACGCCGCCTAACTCGCCAACGCGCACAAGATTCACAAAGACTTTGGAAAATATGTTCGGGTGTTGTGCTACAGCATCTGCTAAGAAAGTGCCGTAGTTGACATCTGCCTCTATGTCATGTACGGCGTTCCGCAAGGTAGAATTGTCAATCTGCTGTCCCAGTACGCTAAGTGATTTAACCACTGATATGCCAGCATTAATCATGGACGCTAACTGCTCGCTAAATATGGCAATGTCAAAAGGCTTAATTTTCTTGCCACGGAATAAAAAGTCCCATTTCCCCGGTTTGGAAAGCGAAGTGACATAGGCGCCCCTGCTTCGTAATTTTGCCCTTGCTGAGGATTCGTCGGAGGCATCTACTATGCCTTTGATTATCCTACCTGTTTCGTTACGCGCAACGTATTCATAGCGCATTTGAGTAATTCCTTTTCTTATTGTCGGTTGATTGGGTATTTCATTTATACCAATCCACAAAAAAGAGACGGGTAATAGAAACCGAGTTTTTCCGAAAAACTCGGTTTTTTTTGCAGCAAAATATTCTGTGGAAAGGTATAGCTTTCAATTTCAATCGGTATATACAGTGCGTTTCACTTCCTCTATGGTGGTGATTCCAGTTGTAACCTTTCTTTGTGCGTCAGTTGCAAGCGCGGTCATTCCGTTTGATACGGCGTATTCTTTGATTTCAGCAACTGATGTATCCTGTACTATCATGCGTTTAACTTGTTCATCCATCTTCAGCACCTCGAATATGCCCGTGCGCCCTTTATAGCCAGTATGGAAACAGAATCTGCATCCCTTTCCTCTATGGAGAAAACTTTTCCCATTCCCTGATAGTTTAAGTTCTCTTAATTCATTGGGAGTGGCTTCGTATTGTTCCTTGCAGTCATCGCAAATGACACGTGCCAGCCGTTGTGCAACAACTCCACTAATGGAGTCAGCTATCAGATAAGGTGGTACTTTCATATCGACCAATCTGGCAATAGCACTGGGTGCGTCGTTAGTGTGCAAGGTACTCAGGACAAGATGCCCGGTAAGAGCGGCTTTGATTGCGATGTCCGCTGTCTCCGGGTCGCGAATTTCCCCCACCATTATCACATCTGGGTCCTGGCGTAATATGGTACGCAGGGCATTCGCAAAAGTTATGCCAGCGTTGGGATTGGTCTGAATCTGGTTGATTCCATCCAATCGGTATTCTACTGGGTTCTCAATTGTGATAATGTTCTTAGTAACGGTGTCAATCCTTCGTAGGGCTGAATAAAGGGTTGTGGTTTTCCCGCTGCCCGTTGGGCCGGTTACAAGTACCATCCCCTGTGGGCGTTCTATGAGAGATTTTAATGTAGCCTCATCATCTTCTGAAAGCCCCATATCTTCCAAGTCAATTTGTACCGTCTCCTTATCGAAAATTCGCATCACAACCTTCTCGCCGTCAATGGTCAACATAGTTGATACGCGGATGTCCAGGTTTTTTCCTTCTTTCTGGATTGAGATGTGTCCATCTTGTGGAAGACGGCGTTCGGCGATGTCCATATCAGCCATCACCTTTATGCGAGAGATTACTGAGGGTTCGACATGTTTGGGAACTATGGTTACATCGTGCAGCACTCCGTCGACCCGATAGCGTATGCGCATCTCAGGATATTGCGGTTCGAGGTGAATATCGCTGGCGCCTGCGTTGACACCTCCCGTTATTATTGAGTCTACGAAGGTGACGACTGGGGCATCTTTGGCAAGCCTCTCCTCCTGCTCTTTAATTTCTCCTGTTGGCGCGAGTTCCTGCAAACGCATATCCACAATCGCTTGCTTGGTAGTTTGCTCGATACTATAGTATTCGTTGATTGCCCTTAGCAATTCTTTATGAGTTGATATAAGCGGGCGAATTCTTAAACCGGTGAGTAACTTTATCTCCTCAATATCTTTGAGTCTGATAGGGGGAGGCATGGCAACGTAAAGCCAATTTCCTTCGAGTTTTATCGGCAAACACATGAACTTGCGCACGATATCCTCGGGAAGCAGTTGTGCTATGTGTTCCTGGATTTCGGCTGCAATGTTGACATAGGGAATATTGTATTGTTCCTCCAACGCTGCTCCAAGAGATTGGACAGATAGTTTGTCTTTAGCAATTAGAATGTTTCCTATTTTGTCGTTGGTACCCTCTTGTTCCGAGAGAGCGGCATTCAAATCCTCCCTGGTAATATGTCCATTGTCGATTAGGATTTCACCTATCTGAGTTTTTTTTCTCATTGATAATCCTTTTTAGCTTATGGTGTGTTCCTGTCATAGTTATTATCGGTTAAACTTGGGTATTTTTTGAGCAAAAAAATAGCAGCGGTAGAAATATTATCTACCACTGCTATGAACATAGTGCAAATTTGCAATCTGTTTGATTTAGACTTAAAGTGGTGCGAGCGGCTTGCTCGTTTAATGGCTGTGTGCGTCGACTCTGTTGTCAGCATCAGCGTCAGCATAAGCAGTGCTAAAAGGACAGGTAGGAGCGCCATCTGGGAAATAGTTGGTATCCCCGGTCAAGTCAGCAATTGCTCCGTAAGCCCCTGTTTCTATTCCTTTCCTTTCCCACTGGAGATTGATGTTGGCGATATTAGCCGCGCAAGCATTTATCTTCGCTGTGTTTGCACTACCTGTAAATCTGGGTATAGCGACAGCCGAAACAATTGCTAAAATAACAACTGCCAATAGAATTTCAATTAGCGTAAAACCTTCTTGTCTTTTCATGGGACGTCGTGTTAAACGTAGCATTTATTGTAACCTCCGTTTTCTTTACTAAGATAATTCCTAATACTTACTATTAGCAATCATCGTGCCAAAATTTGGAATGTCCTTCTTGTAGCGGTATACCTTTATTTGCGGGGTTTGCGTTTTATTTTGAAAGGCTATTTTGGGTATCGTTTTACTCATTTATGTGTAACCATTTACCCAAATTGGGTATTGTGTTTTTCCGTCAATATTTCGTATTTGTTCATCTTATTGTAAAGGCTTTTTCTGCTGATGCCGAGCAACTTGGCTGCTCTGGTTCGCTTCCAATGAGTTTTTTCAAGAGCGTCTAATATCATTTTCCTTTCTATATTTGACGATACTGCCTCAACTTTTCCATAAAGCGACTTATGTTGCGTATTTTTCAAAGTTTCATTCTGTTTTGTGTTAGCTGTTTGTATTTGGAAAAAATGTTCCTTTTTAATGGTTCCCTCTCCAGCGTATACCGCCGCTCGATAGACGGCGTTTTCAAGCTCCCGAACATTCCCGCGCCATGGTTGCTGCATGAGGAATTTTAAGGCATCATCAGAAATGCCTTTGACGTGCTTTTTGAATTTTTTCCTCGCGATTTCCAAAAAATGTTCTACCAGCAGGGGGATATCTTCCTTTCGCTCTCGAAGCGAAGGCATAAAAATAGGGAATACGTTTAAGCGATAATATAAATCATCTCGAAATGTACCCGCATGCACGGCCTCTTCTAAGTCTTTATTAGTTGCTGCGATAATCCTTACGTCCACTTTGATGGATTGTGTTCCACCTACGGGTTCAAATTCGCCTTCCTGGAGTACCCTTAACAACTTTGCTTGATGGATGAGGCTCATATCTCCAATCTCGTCGAGGAAAAGCGTGCCCGTATTGGCCTGCTCGAACTTGCCGACTCTTTTAGCGACAGCACTGGTAAAAGCCCCTTTCTCATACCCGAACAACTCGCTTTCTATCAAATTCTCCGGAATAGCGGCGCAGTTGACAGTTTGAAAGGGTTTACCCCTTCTGGTGCCGTTTTCGTGAATGGCTCTGGCGATTAATTCCTTCCCAGTGCCGCTTCCGCCCTGTATCAAGACAGTTAAGTCATTGTCCAGAACCTTCTTTATCAGTTCAAATATCTCTTGCACTTTCTGGCTCTTGCCGACAATATCGGGAAAACTTAACGGGGATTCTTTAGCGTTGTTTGCCTTCAGCAAGTTTGCTTGTTTGTATAGTTTGCGTTTTTCAACAGCGCGCTTGACTACCATTCGCAACTCATCGGGGATGAAATCTCCCTTCGTCAATTGGTCTTGCGCCCCGTATTTTACGATGTCCGATGCAACATCACCGTAGCCGAAGGCTGTAATCATAACCACTGGCAAATATGGGTCAATTTTTTTTATCTCAGCCAATGCCTCAACGCCGTTCATGTCTGGCATTCGTATGTCCATCAAAACTGCATCGAATGGAGTATGTTTGAGTTTATTTAGCGCTTCCAGCGCGTCAGGAACACCAGTGATAAAATACTCCATTTTTTTCAGGGCTTCTGTTAAAAAATATCGGTAATTTTCATCATCGTCAACAACTAAAATTTTCGGTTGTATCACGTATATCCTCCTCTAAGTGGTTTGTTCCTGAAATACCTTCCACTTTCTGGAAGGTAAATTACTTCACTTTTGTTCCTCTTTGACAAAGTATTAAGTAAGTAGTGTTGAGTATTGGGGGGTTACTGAACGGGAGGAACGTCCCTTACTCCATCAAGTGCGCAGCCCAATACTTATTACTTTTTACTTAATACTTCCCCAAATGCGCCAACACCTTGCGAATTAAAAAACATTAAAACGTGAAACAGATTTATGGAACACACCACTAAGTAAGGGGGAAGTGTTTCTCTTTCTTGCCTTCCGCTTCAGGGGGAAGCCTGCCCACTTTCGCCTTTCCCCTTTCCCCTTTCGGATGGGTGGGTAATTCGACAATGAATTTCGCGCCGTTGTCGGAATCGCTGCTTACATAGATTGTCCCTTTGTGTGCTGCTACGATTTGGTGGGATATTGCCAATCCTAACCCTGTTCCGGTATCTTTGGTAGTATAAAAAGGGTCAAAAATTCTCTCTCGTTGGGCTTGAGGGATGCCGCCTCCATTATCTTCTATAGAAATTACGATATTCCCACTTTTTTCATCTGTTTTATGGAGCGTTGAGATTTTGACTTTGCCGCCTTCCCTGGGTGCCGCTTCAAACGCGTTCATTAACAAATTTATGAAAACCTGTATCATCTTCTTCTTTTCAACGGTAACTTCTGGTAAAGAGGGTTGATAATCTTCAATAACCTCAATCCCATCGCCGTAAGACGTACGTCGGGCTTTATCGGGTATTTCTCTGCTGACCAATGCCAACGATTCCCTGATAATGCTATTAATGTCCACAGGTTGCTGGCTTTCAACAGTCGGGCTAGCAAAGTTTAATAGCCCGTTGACCACACCGTTCAGCCTGTCAGATTCCTTTGCTATTATATCCACATAGTTCTTGATGTTTGAATCCTGAAAAACCGTTTCACCCTCCTGCTCCGCTACAGACGAAATGTTTTCGCTTATCAAATTCGCTAAACCGCGGATAGTACCCAGTGGATTTCTAATTTCATGGGCCATTCCTGCCGCTAACATCCCCAAAGCTGCCAGCCTGTCCGCGCGGCGTACCTGCTCCTGTATTCTTTTTATTTCCGTCAAATCCTTGAAACTCACCAAAACCCCATCCTTCAACAACGATATGGTAATGCCGATAGAACGTTTATTTTGGGTTTTGGTATAAACAATCGCCTCCTCGGAGGAGCATGTCTGTTTATCGTTTAACGCTCTTTCGATAAGATACCTCAAGCCTCTCTCCTGAACATCTGGGAATAACTTCTGGATGGAATTTCCAACGACTTCCTCTGAACTGTAGCTTAGGATAGTTTCGGTGGCGGGGTTTATGAAATTCACCATTCCTGTAGAATCGACAATCATAATGCCGCCCACCATGTTTTCCAGGATGTATTTGTTGAGGGAATCTGTCATAGTGTTAAAAGCATCCGTCAACGTACTTATCTCTTCTGTAGAACTACCGTTCAAAGTTCTGGTTAAATCGCCCCTTGCTACGGCTCTCGCCTCTGAAGTCAACCTGTTGAGCGGAATGATAATAGCGCGAGCTAACAGTAAGCCACATATAAAAGCGGCAACAGCGCTAACCGATACGGCTACCTGCGCCGCTTCTTTGGAGTCAATTTGAATGGCGATAAGTCCTGATGCAAGCACTATACCTGCCGCGAATAAGGGAATAGAAATAGCAAGTTTGGGTTGAACTCCTCTACTAATCAATGACGATAGCATTCGTGAGCGTTTTTTAAAATTTGATGTGTTGGCTTTTTGAGCATCCATAGCTTTAA
>CAZRLY010000280.1:0-7840 GCA_964601015.1 uncultured bacterium
GCGGTGCGGAGAATATACCGCTTCAGATAGAACACATCGTACCGAAAGCAAGAGGTGGCAGTAATAGAGTTAGCAACTTAACCCTTGCTTGTGAGCCGTGTAACAGAAAGAAGGGCAACCAGACTGCCGAAGAGTTCGGACATCCGAAAGTACAAGCGCAAGCTAAGAAGCCCTTAAAGGACGCGGCTGCTGTTAATACTACCCGCTGGGCATTGTATCGACGTATTGAGAGTACAGGGCTTCCCCTTGAAGTAGGTACTGGCGGCAGGACGAAATATAATCGTAGCATCAGGAAGCTACCAAAGACACACTGGCTTGATGCCGCTTGTGTAGGCGCATCAACGCCTGAATCCCTACTGAACAGGAGGAAAAAGGATTTTCCTGCGTTCCCTTACTCCATGAAGGTTGAAGGGATACGTCCTTTGGTGATTACAGCTATGGGACGTGGTTCAAGGCAAATGTGCCGCGTAGATAAGTATGGTTTCCCACGTACATCAGCTAAGAAGTTCAAGCGTGTCATGCTCGCTTCGCTCGGTGGTTTACAAAAAAACGTAAACCACAAAAGCCGTTTCCAGACTGGCGATATGGTTAAGGCTGTTGTGAAAAGCCTGGTGAGCCGACCAGTCGGTTCACCTTTCGCCTCTCCGCTTCGCTCCGAGCCAACTGGCAAGAAGGCAGGAACATATATCGGACGAGTAGCTATTCGGTCAACAGGCAGTTTTAACGTCAAAACCAAGAGTGGCACAGTACAAGGAATTAGCTATCGGTACTGCCAAATGTTGCAGCGAACCGATGGTTATGCTTACGAATGGGGGGCGGCATTCCTCCCCTCCTGATTGAAGCAATCAGAAGGGGTATCCTGCTGTAAAAAAGATGAAAGCGAATTTAGGTATTAAAGTTTACGTTGCTGGGTAGACGAAGTCCCTGACTTGTGGCAGTAGTCAGGGACTATTACTATCCCAAACGTTAAGTTTGCTCGTCAAAATTACCAACACGTATAACTGAAGGAACCGACAAACCTTGAACGGAGAAAATTGGAAACATAAAATTTTCCGCATATTGCCATCCGCAATTCAGTATGCCTTAATCGCTGGACTTACAAAATACCGGCTAGCAAAGGTAAATAGGTTGAAGACACCAACCTCCGTAACTTTTTTTGTAACCAGCCGCTGCAACGCCCGATGTAAACACTGTTTCTATTCAAAAGAAATTGATAACGTCAATGAAATGAACATTGACCAGATCAGTGCATTGGCGTCGTCATTCAAACATCCCATCTCGCTTGCATTGACGGGAGGCGAGCCGTTTTTGCGAGTTGACCTGTTGGAAATCGCTAAGATGTTCAGTCAGACACCCGGAGTAGATTTTCTATGTATTCCAACCAACGGGTTGCTTACAAATAGAATTTATAGCGTTGTAGAGCGTATTTTGCGCGACTGCAAAATTCCTTGCGTAAACGTTCCAGTTTCTTTGGATGGGCCGGAAGAGATACACGATGAAATCAGGGGGGTGAAGGGAGCTTTTAAAAAAGCCCTTGAAACTATAGGTGCCTTGAAGGAATTGCAAGCACAATATAAAACGTTGAGTTTAAACACCATTACGGTAGTGTCGGGTGCAAATTACAGGGAAATTGGCGAAGTAGTTCAAGCGCTTCTCCCGCTTCACATCCCGAACAAATACCAGTTGGCGAGGGGGAGTAAATTCGGCGTCTACAACCTTCCAAAGGACGTTGCCAGTGATTTTGACCCACCAGAGGATAGCAGTTTCGTGCCGATAGATGAGTTACCAAGGTTATATTCCGTCTTAAAGAATGCTAATCAAAATTCAGAATATAAATTCTGGCCAATATGCGAACAGTTGAAACTTGTTTACTCAATGGATATGATTATCAATAAACGCAAGTCCTTGCCCTGTTATGCGGCGAAGATGGAATGCGTTATCTACCCGGATGGTGATGTAAGTTTCTGCGAAATGACCAAACCGTTTGGGATTCTTCGCGATAGCGATTTCAACCTACATGAACTTTGGCGTTCTGAGGCAGCGAAAGCGATGCGCCGAAAAATTAGCAGGTGTTTTTGTATACACGATTGCAACTTAAGTACAAGTATGAGTTTGGATGCTAAAACTGTTCTGGAAAGGTTAAGGGCAATTTAAGTTGACGTTGCGCGCTGGGATGGAAAAGACGATGTAGGTGAGGATGTTTCAAGAATTTGTTCTGGCTACTATACAGCCCCAAAAAAATATGTTGCAAAAGAAAAAAAATAGGTTATAATGTTTCTGCGCTTCAACCACGTCAAGCTGGGATGGCGGTAACGGCTTCTCACCCATCGGGATCAGTACAACAAAATTCACCGGTTCCTATGACGGGGGAGGTTATACCATTAGCGGGCTGACGATTAGCCGCAGTTCCACGAATTATATTGGTTTATTTGGTTATGCAAGCAGTGCAACGCTCGAGAACCTGGGTGTGACTGATGTTAGTATAACCGGACAAACCAATGTCGGCGGGCTGGTGGGGCAGAATAATGGCACGGTTAGCAACAGTTACAGCACCGGGTCGGTGAGCGGAGGTAGTTCTGTCGGCGGGCTGGTGGGGTATAATGCCAGCACGGTTAGCAACTCCTTCTGGGATACCCAAACCTCAAACCAGTCATCCAGTTCCGGCGGAACAGGCAAAACCACAGCGGAGATGAAAGACTATAACACATTCATCGACGCCGACTGGGATTTCGTCAGCGAATCCGATAACGGCATCGAGGATATCTGGGATGCAGACCAATTGGGAACAGTCAACGATGGATACATGATTCTCTCTTGGCAAATCGGCGCAGATACTACCCTCCCGGTCGAACTCTCCTCGTTTACTGCTACCGCTTCTGTTGACGGCGTAACTCTCAAATGGCGGTCAGAAACGGAAGTCGGCAATGTTGGCTTCTCAATCTACCGTAGCGAAACAAAAAAGGGTAACTATACAAAGCTCGGTTTTGTTTCTGGCGTAGGTAACTCTGCAATGCCAATAGATTATGAGTTCACCGACAAGAGTGCAGAACTCGGAAATACCTACTACTACTATCTCGAAGACATCGACATTGAGGGCAACAGGGACAGTTCGGATATCATCCAAGTGGTAGTTCCAGCCAAATCAATTCCAAAAGAGACACGCCTCTGGCAGAACTACCCAAACCCGTTCAATCCAGAAACCTGGATACCTTATAACCTGTCAAAAGACGCAGAAGTGTTAATTCGCATCTACAACGTCTAGGGAAAGCTCGTTCGTCAGTTAGATTTAGGCGTGCAGAAGGCAGGCAGCTATGTTGACAAGAGGGACGCAGTTTATTGGGATGGCAAAGATAAGTTCGGAGAGTTAGTTTCCAGCGGGCTTTACTTCTACAGCCTGAAGGCAAACACCTTCCAAGCCGTCCGACGAATGGTCATCTTGAAATAGCCCAAATTTCTAATTTGGCAAGATTAGACTTCGGAAGTGACATAATCGTAGGTCGGGTATGTCCGCAGGACTACCCGACTGCTGTTCATCACGCCAATAGTCGCCGTAAGACGACAGTCGTCGCCGTAAGCCGAAGGCGTCGGGCTTTATCGGGTTTCACCTGCGGGCTTTATCGGGTAGGTCTTCAACCTCTTTTGTAGTTTACGGTTTTATGTAAACTACCGAACGAAGTGAGCATACCCGACCTACCACAACCTACCAAACCAATACAATCTTGACAGAGCAGTAGCCCAAATTTCTAATTTGGCAAGATTAGACTTACCTTTCGCATAATCTGTTGGATAAAACTGAATTGGGTTAGAAAGTAAAGGCGAAGCACGTACCTTTGCTTCGCCTCTTTAAACACCTTAAAAGCGGAACAGATTTATGGAACACACCAACCGTGTCACCCTAAATGCGGACGTTTTATTTCTGTGGAACTGCCTTACTTGCATATTCCACCATCGCATCCAGTTGAGTTTTGTATTCCCATTCAACCCACTCAGCCCCTACTATAAAAAGTCTGCCTATCCTTCTCTGCCACCGCACGCGTCCTATAGCCAATGAGGGTTGCGCAAATACAGGCGAATGTAATGCTAAGGCAACTATGTCTTCATCAGACAACGGTTCTTCTGCTACAAAAGCGAACCCTTTCCCACCTATGTTAATGGTGTTGCTTTCATATACTTCGTTTTCTCTGAGATTAACCGTAATTGTTTTGTAATCAACCGCCCAGTCTATGGCAAACCGCGCTGCCTCGCGTCTGTCTATCATATTATAAATCCCCTTAGTTCACTTGAGTTCTGTCGGCACTTTTATAATTCTTATTACAAATTTTTCCCCGTTAAATGTCACGAACGCTATTCTCTGCCCATTGGGCGACCAAACCGGTTCCATTCCTTCGCCAACTGTAACCTCTTCGCCTGTCCCGTCCGAGTTTCTGCCCACTATGAAATCCCCTTTCTGGTAGATGATGGAGTTACCGCTGGCCGACCAATTATGTGATGTAACATCTCCGCCCGCGCTTATCTGGATTTCTCTCTTTTCCTCTTCTAAATAGCGTACCCAGATATTGACTTTTCCGTTGCGAACTGAAAGAAAGGCTATCCTTCGTCCGTCGGGTGCCCACTTTGGATTGGTGTCGTTTCCTGGAGAATCTGTTATCCTTTCTGGTTCGCCGCCATCCACGGGCTTAACCCAAATATCATAATTTCCGTCGCGTCTGGAGCAAAAAGCTATCTTTGTTCCATCGGGCGACCAAGTCGGAGTTTCATCGGTCACCGGATGAGTGGTGAATTGGATGGGGATACCGCTGGCATCCGAATTTACGAGCCAGATGTCCAAATTTTTTGACCTTGTGGATTGGTAGGCTATCATCTTTCCAACGGGCGACCAAGCGGGCGATTCCTCAGTTGATATGTCAAATGTCAGTCTCCAGGAGGCTTGTTCCTTGTAAGCATAATTGACCCAAATATCGGTTGGAACTCCGCCAGCGGAATAAGTATAAGCTACCCTTTGTCCATCGGGCGACCAAACGGGCTCCTTATATCCGCCGGTTCCCGATATCACCCTCATTTTTCCGCTCCCATCCGTTTCCATTATCCTCATCGAACTTCGCTCTAAATATAATATCCAATTCCCATCAGGCGACCAATTTAGATTGGTTGGGGATGACGACACCCATCCCGGAGGTACTTCTTCGGTATCTGAATCCTCCGCGCAACCAATCACTACAGCGATTAGTAATACCAGCAAAAATAAACGCATGTTGTAGGGTATCCTTTCTATGCTGAGTGCAAATCACCTGTTTATCGCCCAATCCACCAAAATAGTTTTTTTCGGCAGGAAGTCCGTCAGATTGTCTACTTCATCGGGGTTCAACAGAAATTGGTCAAAGTGTCCAATCAGCGCTATATCTGGATATTGCGTGCCGTAAAAGGTTGGCGAAGCGCAGATGACCAAATTTGGATACTGTTGATGTAAAAAGTCAACTATTTCAAAAATTCGCTTGTAGGATGCCCACAAGGATTCTGCGCGCGTAAAATGTTTATGTCCATAGGCACTGCAACCGTAGACGGATTCTTTTGTTGAGCTGACCGCGCACATATCAAAAATGATGTAGTCAACGCCCAAACCGCCGATAATTTCATCAAGTTTACTGGTTACATAATTGCTGTATTCACTCGCTAAACAGAATATTTTTGCACTTTCTCCCTTTACATCCGTACTCCAGTATGTCCCGTCAGGCTTTTTGAATGCCCATGCTATGTTCCCCGCTACTTCGCTATCTTCTCCCACAGTTGCTAAATTGACGCGAATCCCAAATTTCATCTTTGCCTCGCGCAGATTTTCCCTTAGAAATATTAATTGTTCAATTATATCCCTGGTTGTGTTTGTTTCGGGGTTTTCTTCTTTGCTATGGGAAGAGTTATCAGCGTTGGATTTTTGCTCTTCCTCTGTTGTATCTTTGGGCTGGATATCTTCTGGCAGTGGTGCTTGGAAATCGTAATCAGCGCATACAAGTTTTACCTCTTCCCCAGGAGTTCTCTCAGGTTGTTCTACATCTGGACTCATGTCAATGAAATAAACGTACTGCGAAGTTTTTCTCTCTTTCACTGAAACGCTGGAGTGTCGTTGAATGAATTTGCCAAGTTCGTCCTTCAGCGTCTTTCGGATGTCATCTTCTTTAAATAGCAGGATGAACGTTTTGGGAGTGGATGCGGATGCGCCGGCAGGGATGCGTATTTCCGCAGCCCACTTATCTCCTTTCGGCGGCAGCCCAATAGAAACCGTATTTTCTGTCTCATACAAGCCATAGTATTTCAAAACACCAGGCGCCTCATTGCCAAAAATAAAACCTTCGCCACTCTCCGATTGGAAGGAGAATACGATAGGCTCGTCAGCGCCGCCGGAAAATGGAACGGAAAGTTCGCGCTCCAGATTATGCCCATAAACTTTGCCGATGTTCCTCAAGGCAATTTTTTCCATCTGCAAATCTTCAATTATCAGTGGGGTGTCGCTTTTATTCTCGAATTCCAGCCATTTTCTGATTGCTGAACACCGCGGATAGATTTCATAATTGACAGTGACTAAGAAGGTGGCGTGTTCAGGAATATTCTTATATTGAAGGGTAATACTCAAACGCTTGATACCATAGGGTATATTTTCAACCTTGTGGGACAAATAGGTTAATTTTCCGTCGTTTCCTGAAAAAACTACATTGCCTATTCGAAAATGAAATTCATTGCTCGGCTTGCTTACATAATCCTTGGCGGCGCGGTAGTCGATAAATTTGACCGTAGATATGCCTTTGGTTTCCTTTTGATAGGATATCCACCGTTCCACAAACTCGTTGCCGATGTAAAAGATACCAAGTTTAGCATTTAGCCCTGCATGAATGCCAGCAGACATGCTGGCGCGCAACTTTTGCAGTTCTATCGGATTAACGGTGGAAATTTCTTTTTTGCCACATGCCGAGAATAACATCATTATTATAATGAGAATGTTCCATCTTTTCATGTTTATCTCACTTTTTTATTTGAATTTGTCGTACAAGTGTGCTAAAATATTAAAAACTGCTCAAGGAGAATAATTATGGCAAAGTTTCGCGCTATTCATACGATAGAGTTGAAATTTAGCGTAGATAAAGAAGAATTTGAAAAGTTTATGACTGAAGAATTTTTTCCGGAAAAACTCAAGTTGCCTGGATGCTTAGAAATCCAGTTGCTCAAAGGATATAAGGGAAATATGCCCGGCGTGGCTCAAGCTAAGGTAGACTACGCTTGGATAAGCCTGTGGGAAAGCGTTGAGGCGAATAATAAAGTTTGGTCGAGAGATGCAAAACATTATACCCCTGAAAGCATGATGCGGGTGAATGCGAAACTCCACCACTATGCGGCAACCTACACGCTGGTAGGTGGATTTGAGGTACTTGAGCCCGAAATTGGCTAATTGAGTAATTGGGTAATTGGGTAATTACCTGCGCTTACCCAATTACCTATTACCCAATTACTGTTCATCTTCTTCAGTTTCTTCTGGTGTTTCAGTATCTTCAGATTCCTCCTCTTCTGGTGTTTCGGTGGCATCTACATTTTCTTCAGGAGGATTCATCAGTGCCTCTGCTGCCTGCGCGGTCATAGTTTTTGTACTCAAATTAGTTCGACATTTAGCGCAGGTAGTAATAACCTGAACCAGCTTTGTTCTGCCGAGTTTACGAGTTTTCCTGTTCACATCGACATTCCTTTCGCATCTGGGACACCACAACATCTTTAATACACCTCCTTTGTCCCCTTTTTTACTTAGTTAGCTCCCAAATCTCTTCAGACATAGCCGCTTGAGGCAAAAAAGGGATTTTAA
>CAZRLY010000281.1:0-7774 GCA_964601015.1 uncultured bacterium
GCGAATTAAAAAACATTAAAACGTGAAACAGATTTATGGAACACACCACTTAGGAGGAAAAAATGATAACTGTTACATTTCAACGCAAAATTCAAATCCGCCATAAGGTTGACGTTTTCGTCGCCGGCGGCGGTGCGGCAGGTGTGGCTGCTGCGGTAGCTGCGGCACGGCAAGGGCGAAGCGTGTTTCTCGCGGAGCGGCATACTTGCTTAGGCGGAATGGGAACGGCGGGGCTGGTTCCTGTATTCATGCAATTCTCCGACGGTGTGAACTTTCTCGCCGCAGACATCGGAGAGGAGATTCTAACAAAATTGCGTCAAGCAGGTGGCATGGGCCCAGACAGTAAATTTACTATTCGTGCGGAGGTACTCAAGAGAGTATATGATGCCCTGCTAATTGACGCAAACATAAATTTTACATTTGAGACCGGATTGATAGACGTCGAGAAGAAGTCAGACAGGGTATGTTTGGCGATTCTTGCCGCCAAAAGCGGTATGTTTGCCGTTGAGGCCAAGGTATTCATTGACTGCACAGGCGATGGTGACTTAGCTGTTTGGGCAGGTGCACCATTCGAAAAGGCCGACGAGGAAGGCAACCTTATGCCCGGTACCTTGTGCAGCCTATGGGCCGATGTCGATTGGGACGCAGTGAAAAAGGACGGACGGATACGCGACGACAGCCGACTCGAACAGGCTTTCAAAGACAACGTTTTCACCCATGAGGACAGACACCTTCCTGGTATGTGGCGCGTCGGCAAGAACATCGGCGGAGGTAATATTGGTCACACGTTCGGAGTGGATTCCACAGATGAGCGCTCTGTAACGCAAGCACTCATCTGGGGGCGCAAGTCGCTTCTGGAATATGAACGCTACTACAAGCAATACCTGAAGGGATTTGAAAATATGGAACTCGTCTCTACGGGGGCGTTGCTTGGAATACGCGAGAGTCGCCGTATCATGGGAGACTATGTCCTTAATTTGGAAGACTTCAAGAAGCGAGCAGTCTTCGACGATGAAATCGGACGCTATGCTTATCCTGTGGACATTCACGCGTCTAAGCCTGATGCAGCCAATTACAAGAAGTTTGAAAAGGAGTTTAGGAGCTTGCGTTACAGCAAAGGCGAGAGCTACGGAATTCCTTACCGTATCCTTGTGCCACAGAATCTGTCGAATGTTCTGATTGCAGGGCGGTGCGTAAGCTCTGACCGGTATATCCAAGGTTCCATCCGTGTGATGCCAGGCTGTTTCATCACCGGACAAGCAGCCGGCGTAGCCGCGGCTATTGCCGCCGAAAAGGATACCTACACGCGTGGCTTCGCTGTCGCTGAATTGCAGAAGCGATTGAAGAAGATGGGTGCCTATCTGCCTAATTGCTAAGAGGCTGTGTGAAAAGTAGGTTGGGTTGAGGCACGAAACCCAACGAAAACCAGATACTGGTAGAGTGGTGAACTGGTGACTGGTAGATTGGTGAGTGGTACTAATCACCAAAAACGAAAAAAAGGTTGAAGTAAGCAAACGATAGGTAATAATGTTCCAAAAACAGATTCAATGGAAAATTTGGCGTGACAGAGTCGCGTCGCTACAAACAAAATGGTTAAAGCTTTTGGTTCTGTGCTCTCTGCTGATAAATATGGTAAATGCGGCAGCATATAGCCAGCAAAACCGCAGACCGGAATTTGCCTCCTCGGAAATTTTAGTCAAGTTCAATCAGAATGCAAATAAACGGCAAATAGCAAATTTTAACTCTGGACAAAGAACATCTGCCCTCAATGCTAATAAAGTTTTGGGCTATACGCGTCTGCGGGTTCCCAAAGGAACAACTGTCCAACAGATGGTGCAACGTTATCGGCAAAATCCCGATGTGGGATGGGCAGAGCCAAACTATAAAGTCCACGCCGATGTTTTGCCAAATGACCCAAGGTACGCAAGCAACCAACAGGCATACTACAACCTGATTTCAGCCGAATCTGCTTGGAATATAGAAACCGGCAATGCTAACATAATTATAGCGGTGTTGGATACTGGTGTAGATTTAGACCATCCGGATTTGGCTGCTAACATCTGGACTAATAGTGGCGAGATAGCAAACAATGAAGTTGATGATGATGGAAATGGTTATGTCGATGATATAAATGGGTATGATTTTGTTGGAGTTGACCCTGGCGATAGCACAAGCTCTGACCAATATCCGGATGATGCAAATCCCGATGTGTTTGCACCTGACTCCTCAACAGGCAATGGATTAGATGATGATAACAACGGCACCGCAGACGACGGTGTTACCCACGGAACGATGGTAGCTGGTGTTGCCGGTGCTGTTGGCAACAATGGTATAGGAGTTGCCGGCGCATCGTGGCATTGCTCTATTATGGCCGTCCGGGTACTGAATCCAGAAGGATATGGCTATATTAGCGATGTCGCAGATGGGATTACCTACGCTGCTCTCAATGGCGCGAATATCATCAATCTTAGTCTTTCCAGTTCTGTAGACAGTTCTACCATAAATGCGGCTATTGATTTTGCTCATGACACAAAGGGAGCGATTATTGTAGCTGCCGCGGGTAACAGTAATACCAGCATGCCGGAGTTCCCGGCCGCTAATCCAAAGACTATCGCAGTGGGCGCTTCAGATAAGGCGGATGGTTCTGCCCCTTTTGGTAGAGCATATTTTTCTAATTGGGGAAGTCATATCGACGTAGTAGCGCCAGGTGTCTCAATACACAGCACTGGCGTGTACTCAGTTGCCCAAGGTACACCCGGAGCCGCAGATTACTTCACAAAAAGTGGAACATCTTTTTCCGCACCGTTAGTAGCAGGATTAGCCGCCCTTGTTCTATCGAAAAATCCAGCTTATACCAACGAGCAAGTGCGCGTGTTAATCAAAGATGCCGCCCTTGATTTGCCCGATGACCCAAATGCAGGCACCGACTGGGATGGTGCAGGGTTGGTTCAATTCTCCAGAACTGATTCCTTGCCTGTAGAACTGTCATCATTTTCTGTTGTAACGGTCAATCGGATGGTAAACCTCAACTGGCGCACCGAATCCGAAGTCAACAATTTCGGTTTCATCATCTATCGCAGTGAAACTAAAGATGGTGAGTATAAGGAAATAGGGCGCAAAGACGGCGCAGGAAATTCCGCAATGCCCACTGACTACCAATTCATCGACAAGGAGGCAGAGGCAGGGAAGACATATTTCTACTACCTTGAGGACATCGACATCACTGGCAAGAGAAACACATCCCAGATTATCAAGGTGGTCGTACTGTCTGCCAAGCATGTGCCAAAGGAATTTCGGCTGCTCCAAAATTACCCCAACCCCTTCAACCCGGAAACCTGGTTGCCCTACAAACTCGCCAACTCCGCAAACATCACCATCCACATCTACAACATCAAAGGCGAGGCTATCCACACCATTAATCTGGGAACAAAAAACGCAGGCACATACACCACCAAAAACAAAGCCGCCCTTTGGAACGGACGCACCCAAACAGACGAGCCAGCCTCAAGCGGCATCTACTTCTACCAAATAAAAGCTTGCCCTGTATCAAATGGCACAGGGACAGGCAATTTCACCGCCACCCGCAAAATGATTCTACTAAAATAGAAATATAACTACCCTATTTTCCGAGCAATTTCTCCGCATTCTTGTAATAAACTTTCTCCAACACGTCATCGGGGAGGTAGATGCCGTATATCATCCAACGCCCCTGTCTCGGAATTTCTTGGAGTCCGTAGTTGAAGTATTCATCTGCGGTTTCCAGGAAACGATAGTAAACCCGATACCACTCCGGGCTTGTGTAAACGTCGATGCCGAAGAGGATTCTGTCCTGGTGTTCGATGAAAAACTTTCTGGACGTATACGGTTGGCGTCCCAATTCGGCTATGCGCTCGGAGATGTCGACGTACAGGTTGGGGCAGTCGTTCATCAGGGCACTTACCCATCGGAGATTCTCCGCATAACTGGCTACGTGTGCGCTGATGAACTTTGTATCCGGGTTGTTTTTTACGAGATTGCGCTGTTGTTCCATCAGTTCCATAAAACTGGGAAATTGTTCCCCGTAAAAGTGCCAACTGGGATGTTGCGCCAGTTCTTCCCATCTTTCGTTGTATTTGTCTAACGGCTTGAAGAAAGCCACCGGGTCAGCTATATGGTAGAGTACAGGGATGTTTAGTGCTGCGGCTTTCTCCCAGATGGGTTGTAGCAGTTCATCGTCAGCGCGCAGGAGTTGACCTGATTTATCCTTGGCGTGAAGTCCCAATGCCTTGCTTACCTTCAGCCCTTGCGCGCCCATGCGCACACATTCTTCCAGATGCTCTGCGGCTCTCTTGGCGAAATCCCCCCATCCCCCCTTTCCCAAAGGGGGGGACAGGGGGGGATTTCGCCAATTTATCCACGCAAACACTGCGAACCGGTCAGGATATTTTCCCTTGTATCTTTCCAAATTCTCTTTGAGCAAATCTCCCCAACCGCCGTCCATGTTGACTATCATTTTGACCCCGCAGGAATCCATATTTTCAACGAGCTTGTCAACATCCGGCACAGCCCATCCTTTCCCCCGTTTACCGATGTGGTTATGAACGTCAATGACGGGGAATTTGGGCATCTCGACGCGGTGTTCTTCAAGTTCCAACATTGATTTAGGAACATAATCTGTTAGCAAAATTTCTGACATTCTGTTCCTCCGTTAGGAATGGTTGCTAAATAACTTCTGCATTTGCTCGGCTTGGATTGCTAAATCCAAGCCAAACACGTGGTTTCGATACGCAGGCTACTCAACCTAAAGGATTTAGTAATCCTCCGTGAGCAATGTGGGTGTACTATTTAATTGCCATTCCTAAGTTTTACAAAAGAGTTAGTGAGCAATACCATCTTAACTGACCGAGAATCCAGTATCAGTACTCCGCAAATGCTCCCGTGTGGCGGATTTAGCAATCCGCCACGAGCGCAAATCCAACGGGGTGCTCGGGATTTACGCTCAATCTGGATTGCTAAATCCAGACCGGTTGAGCGAGTTTGAGGACTACTGAGTATCTGTTGAAAAAATCGCCGTGAGGACTGCAAAAATCAACGAAGTGTATTTTTGCAATAATACGTTGCACTGATTATTGCACTCCTACCAAGAGAAAATCAGCAGATATTAATTAAAGCCTTTTTGACTGCATTGTGATAAACATCCTTTTGAGGCATCATAATGCTCCTTTTACAAGCAATATATGTTTTTCAAAAATCCTATCGCCGTCCGGAGGGCGGCGATTCCTTCAAACATATTATGGAGTGCAATGACTCAGTCATCGCTTTTTCAACGATCGAATCGTTGCACTCCAAAACATAAACCCATCAATTCACGATTGACAGAGTAGTAGTGCTCTGTTGATTTAGTTTTGAACGAGCCCCGCTGGATTTAGCCGCTCAGTCTGGATTGCTAAATCCAGACCGGGAGCGGCGGTCAACAGATGCTCTGAGTGGATTGCTAAATCCACGATATGTTATTCAGAATTAAGTCAACAAAGCAGTAGTTCAGCAATCTTTGACAATTATTGTGTTATGGAAATCTGCGGAAAACGGACTTCGAAAGAATCTGTTTTCGTAGATTGTACGTGTCAGCATGGGAAGCATGCGCTATCCAACTTACTATGGATTGACGGACTTCTTTCAAATCTATTTCGTATTGACCGTAATGTTCCTGTAATTGCTTGAGTTTTATGGTGAACTTACGAGCATTGGCTTTCCGTAACCGCTTATGCGTAGGAAAAATTCTATAACCTAAAAAGTCCGTTCCCGATCGCGTGGGAAACACCAGGCATTTTTTCGGGTGCAACTGAAGTCGTTCACCTTCTAAAAAGGTGGAAATTGCAGTTTTGACCTCATGTAGACGCGATTTCTGATTATCCAGCACGACAAAATCATCGCAGTAGCGGACATAAAATCTGCAATGCAAATCTTCCTTGAAAAAATGGTCCATTTTGTTGAGATAAATATTGGCAAAAAACTGGCTGGTTAAGTTACCGATAGGAATGCCTTTACGCCTGAGCGGTGAAAAAAGTTCATCGCCGTCAAAATACTGTTCTACCCTTTCCTGTTCGTTGCTGAAATCAATTATCAAGTCAATGAGCCAAAGAGTTTTTTCGTCGGCTACCTTTTTGCGAAGCTTCTCTTTTAGGATTTCGTGGTCAATTGTGGGAAAATACTTTCTGATGTCGCATTTCAAAACGTACTTATTCTTTTGGCAAAACTGGGTGAAGCGTTGGACAGCCTTGTGTTGTCCTTTTCCCTTGCGGCAGGCGTAGGAATCGTAGATGAAAGTTTTGTCAAATATTGGTTCAATGACATTGCAAAGCGCGTGGTGTACTACTCTATCGCGGTACGGCGCAGCACTGATAAGACGCTTCTTCGGGTCAAAAATGTGGAATGCGTGGTATTCGCCCGGCTGGTAAGTTTGACTAAGCAATTCTTCCTGAAGCGTCAAAAGTTCACGCTCTAACTGAAAATTAAACTTCGCTGTATTCGGTTTGAAACGCTTCCCTTTCTGTGCCTTTTTAGCTGCGAGAAGAAGGTTCTCAAAGGAATAGATATTCGGATACAGGTTTTTGTATTTTTTCATGCGGTTTTGCTATTGAATCCGTAGAACGGGCTGACTAGTGTGAGCAGAAGTTCTTACCCCCCCTTTAACTTTTGCAACAGTATTCTCCGACCAAAATGTCGGGACTTTTGACGACTCTACGTGATTTGTTTCGATAGCTGATTGTCGGGTAGGTTTGCACCATACCCTACCTACGGCTTATTTTGCTTCTTTATCCAACCGCCTATCATCCTGCCGATTTCTATGAATTGCCCTGATAAGTATTCATACTTTTTGAGATTGATAAATTTCATGTCCTTGCATAACCTCACTGTGTATCGCAGCTTTTCCAAAAGCAGATTTGCCTGGATGAGAATCCGACGTTTGTCGCGCGTGTATGCTGCATCAATGGTCAAATCCAGCAATTCGTACAGTTGCTCTTCCAATCGCTTGCCAAGGACATAACGATGCGCGCGGGGGAATTTTTCGAGCTGTGGGAGAAGCCACATAAGAACGTCATAGATTTTTGTGATGACGGCTGGTACGTTAGAAGTTTGATTCATAGCATAAATCGGAAGGTGGGATGCCCTGCACGAACGTTCGAGAATAAACCTACTAACCCATGCAGAGCGATTTTTTATTTGGTTGAACTTGCCTCGTAGAACGGGCAGCCTTGCCCGTTTAGTAGAACAAGCAAGCTGCATGTTCTACATGGAAACAAAGCCCAACTCAGGCACAAAACCCTGGACATTTCAAATCTACACGCTCGGCGCATCCGTGAACGCACCGATTCTGGCAATTGGTACGGGTTCCCCGCACCAGAGAGCAGAAACCGAGTTTTTCCGAAAAACTCGGTTTCTATCAAGAAATGTATTCAGCAGGAACAACGCAGCACCGAAAACCAAGGTTGTTGTTCCTGTTCGTTAGTTCGTTCCTGTTACGGTTGGCGCAGCGCAGGTTGTTCGGATTGTTGTTGTTCCATGTTCCACCACGCAGAACGCGGGAAAAACGGATTTTGAGCCTACGCTGCTCTTAAAGAACAACGCATTACAATTTTAACATAAACTTCCGAATTTGTCAAAAAATTTTTCTGTCAAAATCTTAAAAATTTCTCGCCCGATTACCCCAAAACGCGTAAAAGAGTAAAAGGGTAAAAGGGTTAGTCCTCAGCAGGAACAACGCAGCACCGAAAACCAAGGTTGAAGTACCCGT
>CAZRLY010000282.1:0-7744 GCA_964601015.1 uncultured bacterium
ACCGAAAACGACTTTCACCATGTCCCAGGAATCCCACTTGCCGGCGAAATTGACCCGGTCGGCGCGGGCGACAGTGTCTCAGCGGGGATTGTGTCAACCTTGTGTTCTGGCGGAAGCTATGTGGAAGCCGCTATCGTGGGCAATCTTGTCGCTTCGATAACCGTCACAAAAATCGGCACTACGGGCACGGCTTCGCATGAGGAAATTATTCGGCAATTTGAGAGGTATTAACTTGACGAACTGACCGATATGCGATTATAATAATCGCAGGTTGATTCCCCTTATTAAAGATTTTGCAGGAGGCAACGAATTGCTAAAAAAAATTGTCACTCTGTTTCTGCTCATATTCGTCTGGGCGGGGTGTTCGCGCGATGAGTCAAAATTGACCTGGGTTGCGGTAACGCCCATACCAAACGAACATCTTTACGGAGTCTATTTTGCTGATTCCAAAAATGGCTGGGCAGTCGGCAATAACGGGATAATTCTTCAAACACAAGATGGCGGAGTAACCTGGAAAAGCCAGAAGGCGTCCGACAGATTGTTAAACAAAGTATGCTTTGCTAATCGCAAAAACGGCTGGGTTGCAGGGGCTATGGGCGAGATTCTTTACACGGACAGCGGAGGGAAATCCTGGCATCGCCAAAATGGTGGTATCAAAGATGGATTGCTGGATATAAACTTCATCGACAATACTACCGGTTGGGCTGTCGGCGGATTTGGAAAAATCGTTCATACCAGCGATGGTGGAAGCAGTTGGAATATGCAGAGCAACCCCGGCGACAAACATCTGTGGGGAGTATATTTTACGGATTCAAAAAACGGTTGGGCTGTGGGAGAAAAGGGGGAAATACGTCGGATACGTCACACAGTTGATGACAAGTTTTTCTGGGAAACTCAAAAGAGCAACACCTCCGAGACGCTAACTTCCACACATTTTGTGAATGCGAAAACCGGTTGGGCTGTTGGTATAAGCGGAACGATTTTGCATACGTCCGATGGCGGAATTAACTGGATTCGTCAGAAAAGCAAAACTACCAGCAGTCTGCGCGGCGTACATTTCATTAACGCCCAAAAGGGATGGGCTGTCGGAGAAAATGGAACTATCCTGCACACTAAAGACGGAGGCGTTAATTGGATTGAACAGAAAAGCCCGACTGCTGAGAACCTGCTGGACGTATATTTCCATAAAAAAAACGGCTGGATAGTCGGCGCAGGAGGAACTATTTTGCGATACGGAACATAGCAAGGTATGAAAAATACCTAAGTAGCTTTGACGAATAAACTTTACATTTGAGATAACCGGTGCCCCTACTGGTGATTGGTAGACTGGTGAGTGGTTGCGTTTGCTTTTTCCCACTCACTACTCACCAGTCTCAATACAAGTACACTGTTGTAAACATTAACTTTATTTTTGAAATCTAAAATATTGCGAGGAGTTTTGTGACGACTCCCCCTGATAAATCAGGGGGCTTCTCAGGGAACGCATACGGCAACCCGTTACGTTAGCCCCTGAAGACTCCGTCCGAGCCGTAGGAAACTCATTTTTTGACACCCGTTTCGTTTTACATGATACAGGCTGATTCAGCATCAAAACCTCATACGAAACTATATCAAAGATTTGTCTTGAATAACGGTTACACCTATTCAAGACAGAGACAGCAGACTGCATTAAGCAGTATTTGTTTTGGGTGCAACTGAATGTAACATTTGAAGGACATTATTCCCTTCGTTTTGGGTGCAACTAAGAGTTATATTTCAATGGTATCACTGCCATTAAAATTAATTCTCTACTACACCCAAAACAAAGACATTGACATTCAGTTTCTCTTGCAGCCAAAACGAAAAACGTCGGTACTTTCAACCTTACGTTTGGTAAAATTATACCATCAAACATACCGAAAAGCAAGACTAAAATAAGGAGAGGCGTCAAGGGGACACCCAGATAAATCGCTGAACGCCCGTAGCGAAGCGGAGGGGCTTCATCCCGAAGGGGCGAAGCGATCTTTTCCGAGTGAAGCGGCGAAGCGGCTTTTCAGGGTGTCCCCTTGACGCAAATATTATGGACAACAATAATTTGCTATCAGCAATAGGCAACACGCCCGTTGTGAAAATTCAGAAACTTAATCCAAATCCAAATGTATCAATTTACGCTAAACTGGAGTGGTACAATCCAAGCGGTTCTTTGAAGGATAGGATTGCCAAGTACATCGTCGAGAATGCAGAAGTCGAAGGCGAACTAACAAAGGATAAAACGATAGTCGAAGCGACAAGCGGAAACACTGGCATTGCACTCTCAATGGTAAGTGCGTTTAAAGGCTATCAGATACAGGTGGTAATGCCTGAGAACATGAGTGTTGAGCGACGAAACATCATGTCGGCGCTGGGCGCTGAATTAATTTTAACTCCCGCTTCAGGTGGAAGCGACGCTGCCATCGAAAAGGTTATGGAACTTGCTGAAGATGACGGGAACTTTCTGTCGGGGCAGTTTGTGAACGAGGATAATGTGCTCGCTCACTACGAAACCACAGGTAAAGAGATCCTTTTGCAAGTTCCAGAGGTAGATGTCTTCATCGCAGGAATGGGCACGGGGGGGACAGTGATTGGGGTAAGTAAGAGACTCAAGGAACACAACCCAAATATTAAAGTCGTCGGGGTGGAGCCTGCTCCTGAGTCTAACATACAGGGATTAAAGAATTTCGATATGGGCTACGTGCCACCAATAGTTGATTTTACTTTGATAGACGAGCGCGCGGTTGTCAAAGAAGAGGATGCGGTTCAAACCGCTCGCAAACTCGCCGGACAGGAAGGTTTATTTGCTGGCATGTCGTCCGGCGCTACGATGTACGAGGCTATCAGACAGGCGAAGATGATGGACGAAGGCAACATCGTAATAATATTCGGCGATAACGGCAGTAAATATTTGAGTACGGGGATGTTTGGGTAGAGATGGATTGAAGAAGGGAGAAGTGAAGAGAGTTATGATAGCACTATCCTTCCTTCTTCAATCATGAAGAACGTTTTGATTTCCTTGAAGAGGATTTGCTAAATGCAAAAATACGACATCACTTCAAAAGTCTTATTCAAAGATTACGCAAGAGATTTTGTCCGTTTAACAATCAAAGAAGGGGATTTTGACATCATAGGAGAAATCCCCACAGAACAACCAACTGTTCAGATGCGAATGACCGATGCGCCAGTAAGAGTAAGGGTTGGTAATAAAGAAGTCATTGTCCATACTGAGTTCCAAACGGAGACAAGTAAAGTTCCGATGGAACTGCGACTTTCGGAATATGTTGGGCGTCTTATCCGTCAGTATGGAATTCCCGTTTATGTAACTGTCATCTACCTCGGCGAATCGGCGGGATTAGTTGACCCGGGTGGCTATCACTACGCTTTTGATGATATTTGCTCATATTCATTGCGATACCAGATTATCCGGTTCCCGGAGATAGATGGACAAGAAATTTTGGATAAAAAAGAGCCAGTTGGACTTCTCCCGTTTTCGACGCTGATGAAAAGGCCGGAAGGGGTGACAAAGGAAGAATGGCTGAGACGATGTACAGAAACTGTTTTATCCATTGAGATTGACCCGGTGAAAAAACAAGATTACGTTGGTTCTTTCCTGGTGTTAAGCAGTCTCAATTATGAAACTGACCAGATAACCTCTCTGTTAAAGGAGGGAATAATAATGATTAATTTTGAAGATTTCCCGCTCATTAAAATGTTCACTGAAAAAGCACGCACAGAAGGACGTGCAGAAGGACATATAGAAGGCCTAACGAAAATTATAGAGATAAAATTTGGCAAAGAAGGAGTACAAGAGTTGGAAGAGCAAATTCGAGCGATTCAAGACGAGAAAAAACTGTTTTCTCTTATAGAACCAGCATTCACTTCCGCTTCATTAGACGAATTTAAGGGAGTTCTCGCAGAGGTATAAGGGAATAATAATGAATGACAAACAGATTTTATTTGTAAATCCAAACCGGATGAAGCCGGTTGTGGCACCGTTGGCGCTGGATTATTTAGCCCAGAGCTTGGATAGAGCGGGATTTGGTGTTGATATTCTTGACCTGGCTTTCAGCGACGATTTTGGTGGTTTGATAGAGGATTACTTCACCAGCAATTCGCCCCTTGCCATCGGCATTACTGTCAGAAACACGGACGATTGCTACTATGTTAGTCAGGATTTTGTATTGCGAGACGTAAAAGTCATCATCGACGAAATAAAAAAGCACTCGGATGTGCCTATTGTGTTGGGCGGTGTTGGGTTTTCGGGGATGCCCGAAGCGGTTATGCGGTATTTTGATGTGGATATTGGGATTGTGGGCGAAGGCGAGGAATCGCTGCCAAAGTTACTTCAGTGTTTGCGGACGGATGGCAATTTTTCCAGCGTGCCGGGTTTGATTTACAAAACGCAGTCTGGATACCGCAGAAATCCGATTGAGTATTTGCACCTGAATAATCTTTCCCTTTCATCGCGCGGCGCTATCGACAATCTCAGATATTTTACCGAAGGTGGCATGGCTGGTTTTGAGACGAAACGCGGTTGTGACCAAAAGTGCATCTACTGTCTTGACCCAATTTCAAAAGGGCGCAAAATTAGGATGCGACAGCCTAAAGATGTGGTAGACGAGATAGAATGCCTGCTAAATTTGGGGATTACCCATTTCCACACATGCGATTCGGAATTTAACATCCCAGAACACCACGCGATTGCTGTTTGCGAAGAGTTGATAAAGAGGAAACTCGGCGGTAAAATTTACTGGTATGCTTACTGTAGCCCCGCCCCATTCTCAAATAGTTTGGCAAAGCTGATGAGGCAAGCAGGTTGCGTAGGGATAGATTTTGGCGTTGACCACGGGAACGATGAGATGTTGTCGCGATTGAAACGCCCTTTCAAGGCTGGCGATGTAGAAAACACCGCCTACATCTGCCACAGACACAATATCGCCTTCATGTTTGACCTGTTGCTCGGCGGACCGGGCGAAACAAAGGCGACTATCAAACAGACAGTTGACCTGATGCGAAAGGTTCGTCCATCAAGGGTTGGGATTGCCTGCGGAGTCAGAATCTATCCGGGTACGCTCATGGCGCAGATTGTACAATCTCAAGGATTAACCGCTGAAAACCCAAACTTGCGAGGACGGATAGAAGATAACGTGGATTTCCTTGAGCCAATCTTCTACCTTTCCGCCGAAATGGGCAGTCAGCCTGAATCCTACCTCGCCAAATTGGTCGAAAATGACAAGATGTTCTTCTTTGCTTCTCCAGAGGAAACTGGGCAAAATTATAACTACAATGAAAATAGCATGCTCGTTGAGGCAATAAAATCTGGCTATCGCGGAGCATTCTGGGACATCTTACGCCGGCTTACCTGCTAAAAACTGACGCTAACTAAGAGCGGTGCCGTGTCTTTAGACCGGTACGGTGTTGGTTTTTATAAATCTGCATCACCAGCACCGAGACTTTTAGTCGTTGTCTTTAGACCGGTGCTAAACTGATTGCCTATTTTTTATTCTCTAAAACCTCTTAGCTTGATGCGTATGACCTAATCTATGAAGGAACCATTATTTAGCCCACAAAAATACCTTGACGCGTTTATCAAGATAGCACAGGCCTTCGCAACTTTAACCACGAAGCAGGATGTATGGAGCGAAATCGTAAAAATGATGACCAACCTTTTCGATGCAAACCTGGCTGGTTTTGCTGAACGCCGAACAGATGGAGACATTATAGGACACCATTGGGCATTGACCGTTGGAGTTTCTCATGAAAGCATACTTACAGCCGAGACAAAGGAGGTAATCAATGGGGTGCTGGAGGATGAATTTCTTGCGACACATCAAATCTATATACCTGAACAATATTCGATAGCAATTCTACCTATAAAGCAAGAGAACCTGACTACGGCTGTGATGTTAATAGGCCATAGAATGTCTGAGTCACTCTCCAAAGAGTTGCTTGATGTCTACCTTGCAGTGTCGGGGCTGGTTGGAACTGCCATTGCGAAGCTGACCACAGAGGAGGAACTAAGAAGGGAACTTACCGAACGCAAGCAGACGGAGGAAAGAGCAAGACAGGAAAGGCAAAACCTTGAGTATCTATCCCGAACCGCTCTTGAGTTCGCCGCGTTTCCGCCAGAGGAAGATATCTACGAGCACATAGCGGAACGCTTGAGGGAAATTGCCGGCGACTCGATTGTCATCGTCGGTTCTTTCGACGAGAGTTCTGGCATTCTTCAACTCCGTTCCGTGGCCGGACTGGGTAAGTTCAACAGTGCGGTTCTCAAGTTGATGGGGAGGAGTCCGATTGGGATGTGTTTCTCCTTATTGGAAGAGCAAGACCGGCAATTCAGGACGGGAAAGTTGATTAAGATAGATAAAGGAATGTACGAACTCGCACAGGGGCAAATATCGGAGCGGGCCTGCATGGCAATGCAGAAACTGGTCGGAATAGAGGACATCTATTCGCTCGGCATTGCCAGAGAGGGAACGCTGTTTGCCACTGCCACCATGCTTGCGCGTACGGGTACCGAACTAAAGAACGCGACCACTATTGAGACTTTCGCCAATCAAGCATCAATAGCCCTTCAGCGCAGACGGGCAGAGGAGGTGCTGAAGGAATACTCAGAGCGGTTGGAAAAGATGGTGGAAGAGCGCACCCAAGAACTCCTGGATGTCCAGGAGCAACTGATTCGCAGGGAGAAACTTGCCATGCTTGGGCAATGGGCAGGCGGTGTGGGGCACGAACTGCGCAACCCCTTGGGGGCAATCAAGAACGCCGCCTACTTTCTCAAAATGGTAATCGAAGAGCCTGAACCGGAGGTGAAGGAGATGCTGGAAATCCTGGAGAAGGAAGTGGCAGCATCCGATAGGATTATCAGCAGCCTCCTTGACTTCGCCCGCCCAAAGCCCCTCATCCAGCAGGAGGTTAATATCGACGACATTGTTATTGAGGCGTTATCTCATGTCACCGTGCCTGAGAACGTCGAGATAGTAAGACAATTGGACGAGACTCTGCCTGCCATCTCAGCCGATTTCGATAAACTCGGGATAGTTTTTGGCAACTTCATCAGGAACGCTATCCAGGCTATGCCTGATGGTGGCAAGTTGTCAGTTAAGTCTGAAATGCCAAGTCCTGAATGGGTAGCAGTCTCTTTCACTGATACAGGCGTGGGCATTCCAGAGGAAAATCGTTCGAAGCTCTTTGAGCCGCTCTTCACCACTAAGTCTAAGGGGATTGGACTGGGGCTGGCAATCATCAAAAACCTGGTTGAGCAACATGGAGGTACCATTGAAGTGGAAAGTGAAATTGGGAAAGGCAGCACCTTTACAGTAAGGCTGCCGATGGACAGGGAGGAGGAAGGGAGGGAAAAAAATGTCTGAAGAAAAATCTCATGCATGGCTCTGGATTTTAGTAGTTATAATAGTTTTGGGTTTGGCGGTTAGTGGTTATTTTTTGTTTCGCCAAAAACAACCTCAGAAATATACAGGCCCCGTTGAAAAATTAACCTTAGCGGCGTATAAAGGTGATACTGGTGCTCTTGTCTATATAGCCAAGGAACAAGGCTATTTTACTGAAAATGGCCTTGATGTAACAATCAAAGATTATGAAGCTGGTAAGCTCGCTGCTGACGCTCTTTTAGCTAATGAAACTGATATTTCTACTTCTGCTGATTTTGTTCTTGTAAGTAATAGTTTTGAACACGATAATTTAAGGGTGTTGGGAACAGTTGCTTTAGCAG
>CAZRLY010000283.1:0-7719 GCA_964601015.1 uncultured bacterium
GTATTATTGAAAAGATCGCTTCGCCTCTCCGCTTCGCTCCGAGCAAAAATACACTTCGTTGATTTTTGCGCTCCTAGTATGAGCTTTAAACAGCCACTTTGTGCAAACTAACCCGTAACGAAGTGCCGTAAGACGATAGTCGTCGGGCTTCATCGGAGGGGCTTCATCCGAGTTTGCGTTACATGCCGCTACGTTGATTTTTGCCCGAAGCGGTCTTTTCACCCCAGACATATCTAAACAACGCGTGGGGAATTTTTGGCCCACATCAAATTTTCCTGGTGTGGGCTTTTTTCTTTATCAAATATACCTGAGGGATTGCCAAAAAAAGGAATTGCAAAAAAGAACATAGTGTGTTATCCTCTAATTTCTCCAACATGAATCATCTGCAAAAACAAGTCATTGACTATTACTCTGTTACTTTTGTTTTGACGAGACGGAGGGCGTCGCTACTGAATTTGAGAAAAAGCATACAGACATAGAGGAGCCGGAAGTCCCTCCACGGTAGCTTGAAGCAATGGCGAGACTTTTTACGCCGCTACGAATCGTCAATGCAAATGTAACAAGGCACTATAAATAATGCTAATAAATTAGGTAACTGGAGGGTAAAATGGAAAAGAACATCTCATCCCGTGAGCGAACCCTAATCGCTATCAACCACAAAGAAGCTGACCGAATCCCAATATTCTTTCGTGGAATTGCGCCCTTAAACCACCTATGGAAGAACGCACACGAGCGAGTAGATGTTCTACTAAAGATGGGAGTGGACGAGAAGGTACGCATAGGTGTAAGTCCCCATTTTCATCCGGACGTAACCGTGCGGGATTGGTTCGACGACGAAAGTGACTCGAGGTATAGTTTGGCGTACCGGGAATATAATACACCTAAAGGCACATTGCGTACCATCGTGCGGCGCACACCGGACTGCCGTTACGACAACGGTGTCCCACTGGCATCAGACCACAACATCTCCCGGACAGTGGAACTTTTGGTCAAAGGTAGCGAGGACTTACCAAAGCTAACTTACCTTTTTCAGGAGCCGACTAAGAAGGACATCGCCCGATTCCAAGAGGAGGCCCGAAGAGAGAAGAAGTTTGCAACTGAAAGGGGCGTTCTGGTGGAGGGTAGCGGTGGGCCAGGTGGAGATTTTGCCTTCCATCTTTGCGGTGCTAACCTTTTTTACCTCGTCAACGACGAACCAGGCTTCTTAGAGGAATTGACGGAAATGATATACAAGGTTGACCTAAAATGTATGGAGATTGTGCTGGATGAGGGAGTGGACACCATCTACGCGGGGGGATGTTACGAGACGGCTCCTCTGTGGTCACCACATTTTTACGATAAGTTATTCGCTCCCTGGTTGGAAAAGAAGGTCAACTTGGCCCACCAGGCAGGAGCTAAACTTTCCTATTTCAGCACAGGAGATTTTGTGCCCCACCTTGATACTCTTCTGCGGATAGGGGTGGATATAATAAACGCCATACGTCCTTTTCCAGGGGGTATCAACGATATGCGGCTTTTGAAAGGACAGATAGGTCATCGCATTTGTCTGTGGGGAGGGATAAATCCTGAAGAGGATATCGAACGATGCAATAAAGATGAGGTGCGTCGTTCAGTTATTGACGTAATCCTTGCGGCAGCTTCTGGCGGGGGCTTCGTCCTCTCGACCGGAGGTTCTCTCTATGACGCGAGCTGCTATGACAATTTGATGACTTTCATATTAGCTGCACATGAATTCGGCAGTTATCCTATTGATGTGGCGCAACTGAAGTCAGAACTGCGGTCATCCTGAAGTTTCCAGAACGGAATAGATAGATAGCCGGACGGTTTACGCAGAAAGGAAAAAATGAAATCCGTTGGGAGTTTTGTGAATTTTTGTTTGAAATCTTGTATCCTCTGATGTCAATAAGACAAGGAGAATAAGCCATGCCAAGTAATAATGAGAAATTAGCAATTTTAGGTGGTGAACCTGCTGTAACCATTAACAATCCAGAACAATGGAAACGCCCAGTAGAAGAGGAAAAGAAAGCTGTATGCGAGCTAATTGATAAGGGCTTTCTCTCTGGTGCAGGTTCAGGTTTGCCTAAGGAGTTTGAGGATGAGTTTAGGGAATTTATAGGGGCAGAATACTGTTTGACAGTCAACCATGGTTCCACTGCTTTAGCCAGTACATATTACGCCGTAGGAGTTGGCCCGGGTGATGAGGTTATCACGCCCGCGGTGGGTTATATCTGCTCCTATGCGGGAGCGCTTCATTTAGGCGCGCGCCCCGTATTTTGCGAAATTGACCCAAAAACCTTACTGATTGATACGAAAGACGCAGAAAGGAGGATAACAGAACGCACCCGAGCCATTAATGCAGTACATTACAGCGGAAGGGTGTGTGATATGGATGCGCTTTTGGATATTGGAAAAAGATACGGGATTGCCATTGTCGAAGACGCCGCTCATGCTCATGGTTCTGAGTGGGATGGGAAAAAGATAGGTAATGTAGGAGATATTGCTTGCTTTAGCCTTCAAGGAACTACACCAGGTGGAAAACCCGCCGCTGGTGGAGAAGGTGGAATAGTGACAACCAACAACAGGGGATTCTACGAAAGGCAGCTTATATACTGTCACCTTCATCGCTCTGGAATAAGGGGAGAACTTACTATTCCTGAATATAGAGGTCTTGATTGCGAAGTTTTAGGCAGAAAGTGGAGAGCGCATCCGCTTGCTATAGCTATAGCGAAAATTTCTTTGAGCAGTCTCGAATATCGCAATCAAAGAAGATTTGAAAATCGGAAGAAAGTTTTCGATGCCATAAGAGAACTTCCCGGAGTTGAACCTGTTCACACTTATCCTAAGTCGAAGCCTGCGGGATTTTATACTGGGTTGAAGTTATTATATAATTCAGAGGAGTTAGATGGACTGCCGACCGGAAAATTCGTGGAAGCAATGAAGGCAGAAGGAGCCCCTATAGGCACCGGTGGAATAGGGGGTTTGGAGTACCTAAGAACAATATTTACCAGCGGCTTTGACCTCTGGGGACATGGACGGGGACCCTTAGGTGGTGAATTTTGCGGGCTACCGCCTTTCAAAGTATATAAGGAAAAGGATTTCCCGGTGTCTGAAAGTGTATTGGGCAAAGTTCTTACTTTACCCGCCTACATAGCCCCCAAGGAAGGTTTCCTTGACCAGTATATTGAAGCATTTCGAAAAGTAACTAAAAACTACAAAGCCCTTCTTTAAAAAGGTTTGAAAAAAGAAGAATCTAAAATTACTTGGCGTGGAAGAGAATAATCTCAAGACGCTATTGGTTCAATTTTTAGGTAGTTTTGACGAATAAACTTAACGTTCGGTTAGCGGCAGTCCCTGAAAATCTGCTTCGCCGATTCACTTCGTTCATCGACTGCCACCGCATCGGTCAGGGACCGATGCTACCCGGAAGATAAACTTAATAATCAAAACTACCTAAATTCATGTAGGGTAAAAAATGTCCAGACTTTAGGAGACGCTACGCGGTGTTTCCGTCGTAGCGGACTTTCTCCGTCCGTCCACTCTCAAAAAACCGATCTTGTCGCTGTGTGCAATATTGATGAAAACAGACTTAAATTTGCAACGTTAAAGCTCCACAAAAAGAAGGAGGTGGGGTAAGATGATTTCTATCGCTATTCTCTTTGCAACCGTGGGAGTTTGTCAGGAGACTTCCCAAAAAGACAGTAAGAATCTTGAGCCTGGTCTGCGAGGACGCAACGACATCCTCTTTTTTTACGATTTTTCCTCAGATAACTGGCATCAGGAGTGGGGAGCAATCCGCAAGGACGCGCATACCGAAACAGTAGCGTTTGACGAGAGCCGAAAGTTCGAGCCTTTGCAGGGCAGGGCGCTACGGATTAAAGTTGACCAAGGAGGGCATTACGGTGCCAGTTTGCAATTCCGCTTCAAAGAGCAGACGGGCGAGGAGCCAGAAGAAATTTACTTCCGCTACTATCTGCGTTTCGCCGATGACTGGAATCCAAAAAGAGGCGGCAAACTGCCGGGCATTGCTGGCACGTATGGTCGCGCTGGTTGGGGTGGCCGGCCTGTGAATGGACATGATGGTTGGTCTGCACGTGGCTCGTTTGCTGGTCAGACCGACGACAGCAAGACACCCATCGGCTTTTACTGCTACCATGTGGATATGAAAGGACAATACGGCTCTTCGTGGTTGTGGGCCCAAGACCGGCTTGGCTATCTGAAAAACAACCGCTGGTATTGCGTCGAACAATACGCAAAGATGAACACTCCCGGCAGAAAAGACGGGATTTTACGCGGTTTTGTCGATGGAAAATTGGCTTTCGAGAAAACCGACGTCCGCATGCGTAACGTGGACACGCTCAAGATTGAGACAGTCTGGTTGAACGTTTATCTTGGCGGAAGCTGGACTGCTCAAAGCAACCATCACCTGTACATTGACAACGTGGTGATAGCTCGTAACTACATCGGGCCGTTCCGGGAGTCACCGGTCTAAAGACAACGACTAAAATCTCGGTGCTGGTTTAGATATTGGAAATTTGCAATCTCTTTTCGCCAGGTCATTTCTGGAACAAACCACTAAGTGCCTATCCGAAAAATAATGAATGATGGTTTTTGGTTTAATTTTTGGGTAATCATTCCGACGTATCGGACGTCCTCTGTCCGTCCATATTTACGAACAATGGCGGGACGGAGAGCCGCCGCTACATTACCCATTTTTTCAGTCAAAATCCATCATTCGTTCATTTTTGTCCCATTCTCAAAGTGGTAAGACTTTTCGGATAGGCTTTATGTAAGTTCCAAAAAATATCTTAATCTTCCGGAGTAGCAGGCTTGCAGTCTGCGTCATGCCATCACGCAGGCTATAAGCCGTGCTACTCCAATAACTTAATTGGAACTTACTTAAAACGCAAGGGAGGAATTACCTCCCTGACTTGGCAATGTGCATTTAAACCAGAAGAGGGTGAACCGCTCATAGACTACTATTGACAGGGAACTTAGGGATGAGTCCAACGCTATGCTGAAGGATGAGGACTGCGTCGTAGGCTGTGACGTTGCCATCACCAGAAACATCGGACATTTCCCGTTGAACAGAATTCAGGTCAATTAGGCGAACGACAAATTTCAGAACAAGCGCGGCATCGCTTGCATCAACATCGCCGTCGTTATCAACATCTCCGTATTGCGTTGCCACTGAAGGAGCAATCAACCGGATTTCATCTATCCACAACGGTGTTGAGGGTTCATCACTTCGATTTTGGATAGCAATTCGAGTCAAGGATTTTCTTGTCGCATCAAGATGATATAAAGGAATACGAACTTGTTTCCATTTCGGTTCAACGGTTCCTCCTTCGATATAGCGACAGTCGTTCACTGGACGTTTATTCAACTCTGTACCATCCCCGTCACAGAAAAATACCCACAGGTCCCGTTCCTCTTCTGATGAATCGCCATGCACATAGAACTCTAACCATTCGTAGGGACTTGAATCAAAGGGTGAGTGCCAGAAGGAAAGCCCTCCTCCGGCCCCAAGCGTGAGCGAAATAGCATGCGTGCCCCTGTAGACCGGATTGGTAGTAGCCAGATTGCGTGTGGCGTCCCAGGACCAATCCTGCCAGCCCGAACCCAATTCATCAATGTAAATGTCTATAGTGTTGCTGTAATCCGGTGGCGACGGCGTTGGAGGAGTCGGACGCAACGGGGCACCATACCAAGCACGAAGGACATCTTCAGCAGGTTTATCGTGAGGGGTATATTCCTGGTTGCAATCACCGCCCTCAAACGGGTCAGTTCCCCATTCCCACCAAAACATCCCGGCAAACCAAGGACGGTTGTATACACTCTCAAAGGCAGCGGTATACGCATCAACCTGTTCCTGAAGGTCAATGGTTCCCCGCTCCCACCAATTCGACGGAGTGCGATTAGCACCGTCCACACTGCGATAGCCGATTTCGGTGAGAAGAATCGGCTTTTCCCAGATGTAAGCCAAATTGGATAATGTCAACAGCCCTTGCCTCCAAGCAGCCTTCAATTCGTCAAGAGTGGGGGCATTTAGGTCAGTCAGTGGGTAGTACGCATCCACGCCCATATAATCGACGGCGTCCCACCAGGTGATGTTGAGTTCTTCACCACTGTGGTTCGCAGCATAGGTAATGGGGCTGCTATAGCGGGTACGCACACCAGCAATCACCTCCCGCCAGTCATCTTCCCGGTGTGATGTCCCAAGCAGCTCAGTGCCGACGCAAAATTGTTCTGCGCCGTGGGTTTCCGCCAGTTCCGCGTAGTGAAAAATGAAGTCTTGATAAGAGGCAAACCAAGCTGCCCATTCTGCTTCAGTCGTGAAATCTTTGCCGATTAGTCCGCGCCATTGAAGTGGGTTATCAGTCAGCAGGTCAACATGCGGTTTGAGCATCACCTTCAATCCTAAGTGATGTGCTTCGGCGATGACGTGAATCAGTTCGTCATCAGTTGGCGTTGCAGCGGTAGTGTAGGAGATGTCGGTAGAAGCGACGGTTTCCTGATAACCGGTGGCAAGTAGACTAATCCAAGTGGCACCTGTCGCCGCGAGATTTGCGAGTGAATTATCGGCAAACGGGTTGGAATATTTGCCTGACCACCAGGCAGTGTAAGAGATGCCCTTTTGCGGTGGCTGCACAGAAGGGAAGGCGTTCGGGTTGCTTGGGACGTATTCCCCTTCGTAGAATTTCACCTCATCAATCGTGAACGTACCGACATCAAAAGCGATATGGAACGTGATTTGTGCAGGTTGCACATATTCAGGAATGGGCGGGGTTGTGAGGTGGTATTCCCGCCATTCATCGGTCATAGTAAAATTCATTTGACCATATCCGGTCCATGGCTCTTCCCCCAGAGAGAGATTGAAATTAATCTTCAACTTGTCTTGAGACTTGAGGAAGGCGGAGAGGGTGTAAACTTTGCCCTCCTCAAAAATAAGCCCTTCATGTACCAAACCTGTATCCCAGTAATTCACGCCTCTCTCATTCACCGTCACCTGAAGCGCGTTTGTTCCCTCAACGGCATCGGTATCGACTACATCCATCGTTGCAGCACCGTATACCATCCACGGTTCTGCGCTCCCACCCTCAAAACCCCCGTTAGCTAACAGGTTTTCAATTTCCGCGCTATCAGTAGACACCGAGCAAAGTATAATCAGCCAGATGATGATAAAAGGAAACAAGGCTCTTTTCATCTTTGTCATCTGAAAAACCTCCTTTAGGTATTTTTCAACAATAAACTCGCGCTTTGGGGGTAGCAGCAGTCCCTGAAAAGCCGCTTTTCGTTTTGGGTACAACTGAGAGAAAGCCTTCAATGGTATTAATGCCATTGAAAGTCCAGTCTCTTTTGCATCCTTCGTGTTGGGTGAAACTAAGAGCAGGCCTTGAATGGCATTATTGCCATTGAAAGTCCAGTCTCTCTTGCAGCCAACACAAGAGACAAAACAAATTCGCCGCTTCACTCGGAAAAGATCGCTTCTTGGTTTCGATACGGCTCTCCGATAAAGGAAAAGATTAAATCAAAGATTTAAATCTCCCCGCCGACTTCGTCTTGCGGAGCTGCGCTCGGAACGAAGTGGAGAGGCTTCATCCGACCCTGACTTCGTCTTACGGCGTTCGCTACGGGCGTTCAGCGACTGCCACCGCATCGGTCAAGGACCGATGCTACCCGGAATATAAACTTTAATACTGAAAATTACCTAATACTTTT
>CAZRLY010000284.1:0-7705 GCA_964601015.1 uncultured bacterium
CCGGTTGAGTAGATTCTGAACGCAGTGAAGAATCGTATCGAAACCAAGTGAGCGGTGACGATATGCCCTTCGCTTGGGCTGTAGAAACCCTTAACTTGATACACATGGGTACTCTATGCGAACTCGTCGATTACCTCGCGCACTATCTGTACCCAGCGAGCCATTCGTTGTGGTTCGCCACTCAGGGTGTGGACATCTTTCATGACTATCTCCACGTTGCAGTCCTTAGCAACGGCGAGGGTATTGCGAAGGTCAATTCGGATAGCGTCCTCGTCGAAGTGTTCGGTGCTTATGAGCGTTGGGTTCGGCTTGCGCGAGTAGACACAGTTGCGGCCAAGTACGTCTGCCATGAACTCCTCGTCGCACCAGGGAGACACAGAAACGCTACGAAGGTTGGGAATATTCTTGAGGCTGTCCCAGCGATTGTGTACCGGCTCACAGCAGCCGTAGTAGCACTGCCCAAACTTTTCAATGACGGCGAGTTGGTAGGGGAAGATGAATTCCGCAAACAATTCGGGTCCAACGCCCACCGTCTCCTGCGACTCGGAAAGCACCCACAAATCTTTCAGCCGAACCGGTGCATCCTCTTTCCAGTCAGGTTGAGGGAGCTCGTTGGTATGCCCCCGACTTCCTGAACCGATGTAATCGTTTTCGTTGTTCAGCGTGAGCAAGCCTTCTTTCTCCAACCACTCCGCATAGGCAATTTGGTCATCTCGAAGAAACGCCATGAACTTGTGCAGCCCCTCCGGAGCGTCGTACATGAAGAGCATCAGGTTCTCCAACCCGATATGGTTGATGGCTGTCCACGTCATCCCCACAGTCCACCAGTAACCTCCTCGTATTCGTACCGTCAGGATGCCATCGAATACCTCTTCGAGGTGAGTCTTCCACGGTAGCATAGCGTCACGATTGACGGAATACGTGCGGGGATGGAGTTTATCGAAGTCCTTTTGGATGTCCTTGATGGGAGCGTCCCAGCGGTAGCTTGCCATCTTGCCGTCGTTATTGCCGTATTCCCTCTTGATGTCCACCCCATAATCGCTGACGCTGACGTGCCAGTTGCAATTAATGTACGGTTCGACGACGAAGTCATCATTGATGTGTTCGTAATGATAAATCGTCCTACGAAATCCAAGTTCCAGCCCGCGCGCCCAGCCCTCCTGACATAAACAAGAGGAACCAGGGACCAAATCATTGAGCGCTATCCCCGATTCCACCAGTACCAGCGGGCGGGTATGCTGGAGTCCGTTATGTTTGTACCAGAGTTGGCGGCGTTCCTCGTTGATGGGTTCGTATGAAATCTCACGGACACGCTTTGCCAACTCACGTATAATTTTTAGGTCAAACGGGATAACCTTCCATTGAGAATTTGTTGTTGTCATATTTTTCCTTAAAAGTAAGGAATTTCAAAGAAAATAATCCTTCCAATTGCTCCCGTCGTGTGTCGTGGATTTTCGCTCAGTGTGGATTGCCAAATCCACACGAGCGCAAATCCGACGGTTGCGGGCTGGATTTGCGCTCAGTGCGGATTGCTAAATCCGCACCAGACCGAGCAAGTGGGCGATTTTATTTTCTGCAAAATCCTAATATTAAAAATTACATAATCTTGCCATATCTTGGAATTTCAGGCAAGTCTTCTTCGCTGAAGCGTGAGATAGTCGCCGGGATTTCCGAGTATTTTTTCAATTTCTCCTCGTCCAGCGTCACGCCGATTCCTGGTGTTTTGAGTGCCTTCACCATTCCGTTTTTCACCTCGAATTTTTCCTTGACGATGTCGTCTGCCTTGAGCAACCAGGGCGTGTCGTTGGCAAACGGGAAATTGCGTGATGAACAGATAAGGTGCAGGTTAGCGGCGCTGGCTATTCCGTTTTCTATCCACGTCCCCATGACGCACCACTTTCCGGCGGCGTTGGCGATGTCAACGATTTGCTTTGCTTTCAGAATCCCGCCGGAGTCAGAACTATCAACTATGAATATTTCGCATGAGTTGTGTTCGACGCATTTTATGGCATCCAGCGGAGTCATAACGCTTTCGTGCGCAGCGATGGGGACATCCACGGCGGCTTGAATGCGAGCCATGCCCTCGTAATCCCAAAACAGAGTGGGTTGCTCGACAAATTGCAAATCGTATTTTGCCATCTTGTTGATAGCCCTAATTGAGGTGCTCACGCTCCATTCCTGATTGACGTCAACGCGTATTTTCACATCACATCCCACAGCGTCTCGAATCGCCGCTACTCGTTTGACATCCTCATCTACGTCGTGTCCTACTTTCACTTTGAGTTCTCGAAAGCCGTGTTTTTGGACAAATTCCGCCGCCTCCCGCGCATTCACTTCAGGAGACGCGATGAAAAGGTAACCGTCGAATTCTGCCTCTTCGCGATAGTAACCGCCTAAGAGATTTGCCAGCGGAGTATTCAACGCTTTCCCTTTGATGTCTAACAACGCCATCTCAACGCCCGCTACAGCGTAGTTCGCCACTTTGTACCAGTGACAGGCGTTTGCCATTTTGTGGTCAAGTCGTTCGATGTTGAAGGCGTCTTCGCCTATCAAGAAGTGGCGGAGTTCCTTGTCTATGATGGTTTTTACTACGTGCGGCGATGGCCCGACGCATTCTCCCAATCCAACGATGTCCTCATCCGTGAATATCTGCACGATGACAGCGGATGACGATGTCGTTACGCCAGGCGACCAAGCCATCGGCACAGTGGTGGGAATAGAAATTAACGTAGTTTTAATATCAGTAATTTTCATCTCTATTTTTGGGGGAAAAGCCCCCCTCAAACCCCCTCTTTCATTTTTTGGTTCTGAACCCTACCTTGTTACATTTATGTTGACGGGTTCGTAGCGGCGTCTCTCTGTCTCGCCGTTGCTTCAAGCTATCGTGGAGGGACGGAGATACTCCTCTACGTCTGTATGTTTTTGGCGCACTACCTTGTTACATTTGTAGTGACGACTTCAGTCGTTAAAAAAAGCGAATAAATTCGCCACTACAAACCTATCAAACCAAAAGTACTAGCACCTTACCCCTTCTGATTCAAGTAATCAGTGAGGTGAGGAATTTCCGTCTCGTTTTCTCGTTTTCTCGTTTTCACTTTTTTAAACCAGGCGTTTCAAGTATTTCTGTAATTCTGCAATCACCTTTTCCCTCCGTGGTTTTTGGAACGTAAATCTATCATAAATTCGCACTAAATCTTTGTAGAATATATAAGCTAATTTGTTCTCCATGTACATTGGCGCACCGATGTAATGGGATTTTGTCAGCACTTCTGCGAGTTTTCTGCGACGTGAACTGGGCGCTACCAAAATTATCCGCTGGCTCATGTTCAGGTTAATCTTTAGCAATTCGATAAACCGGTCAATGGCGTCTTTGATGTCAGTTGTGTGTTCCACCTCAAAGGCGAAGACGGGCATAGTAACGTTGTCAAACCATATACAGTCTATCTGTTCGACATTTCTTTTAGTATACGGTTCAAGTTTCCTTTTGAATGGAAGTTCGGGAAGGCTTAATCTGCTAAAAAAATCACCATTCCAGAGCATTGAGCGCTCCTTTTTGCCGATGTACAGCGACAAATCTATCGCTGTACCTAACTTAGCAAGCATGTAGAGGATTTCATTGTGTTCAAGCTCACTTTCCGGTTTTTGAGATGCGGGGGGCAAATAAGCGATGTTTTTTTCTGCGGGAAGTATTGCAAGTTCTAATTGCTCGTCTTTAATCAACATCCAATGCTGTCCATCTGGTGAATACGCAGCCTTTTTGAGTTCGTCTACGATTGTCCGCTCAGTGGATTGCGTGCCTTCGGTTAGTTTTGGCATGACATTAAAAACGATGTCGTCGAAGGTTGCCATAACCCTTTTCCTTTCGCATCTCTTGAGAAAATCCACCACGTAAAAACGAATTTGCTTGTTCATCGGTATGTAGTCGCCGATAGTGTGACTTTCCTTGAGCGTCCAGACATTATTTTCTGCGTCAAATTTGAAACTTTCATTCAAAACTGGCGTAATATCATTTAGTTTATCTTTAACCTCACCCAACATTCCCTCTTCCAGAAGTTGGGGAATGAGCGCGGTATAAATGGCTTCCGTCGACGCGCCTTGATTGTTTACGATGGTAGCCTCCGCGCTATTTTTTATTAAATTTACAACATCACTTCCCACTTTAGTTATTGCAATGGTTTTGGGATTTTCCACCTTCCTGAAATTTAGCACCAACTCCCCCGAAAGCACTTTGAGCGGGTTTTTGCGTTTGTGATACGATTGACCGTATGCGCTGTGAGTATTCGTAGCCACATATTCAAATCCTGCCTTTTCAGCCGCGTTTAGGATTGTGTCCCAATACAACGGGTTTTTATGAGCAAAGACGATGCTCAACCAGCGGTTATATTTGAGTACCTTAAACATTTCGTTGATGGATTGGGTTAGCAACTCTATGTATTCTTTTTCGGATTTATTTTGCTCTCCTCCTTCGATGACTTCTAATTTTCTGTCGGCATCCGTAACCTCAAGATTGAGCCAGGCATGCCACATGGTAGCTAAGTCAAGATATGCGATATTCCTGCCACACGGCGGGTCCGTGTAGATATAATCTACTGATTCCGGCTTGATAAATTTGGATAATTCGGTAGCTGACCGGTGGAAAATGTTGAACGTTTCGCCGTCGCGATAAAAATCTCTGATAACCTTATTTGTTTCCGCTTTCGCCGCCATAACCCGCTTGAACTTCATCTCGAATTGCTCCCAGACATCGAGTTCAACAGTTTCCTTAGGCACAGCATATCTATATATGCTAAATATCGTACTCGCGCCGCGGCTGACAGCACGCCCCCTTGAATAGATGAATGTGCGATTGGTTTTTACCAGCGTGCAGGAAAACACATAAGACATCAAACTGCGAACAATTGGGTCAGAAAAACATACAATGTGATGATTCAAAATGGATAAGGCTATCAGTTGCCGACGGGTGAAAAGCTCTTCGACATACCCAACATCGGAATTTTTAGGCAACTTTATTCCTTGCGGATACCAATACGGGATGTCCACGTTTTCCAGGTCAAATTCAGTCAGTTTATTATACTTTTCGATTTCTGTTTTGCAAGCCGATTTAATCTGGTTGAACGCTTCCTGAAAATCGAAAAGATTTACGGATGCTACAGCGGTTTGTTGGCAAAGAAAATTCGCTAACGGACAAATATCAACGTGAATTGCATGCCGCCGAAGCACGAGTGCCTCGACGGCCGTTACACCTGAGCCGCAAAATGGGTCAAGAACAATGTCGCCGGGTTGCGAGAAGTTTTTGATGTATTCGGCGACGATGTTCCAAGCTCGTTTGGTAAAATACGGGTGACAACCGTAGTGACGTTTGGCCGATTGCTTTCGGGGAGCGATTGGTCGGTCAATGGGTTTGATAGCTAAGTAGTCCATGAAATGTCTCCGTATGAAAATGCTGCGTAGTCAGGTATGCAAAATAAGAAACAAAACAGAATTAGTTTATCAAATAAATCGGTTTAAGTCAATCAAAAATCCGAGTCCAAAAATTAACTACTCCATTGTCGCCTGTATTTTGAGTAGTCAAACGGGGATATTGGATAATCTAATTAATCAACTGAAAACTATTAAAAGTCAAAATAGTATGCCACCAGCATCCTGTGACAGGTTATCCAGAGATTTATGGGGGAAGAAAGAGAGTTTATTGGGGAACGAAATTTGCAAGGATATGAGAGTGTTGCAAATGAAAATGAAAAAAAGACATTGAAAATATGCTTGACATTCCCAAAAATATCTGTTACAATCTAACGGGTTAAATGTCGAAGTGATAATTTCGAGTCCTCTCGAAGTTACAGGAAGTGAAAGTCTTCAAATTTTTTTGAGAGGTTGATTCACAATGGCTAAAGGACGTGTGAAGTGGTTCAACGAACGGAAAGGTTATGGATTCATCTCCCAGGATGTTGGGGACGATGTTTTCGTACACTATTCTGCGATAGATGGTACTGGCTTCAAATCGTTGCAAGAAGGACAAGTTGTAGAATTCGATATTGTCCAAGGACAACGAGGCCCGCAGGCTACTAACGTAGTCATAATAAGGGACGATGAATACGACGATGAATAGCAGTTGGCTTGCCGTCGGCAATATTTTTTTTTAAAGATGCTGTTGACAGCAATAAATTTGAGCAGCGGATTATTATTCATCATCAAAGTCTTCGTCCAAATCTCCATTATATTACAACCACAGATGGCTCGCCCTTCCCTGAAATCCGCTTCGCCCCTCGTATCCACATACGAGCAACTGAGTTTCCCCTTGTTTGACTCCACTGTAGATTCATCATGTCAATATAAAAATGCAAACTACTACAACTACGTTTTTGCAGTAGAGCATGGCTGTCGGTTTGTTCGTTTACATCCAGTGAGTTTTCTAAACCAGCCAGCGGCGGGCTCTACGCTACATCACAGAAAATAAAATTGGAGGAAAAGAAATGAGAGTAGCGATGGTTTATGGACCAAAAAATCTCAAAGTTGAAGAGGTAGAAGATATTATCGAACTAAGCGAAGGAGAAGTGCTAATTCGGAACAAAGTTGCAGGGATTTGCGGAAGTGATTTGCACTATCACCGGCGTGATAGCGATGAATCTGTTTGCAGGCGCGCGGGAGGACATGAGTTCTGCGGGGTGGTTGCGGCGGTTGGGGAAGGTGTCGAAAAGGTAAAGGCGGGAGATAGAGTTGGAGTGGAGCCGCTGGTGGGCTGTGGAAACTGCCGCTTTTGCGCCGCCGGAGACTATCACATCTGCAAAGGACTGCGCCATCTAAGCGGTGGTTTCGGCGAATACTCGAAAGCTCCACAGGATAAAGTATTCAAATTGCCCGATAACGTCTCCTACGAAGCAGCGGCTTTGTTGGATTGCGTTGCGGTGGGCGTACATGCCGTTCAACGTTTCAAACCACAACTGACGGATACAGCAGTTGTGTTAGGCGACGCGGCAATCGGACTGTCCACAATGCAGGTTGCAAAGGCAAATGGCGCTAAAAGGGTGGGGATTGTTGGGCATCACGATAGCTCACTGGAGATAGCGCAGAAGGTAGGGGCTGATTTCACCATCAACAGCAACAACGAAAACGCACCGGAGATGGTAATGAAATTTACTGACGGAATGGGTGCTGATGTCGTCTACGAAAGCGTCGGTGGTTCAGCAGCTACGTTGACCGATGCTACGAACATGGTACGCCCCGGCGGGACAATCGTTGTGACAGGCATCTTCGCGAAGCAACCGGAATTAAGTTTTAGGCAGTTGATGAGAAACGAGGTACATCTGCTGTTTTCATGGAGTTATGCGATGTGGAATGGTATCCCCGAATTTCAAATCGCAATTGACCTACTGGAAAGCGGCAAGGTAGATGCCGATGCGATAATCAGCCACAAATTTCAACTCAATGACATCAATGATGCCTTTTTAGCCGTACTGAACAAATACGAATCAGGCGCTACAAAAGTTGTGGTGTTAATATGAGCCATACCTCGCATGTATACCTTTCCACAAAATAATTGACGGCTTTGTAGTAACGACTTCAGTCGTTGATTCATTAAAAAAGCGACTAAAGTCGCCACTACAATACCAGAAGAAATTCTATGGAAAGGTATAGGTCAATTTTTCAATCAATATTAAACAGATGATGATTTTTCTCTTGACAGCGAGGCAATTGTTTGGTAGATTTT
>CAZRLY010000285.1:0-3144 GCA_964601015.1 uncultured bacterium
TGATAGGCTACTGATTCTATAAACATATCGCCCGTATCGGGCTAAAGTTGATGCGTATAATTGACGAATAAACTTTACCTTTTCTTTGAACCACAGAGACACGGAGATCGGAAGCAATAGCAGATGCCGCCGCTTCTACAGTTTCCACGGCGTGTAATTTATAGCCAACGTTCTCTTTTGTTAAGCCAGGAAAAAAGCCTGAATTATCTCCCAGATACAAGATATTTTTCATTTTCACGTCCTCTCCCAAAGCTCGGTTCCTATGCATGCACGCTCACCTTCCGCTGGTCGCGGTAGACAACTACGGTTACTTTCTCGCCCTTGGCCTCTTTGATTTTCGCAAACAAATCCCGGATTGCATCAACCACTTTGCCATCGAATTCAAGGATTACGTCTCCCCCTTGAAACCCGGCTTGGGCGGCTTCTGACCTTTCGGGCACACTCACGCAGAGAACGCCAACTTCACCGGGCAGCCCCGCCGCGGATACCTCTCCCTCGCCAAGAACATTTTTGACTGTGGCTCCGAGCCATTTCTGCAGCCGGTCATCGCGTTTGGCAGCCGAGACAAGTTCTTGCTGTACCTGGTATATGTTATTTTGGGCTTGTTCCGCTTCGGCTTTGTATTCGGGTTTGATTACGCCAAACTTGTCCATTGGGAAGTTTTTGAAGCCGAGTTTCAGGGCGGGGGAGTTAGGCTTGACGCGGTAGTCTCCTCCGTCCGGGTCAACGAACATCGGGGCAGCGGCGATGGAATGTTGGTCGCAACCCTTAGCACGCCACTCCTCCAAACTTTCGGCAGCGTCGGGTACGTTGAACTTGCCGGGTTCCTTGGTTTTGAAGAGGTTGTAGTCAATCTGCTTGCCCCACGGATGTTCCGGCATTCTAATTGGGCCGTATGCCTCATTGTTTGTCACGACGATGATGTTGCGGACTACCACGTCTTCGCTGTTGGGATACCATACGTGCATCGCAAAGGGCACGGGTGTCACCATGATGTTATTCTCCACGAGACGGTAGTACCCTTCGCGGAGCTTGATGCCCATACCGATGCAGAGGTTGTTGTAGAGGTGGTAGTTGCTTGAGCCATCGTCTAAGTCAATTCCCCACGAGTGCGAACCGTGGTGGCGGAAGCGGTTGTTGCGGATGATGGTGGTTTTGTAGTTGTCGAGTTTGGAGAGACTCTTTCGCAGGTTGTCCTCCTCAATGCCCCAGTGTCGGTCGCGTCCCCAAGAATTGAACGGCCCGTGGTCACCCGTTTCACGCACGGTGTTGAAAACGTCGTTAAATTCAATAATATGCCCACCCCAACAGCCGTCGTTGATGCAGATGCCAGCACGGGGGATATTGTAGATGGTGTTGTGGCTGACGGTGATTTCTTCAGCCATCGAAATAAACACGCCAGCCGTCTGCTTGCCGATGATGCCGATGTCGTGGATAAGGTTGTTATGAATGAGACATTTGGCGGGGTATTGGGAATTGGCTGGCCCTGGGATTCGGTCAGGGTTCTTGATGTGGCGCGACCAAGTTGAACCACTACGGACTGCCTTGAAATCACCCACCAAGCAGATGGCGCTGTCGCCAGCCTCGGTAAACTTGCAGCCGGATATGCTGATGTTGCGGTTGTAATTGCTGATGAAAACGCCGTTGCCGCCCACCGCGTCAAAGAAGCAATTCTCGACAGCACAATCCTCGGTACATTCGATGAACACAGCCCCGCCGCGGTGAATAGCCCAATCGCCTCGGAGGAGATTTTCGTATTCCTCAAGGAAGGTGTGGGCGGTATGTGTAATCGTGAAGCCGCATAGGTTGATGTGTTTGACCGGCTTGTCCCTCGAACCACAAAATTCAAACAACTGTTTAAGCACAACCGCTTCTACCTTAGCATTAGCCATATCCGCATATTCAGGCGGCATGTAGTAGAGAATGCATTGTTCGGTGTTGAGATACCATTCGTTGGGCGCGTCTAACTCTTCAAAGATGTTTTCGACGTACCTGTTTTGGTCGTGAAGGCGGGAGTCGCGGTTGATTTGGTCGCCGCCTTCAAGATGAACATTGCCATTTTCGTCAACTCCGGAGATACGGTAGTGCAGACTTCCCCATCTATGCTGGGACAGTCCATGTACGAACCCACCCACAGGATTTGCCCATCGTTTGACCCGCTCCGGCTCTAAGGTGTCACGGCTGGCACCGGGACCGGTTATCAAGGGATTTTGAGCGTTGTAATTGGGGTAACGAGCCAGTCGCTGGCGTTTGCCATTGATAAACAGTTGCGTGAAGTTGACTTTGCCTTGCTTCACCGCGGGGATGTTAGCTCGCATTATGCCATCTTTGTGTGCTGACCACTTGAGGTCAAGTTTCACCGCGCCGCTGATAGTCACCTTCTCGTTTTCGTAAGCGGTGTAGGTGACGGGAGTTTCCTTCGTGCCGGAATCTTCGGGCGTGAATACTATCGGTTCTGAAAGGTAGTAGGTGCCGCCACATACATGCACTGTGATGGGTTCACTAATCCTTTTTTTGACCTGTCGAACTACGTCACGCGCATGTGTGATAGTGGCGAAAGGTTCTGTTTTGGTCCCAGTGTTGCTGTCGTTGCCGTCGGTTGCTACATAAACATCCATAGTAAATCTCCTTGTAGAACAAGCTGGCAGCATGCTCTACTATCGTTTCTGCCGCATACTAATCTCCACGATAGCAATTATTTGCATCGCAACCGCAGTGATTACACAAACTATGATAATCCAAAGTGCAAAATACCACAAGCGAAAATTTGCGATATTATCGGAAAATCTGTCCGTATTATTTGCAGTCCTTTTGAACCATTGACCGAAGTTTGAGATTAAAGAAGGTATGGCATTTTCAACGAATGCTGCGAGCGATAATGCAACATCTGCAATCGCGTCCCTAAAAAACCAGCCTGAATAGAAAATAGTGGTTGCGAAAAAAAGCAAACTCACCACAAAAACTATGTAGCCATAACGACGATGTTTTGAAGTTTGGTAAGGGAGTGATTTCATGAGGTTTTCCGTGAAATCGTCTGGCTCTTTTTGTATTGTGCCAGTCTGAATTGCTGAAGTCAACTTTTGCCAGAATGCCAATTCTTTTCGGCACTCCTCACAACTGGATATGTGTTCTAATAGTTTATCG
>CAZRLY010000285.1:3244-7668 GCA_964601015.1 uncultured bacterium
TTTCGCACCTACGGTTTAAGGTTGTGTTTCACCGCCAATTTTTTCAACATCTCCTTCGCTCGAAACAAACGCACCTTGACAGTCCCTATTGGTAATCCCAGCGTTTCGGCGATTTCATCATAAGAGAACTCTCGGAAATATCGCAAGGTAATAATGATGCTGTATCGTGCCGGCAACGATGCCACCAACTGTTGTACCCTATCCGCAAACTCACGTTTTTCCAAAATACCCTCTGGGTTATCACTCGCATTTTCCATTTGAGAGTCAGATTGCATGGACGCCTCTATGAAATTCGCATATTTATCTTTCTTCTTTTTCTTAGTGATGCAAACGTTTGAGACAATGCTGTAAAGCCATGTGGAAAATTTGGATTTTTTACGAAAACGCGGCAACGCCAAATAAGCTCTGAGAAATACCTCTTGCGCGGCATCCTCGGCGTCTTCTGTGTTTCCCAGAATGCGATAAGCGACATTGAACACCATCCGTTTATGTCGTTCGACAAGTTGCGCATAAGAGTTCTTATCTCCCCCAAGGCAGTGTTCCACCAACTCCTCGTCAGTGAATGTCATTTTTTGGATTCCTCCCAACGCCCTCTGGAGGGTAAATTTGAGCCAAAGAGTAATGGTTTTTATTACTTTGGACACTCAATTTCTGTAAAATGTTTCATTATTTCTTGCAAATTTATGAAACATTTTCAGATGTGCGGAAGTCATATACAACATAAACCCGGGGTTCGTAAAGGAGGTGTTCATCGTAATGATAATGGACCCAGCTTGGTTGGCAATAATTGTTATCCTTATTATTTTCGGTTCTCTGATAGCCATCTCAATTATGTGGTTTATACTTGCTTCAAGACGAAGTAATTACAGACATGAACAGATAATGTCTTTTATTGAGAAGGGGGAATTTGACCCTACGATAATGGAATACGATGTAAAATACCGGGGACATAAATACTTCCTCTGGGGGGGGATTCTCTTTGCTCTCGGCATATCGGTTTTTAGCTTTCTCCTAATAGTAGTGCCATTCGATATGGAGCCAGCAAGTGCTATCACAATAATAGTTGGAATCATCCCTGTCATTGTCGGATTAGGGTTTCTACTTTATTATTTTGTACTCCGAAGGAAAAAGAAATCCGAAGAATCCGCGAGTTCTGACGCTTCGTGATATTTGCTTTTACGGAGAAGGGGGGCGAGGCGTTCAGTTAGAAGGAGAAATACATATTCAGTACTCCGCAAATGCTCCCGTTGGTGTGTCGTGGATTTAGCAATCCACGACGAGCGCAAATCCAACGGAATAATCGGGATTTGCGCTCAGTCTGGATTGCTAAATCCAGACCGATTGAGCGTGTTTGAGGACTACTGATATTTACAAACGGCCTTTTAACAACGTTAAACTCCCAATTGAATTAGAATACCTCGCCCCTACTTTTAATGTTTGCCCAGATGGTAATGAGCTTGCCTTGAGCCTTGACCGCATATATCTCGTGGGCGATAATCTTATTATCGAAATTTGAGATGTCCTTCTGCATAGTACCTGTAACAGAGAGATAGCTGATACAAGCGCCACGACAGTCATCCTGTTGTCTGCCCTGGTCAGCTTGAAAGAAATAAAACTTCAGGAAAAAGAACCGCTTGCCGGTGAATTCACCATCATACGATTTTTTGACCTTTACATGCTCCCAGGATTTCATCACCTCGTATTGCTGCGTCCACTCTTTTCCATCGAATGATGTGAACATCTTTGCTTCATCTCCCGCACCACCATTCCACGCGGTCAATTCGTGTTCAATTTCCAACTTTTCTATCCCTGCTGGAAATCTGAATAGATAGATTAACGTGAGAGACGTATCCGGCGGTGCAGCTCCAACTCTGCCGCCGTCGATACTCCACTGCCCCTCTTCGCCGCCGCCTGTGTCCTCAAGTTCAAACACATCTTCTCGCCAGGCATCTTTATCGTTGTAATCTTGCACGTACGAAAAAGGTGTGCCGGCGAAACTTGCGGCGCACAACGAAAGGGTAAATCCAAAACAGATTATCATTATCAACTGAAATCGTGTCATTGTAAATCCTCCTAATTTGAATTCCCTTCTGACCTTACGGCTCAAGAGGGGAGAATGTCATGTAAAACCTGCTCCCCTTTCCAACCTCGCTTTCCACACCGATTTTCCCCCCGTGTAGTTCCACAAGGCTTTTTGTGATGGCAAGTCCCAAACCAACGCCTCTGGTATTTTCGGCTGAAAACACACGGTAGAACCTATCAAAAATGTTCTCAAGTTCAGATTCCGGGATACCGATTCCCGTATCGCTGACGCTAATTTCCACATTATCAACCTTATCGGTTACATCCACGGTTACGGAGCCGGATTCCGTGAATTTTAGGGCGTTATCAAGCAGATTATTCAAAATGCGCTTCAATCTATCCGGGTCAACTGTAATCTTGAGAATGCCATCGCAGGAGGACGTAAGGGAGATTCCCTTTGCTTCCGCCCGGTGTTTCAGTCCGCTAACAACCTCCTCAATGACATCGCACAGCGCAACGGTTTGCTTCTGAAGGGAGATAGTTCCGAGGGCTATGCGCGATAAATCCAGCAAGTCATTTACCAACCTGACAAGTTCGTCGCATTTGTTCTTGATGCGCGCAAGGCAGTCAGTTTGCTTTTCCGCAAGCTCGCCATAGACGCCCTTCAAAAGATTGTTCACATACAACATAATTGAAGCGAGCGGCGTTTTCAAATCATGTGAGATGTTTGACAACAGTTGAGTTTTGGACTCGTCAATCTCCTTGAGTTTCTCGGCGATGTCAGCAAAAGCGGCGTCCAAATTCCCATCGTCCACCTGGGGCAAAGTGCCGCCGTATTCTTGATATGTCTTACGCAATTTATCATAAGCCTTTTCCATTGTCTCAGTGCGTTCTTGCAACTGGGCATAGTGTACGGCGTTCTCAATGGCGATTGCGCCCTGATATGCGAGGGTAGAAAAAAGCGATAAGTCGTCGTTGCTATATCTATCGCCAGAGAGCTTTTTCCCTAAGACGAGCAACCCAATCAAACGCTTCTGGGCGACGAACGGCACCCATGCGGAATTTGGAAAGTATTTTATTGCAGCTTTTAGCCCGTCTGAACGAGCCAAATAATCTTGTAACAACAATTTATCAGATAGTTCAATCGGTTTGGCATCCTTTGTTAGTTGTTCCAAAAGTCCATCCCCATAAGAAAATTGTGGCGGACGCGAATCTTCTGATGGATGTAAGCCCTTTGATTCGGATATTTCCAGCGTCTTTTTCTGCTCATCCCACAAAAATATTGCGCCATTTTCCAACTGCATCGTAGTCATTATCTTGGAAAGGATTGTGTCCAATAATTTGTCCAAATCCAAAATCGAACTCAATGCCTCGCTCAAGAGTAACACAGTCTCACGATAGGTACGTCTTTGTCTGTAAAAAGCTCGGTCAACTATCGTCTCAACGATGGATTTTGCCGGTGCAAAGAGCATCGCCGATATTAGCAAGGCAACGCCAGACACAGCGTAGTGTGGCTTGCCGCCTGCAGACGCGAAAGCTAATCCGAGAACGGAACTGGTCAAAAGATACAGGATGATGACTAACCCGCTGACAATCCCGTATACTAACCCTCGATTGATTATCAATTCCAAATCCATCAGCCGATAGCGGATAATAGCCACGCAGTAACAAATGGGTATCATAATTAACGTAAAGGCTGCGATGTTACCGTAAGGGCTGGACATACCAGTAAACATCACAGGGACGGTTACAAAAATTGTCAACGGCAGCAATCCTGCGCTGAGTCCAATAAATAGCCACTTCGCTTGTTTTCTCTGATACGCCGACGGTGCCCTTATAGCGGTGTGAAACAAACAACAGTGTGCGAATATTGAGTAGGCAAGCAGGACGAAAGCGTTTATTAACCCGATTGGTTTGATTTGTACGAGAAAAAATGCCCGTTTGTACTGTTGTGCGCGAAGATACAAACATCCCATCAAAATAAACAGAACAATACCAGGTATGTACATAACGCCAAGCAATTTACGCGTTACAAATTTTTTCCGCAACGGAAACACACAGAAACTGTGCGCAAGTAAACATGGTAAAATCGCAACGGAGAAAAATTGACAAAATGGAACGAACAAACTGCGCCACTCGGACACATCCATGGTAAAATCAACGCCAATGAAACAGATGTTCATGAATCCCAAACTCATCAGGTAGGAGAGTCTAACGACGCTGGATTCAGGTTTTTCCATAAGTGTCAACGACGCAGCAATCCACGTAAATAATCCGACCAAATAAAAATAAATATTATCCGCACTCTTCTCCGCATGTCCAAAACTTATCGCACCGACTAATAAACTTACCCCTGCTAAGATTATGAAAATTGCTGTGGTTATTTCTTTTCGCATGTCTTC
>CAZRLY010000286.1:0-7556 GCA_964601015.1 uncultured bacterium
CTGGGAAAAGTAATCCCTTGGAAAGTCTCTAAAACTTCTGGAACAAACCACTTAGAGCGTCCACTTTTACAAAAATAACTTCGGTGCTTCGAGTGTTGTAAAAGCAAAAAAACAACAGATTAAAATACAAACAAACTCAAGGGAGGATTAAAAAATGAAGTTTAGTTCAAGATTCCAGGTTATAGGATTAGCTTTGTTGGTTAGTCTGGCGTTAGCGTTGTTTCCGTTTCATTCATCCAGCGCTTCAGACTTAAATGAGGGACTGGTTGCGCATTGGTCTTTTGATGAAGGTTCTGGAACGGAAGTTGGGGATGTGAGTGGCAACAACAATCACGGTACCATTGAGGGAGAGCCCCAGTGGGTACCGGGAGTAAAGGGAAATGGCTTGAATCTGGTTGCAACTAACAAGAATCAGGTCGCGGTTCCAGATTCCGATAGCTTAGATGCGACAACCGGCCTTACTATCTGCGCCTGGATTAACCTCAACGACATATATACGGGCGATGATTGGAAATTACAAAATACGGTCATCGGAAAAGCACACGCTTACTACTTAACCATAAATAACATGGGAAATTTACAAAGCCACCTCGGAGAATGGTTGGTGGGAACAGCAAACCTTAATCAGTATATCGGCGATTGGGTTCATGTGGCGACTGTATACGATGGCTCAAAACATATTCTTTATGTGAATGGCAACCAGGATGCCTCTATGGACAAAGAAGGAGACATCGCGGTATCCACTGATAATTTACACCTCGGTTGGGTTGATTATGACCGATACTTAGATGGTGCGATAGATGAAGTGTTGATATGGCAAAGAGGCTTAACCGAACAAGAAATTCAACAGGTACATAGCCAAATAACGTCAGTTTCTTTCCTCGGGAAAATGGCAACCTGCTGGGGAAAGATTAAAACACAACAATAGTCAATGGGTATTCGCATGACAACCGATTATCACAGGCAGGTAAAAAGATGGAAACTAAGAAAAACTTATTTCCTTTCATCATTCTTATCATTACCGGATGCTTTTTTCAACTCGGCATTTGTTTGGAGGGAATCTCTGACAAAGACTTAGGTGGGCATTGGTCGCTTGACGATGGCGCAGGTGAGACAGTTAAGGATATAAGTGGAAATGGCAATAACGGAGCAATTGAAGGCAAAGCCGATTGGGTTACTGGGATTGTGGGAGGCGCCCTGGAATTAAAGGCTAAGGACAAGGCGAAGGTTAAAATTCCAAATGACGCTACCTTAGGCGCGACCACTGGAATTACCCTTTGTGCTTGGATTAAGCCGATCTCCATCTATGACGGAGACGACTGGAAATTACAAAATACGGTCATCGGAAAAGCACACGCTTACTACTTAACCATAAATAACATGGGAAATTTACAAAGCCACCTCGGAGAATGGTTGGTGGGAACAGCAAACCTTAATCAGTATATCGGCGATTGGGTTCATGTGGCGACTGTATACGACGGCTCAAAACATATTCTTTATGTGAATGGCAACCAGGATGCCTCTGTGGACAAAGAAGGAGACATCGCGGTATCCAATGATGATTTATACCTCGGTTGGGTTGATTATGACCGATACATAGATGGCGCGATTGACGAAGCAATGGTTTGGACACGCGGCTTGTCCGAAAATGAGATAAAGGGTTTAGCGGCGGCGAAGGCAGTTTTGCCGAAAGGCAAATTGGCTGTCTCCTGGGGAAAGTTAAAAAAAGTTGATTGAAACGGCGGTAGATAAGAAAGATAAATTGGCTACAAGCTGGGGCAAGCTCAAAAGCTAAATGTTTAGTAGGTTGGGTTTCGTGCCTCAACCCAACCTACAGCTTTTATAAAAATTGCCCCTGTTCTCCAAAGTCACAAGTTGTGTGGGGAGCAGGGGCGATTTTTTTAGCAAAATTGGAGGGTAGTTATTGTAGACGCAACTCAATGTGGTCGCGTCAGGTTAGAATTTTGGTCTACCGTTGGGAGGAATTTAGATGGTAGATTTAAGGGATAAAATAGCATTGGTAACTGGTTCATCAAGGGGGATTGGTCGCGGTTGTGCGTTAGAGATGGCTCGGTGCGGGGCTAACATCGTGGTGAACTATCGCACCCACGAAGACGAGGCTGAAGAGACGGCTGAAGCTGTCAGACAATTAGGCGGCGATGTTTTGGTCGTCCAGGCTGATGTGGCTGACCGACAGGCTGTCAAGCTGATGGTACAAACGGCGGTGGATAAATTTGGCAAGATTGATATTCTGGTAAACAATGCCGCTATTACCATCCGCAAACCGTTCCTTGAAATTCCGGTGGAGGATGTGGCGCGGGTGTGGGACGTAAACCTGTGGGGGGTATTTCATTGCAGTCAGTTAGTAGCACGCGATATGGTAAAGCGAGCAGAGGGTGGTAAAATCATCATCATCAGTTCCGTTCATGCCTTCATTCCGTTTGCGACATCTTTGCCATACAACACAGCCAAAGCCGGTGTCAACAACATGGCGTATACGATGGCTGTGGAGCTAACGCCTCATCGCATCAACGTCAACGTGATTGAGCCGGGCTGGACGGATACGCCGGGCGAACGAAGGTTGTGTCCTGAAGAACAACTCAAGATAGAAGGACAAAAGTTGCCCTGGGGAAGGCTTGCCAAGATAGAAGACATCGGTAAAGCGGCAGCTTTCCTGGCTTCGGATGCCGCTGATTACATCACAGGTGCTTGTTTGCGTGTGGACGGGGGATTCTGGTTTCCGAAATGACAAAAAGATTGAAGATTGTCGATTGAAGATTGTTTCTTTTGTAATGTAGGACGAAATGGCACTTCGTCTATCTGCATTTTTGGCGAAATCCCATTTCGCCCTACAATTCTCGTGTTATTCACACCAAACGTTCAATACGAGACGGAGAGCGTCCACTACGATATTCGCGGTAAGCTGTTGATGCATAAATATATAACAGACAAAGGAGTATTAGTTTCTGACAGGAATAGTTTGTGAAAGAACGAAAATACATATTTCTGATTATAATTTTAATATTCGTTTTTTTTGCCTGTAAAGACGAAATAAGAATCGGTGTTTGCGTAAGTTCTCCCGACTCGCCCGTTTACAGAGTGATGAAACAGGCTTTCAGTGAAGAGTCGAAGGAATACGGAATCAGGGTTATTTTCAGGGACTCCTTAGAGAAAAAAACAGGCAAACCATCCGTCCTTAAAGAAGCCGAACAGATTCGCAATATGCTCAGATATAAAATTGACGCGCTCATCCTGCACCCTGCGGATGTTAATAGGTCAACTTTGGCCATTAAAAAAATTCGCAATCGAGGAATACCCGTTGTAACGCTGGATAAACTCCCCCAAAATATAAACCTTGACTGGCACATCAAAGTTAGTCGCAGGGAACTGGGTAGGCAGGCGGCAGAATCTGCGATAGAGGTGTTGAAAATATGGTATCCACGGAAAGAGGAAGAGAAAAAGTGGAATATGTTGGTTTTAGAAGGCGTGCCGACAAACCGTATGCTGCGCGACATTGCGGTTGGCATCTATGAAATTCTCGACCAATATCAGGACGATATCCAGATACTATCCAGTCTACAATTGGCGTCGGCGGATTCGGCTTTTGAAACGGTAAATACAATCTTGGGGAAATATGCAGGCAACGTGCAATCTATCATCGCATGCAGAAGCGAATTAGCGGAGGGGGCGGTTCGAGCCGTTCGCGCTCACGGATTAACATACGAACCCAATATTAAGATAATCGGTTTCGAGAACGCCGAAAAGGGGATTATAACTGTCGGCGTAGGTGCGAGCAAGGCTGCCTGCGAGTTGATTTTGGACGGTGAGCATGTTATCGAAATAGATAGAATGCCGTATGAGAGAGCCGTTTTAGCTCTGGACACGGCACTGGGAATGCTAAAAAAACAAAAGCTCAAAGCCGATTGCACCATTTACAATGGGAGAATGAAGGTAAAAGTTAAACTTGGACAAACACGTCGCATTACAAAATATAATATTCGTCTCATGGGGAAAATGTGGTCAGAGCTTTTTGAGGAGTGAGTTTCAGTAGGAATTACGAAAATCCAGTCAATTCAAGGAGATAATTTATGAAAAAAAATGAAAAATCCACTGACAAACCATTCAGCACGAAGCGCTTCGTGTATGCACTGACGATAGCATGGACACTGGTTATCACAAGTTCCCTTGCGTTCAGCCTCTACCTTATGTTCACGCTTTATCAAGGGATACGTGAAATGGTTGATTCCAATATATTCACCATAGTAGCGGTGTATATCATAGCGTGGCTACTAATCGGGCTGGTAGGGATAGGGCTGGCGGCACACAGCTTCAGGAAGCACAACAGGAAACGCCAACAGGCAGAGAAGTCTTTGCGTGAGAGTGAAGAACGCTACCGCACCCTTTTTGAGAGCGCACCGGTGGGTATTGGTTCAGCCACCACGGATGGTAAAGTTTTGACATTCAATGACACCATGCTTCAAATGATGGGCTACTCGAAAGCGGAAGTACAACAAATTAACCTGGCAGACACCTACCAGAACCCAGAAGAGCGTGCGTTGCTCTTGAAACAGTTGCAAACGGACGGTTTCATCCGCAACTTTGAGGTGACATTGAATCGCAGAGATGGTACTCCCTACTGTGCCAGTTTGACCATAACTCCCGTTACCCTCGGTGGCGAGGAGACTTTACTGACAACGGCTGAAGATATCTCCGACCGGAAGCGAACTGAAGAGGAGTTGCGCGAGAGCGAGGAACGCTACCGCACGTTGGTCGAGACAATGAACGATGGGCTGGGAGCACAAGATGAAAACGGGCTGATTACCTACACCAATGATAAAATGTGTAAAATGTTGGGATACTCACGGGACGAGATCATCGGGCGTCCTGCCACCGACTTTCTTGATGAGGACAATGCGAGCATATTGAAAGAACAGATCACCAGACGAAAGGAAGGCGAACAGGAAGTTTACGCGATTACGTGGACTGCGAAAGACGGGCGGAAGGTTCCGACAATTATGTCGCCGGCTCCGCTCATTGATGCTGAAGGCAACTTTAAGGGCAGCTTTGCAGTGATTACCGACATCTCTGAGCGAGTGCAAGCGGAGGAGGCAAAGGAAAAACTGGAAGAAGAGCTCCGCCAGGCGCAGAAGATGGAAGCAGTTGGGCAATTAGCAGGAGGCGTGGCACATGACTTCAACAATCTCCTGCAGGGCATTCTGGGCTACGGAAGCATAGCGTTGGGGGCTGTTCCGCAGGACAATCCTGCCCATTCTCATTTGGAAGAGGTGATTAAGGCGGGCAACCGTGCTGCCGTGCTGGTTCGGCAATTGCTCACCTTCAGCCGCCGCGAGACGCTCCAGCCGGAAAACGTTGACCTGAACGATACCATCGCAGATTTGATGAAGATGTTGCGGCGTGTCATTGGCGAGCATATCGAACTCAACGTGATTCCGGGCATGAATATCGGCACCGTCTATGTTGACCCGGGTCAAATGGAGCAGGTATTGATGAACCTGTGCGTCAATGCACGCGACGCCATGCCCGACGGCGGTAGAATCACCATTGAGACAAGCCGCACACATTTAGACAGCGAGTTCATCGAAAGCCATCCCTGGGCAAAAGAAGGCGACTATGTCGTCCTGTCCGTGTCCGACACAGGTACAGGTATCTCCCCTGAGATACGCGACCGCATCTACGAGCCGTTCTTCACGACAAAAGAGGTAGGCGAAGGAACAGGGTTGGGACTGGCAACCGTCTACGCCATCGTCAAGCGGCATGGGGGATATATTGACTTCTCCAGCGAAGAGGGACAGGGAACTACGTTTCGTATTTATCTTCCCGCCACGGAAGAGAGCACGACGAGCGAAGAGGAAAGTGCAATTGCGGAACCGATAATAGGAGGCAACGAAACCATCCTGCTCGCCGAGGACGATGAACTGGTGCGCAATCTGGCTGTGCATATATTGGAGACAGGAGGCTACAATACCATCGCCGCCCGTGATGGCGAAGAGGCGATTGATTTGTTCGACAAACACGAGGCAGAGATAGACATGGCTCTGCTTGACGTGGTAATGCCGAAGAAAAACGGCAGAGCCGTTTATGACAGAATCAAGGCGTCAAAGCCAAACCTGCCTGTTGCCTTCAGCACTGGCTACGGGCACAATATCCTCGAAACCGGTTCTCTCCCCAAAGAGGGATATGAGATGATTTCAAAGCCCTGCAGCCCCAATACACTTTTGCAAAAAGTGAGGGAAATTCTTGATAAGAAGAAAGGATAAGTAGAGCAGTATAGGCAACTATGTCAATGTGTGCTACAGAACATAAACCTGACTATTCGTCTTACATAAAAGGCTATCAAGAACGTCTCGAAAAACAAAGAGCCAGGCTGAAACAGCTCAGAGAACATGTGTTGGTGGAAGCTAAGAAGCTCGCTCTATTTCTTGCTACTCAATACAACGTGGATTTAGTTGTTCTATTTGGCTCTTATGCCAAAGGTACACATCGGATTGGTTCAGATGTCGATATTGCTATCCAGGGATTAAACAGCGGCGATTATTGGAAAGCCTGGTCAGAGGTTGATAGATTAACTGATTTGTCGATTGATTTTCTATGTTTAGAGGATTTTCCTGAGTCCTCTCGTAAATTAATCCTTGAATACGGAGTGATTTTGTTTAAAGCAGATGAGCGGGTGAGCAAGGGAGCAGGTGAGCAGCCAAAAAGTGCAGGCAAAGCCTACACTTTTTGCCCACAATAAGAAAGAGGGGGTTTGCCGCAAGACGACAGTCGGCGGGCCTTTTCGGGGGAGAAAGGCTTGTCTCCCCCAAAATAAAGATGAAAGAACGGCTTCTTACGTTGGCAGCAGAAGTTGAAAATGAACTAAAACAGTTAGAAGAACTTAGAAAGCGACTTATGGAGACAGAACGCAAGAAACATGGTTCTGAAGACCGCGACGTCTATGAAGAAAGCGAGGCGTTGAAACTACACAACTTTTACACAGGATGCGAGAATATATTCAAGCGAATCGCAATCATGTTTAATGGTGGCGTTCCAGCGGGTGAAGATTGGCATAAACAGTTGCTCTCCATCATGCACCTTGATATTCCGGGTGTACGCCCCGCGGTCATTTCGCCTGAACTTTACAAAGGGTTGGAGGAATATCTCCGTTTCCGTCACGTCATCAGAAATATCTACGCTTTCGAAATTAACAGCGAACGACTTCAAAAGTTAGTAGATTCATTTGACTGGACATTTCAGCAATTCTCTCACGAGATAACAGAGTTTCTGGAGTTCATAAGAACGCTTGCCGATGAACCTTTGAATGAATCGAGGTTGGGTTGAGGCACGAAACCCAACGAAACACTGAGTGACATTCTCCCCTCCTGAATCAAAGATTCAGAAGGGGCTTCATGAAGCCTTGCGAAGCTCAGAATGTTTATAAGTGCGTAGACAATGTGCATCAGTCCGAGAAAGCACCAATGTTACTACGGGCAGTGCCACACTGCCACTACTCCGATTACGGAGATACTTTTTTAGGATGTTGTTTGCACCATTGCGGT
>CAZRLY010000287.1:0-6170 GCA_964601015.1 uncultured bacterium
TACGAAATCCTTGAAGAGTGGGATAAGTCCCTGAAAGCATATCAGAAGATAGTTGTCCGATACGCAGAATCATTGAGCGAGCAAGCTGCACGCTCTACGCAGTTGAATAATGCAACTGTATCTCTGATTGCTTACGCAAAGCAACGAATCGGGGCAATCCAGGTTTATCTGTTGCAAAAGGAAACGTTTGGCGAGAAGTAATCGGGCAAGTGTCCGAGTTGAAGTTGTCTCGAAGGAAATTAACAAGTGGGCCGTCAGTATTGATTGTTCGCTGTTGACACGAAGTAGAAAGTATGTTAAACTTATGCTGAAAAGTCGCATAGGAAGCGATTTGCTGGATTTGGATTTCTCTTTTTAGTTTTTCTAAGATAGCCTCAACCTCAGTCTTGTAGCGGAATGAAACGTTTAAGCGTAAAGTACAGATTTTTCCAACGGCTGAAAGGAGTAAAAGAGTTCATGTCCAATAATTATGACGTAAAGAAGGAATTTCATGTGAAAGTGCCGATGCGAGATGGAGTTCTTCTTTCGGCGGATATTTTTCGACCTTCAGTTGAAGGTGCGTTTCCTGTGATGCTCATGAGAACTCCGTATGACAACAACGGGCTCATCGCAAAGAGCATACAGTACGCCAAACGCGGTTATGCGGTGGTCGCGCAGGATTGTCGAGGGCGCTACGATTCAGAAGGGGAGTTTTATGCATGGCATGACGAGGCTAAGGATGGCTATGACACGCAGGAGTGGGTTGGACGGCAGCCCTGGTGCAACGGGAAAATCGGTACCGCTGGTGGCTCATACCTCGGTCTTGTTCAATGGCTTGCGGCACCCCTGCAGAGTCCATACCTCAAAACAATGGTTCCTCGCGTCATTACCTCGAATTTTTATGACAGTCCGAACTATTCCGGCGGCGCTTTTCAACTGGCGCTTAACATGCTTTGGGGGTTCCGTCAGTTAGGACGGACCAACCAAAACATTGAACACTATAATTGGCCTGATTTTTTCAGTACCCTGCCTCTCATCACCGCCGATGAAGCCGCCGGTCGCAAAATTGCTTTTTGGAAGGATTGGGTCAAGCATCCGAGTTACGACGATTACTGGAAAGAGGTGAGTATTGAAGAGAAATATGAACAGATTAAAGTGCCCGCGTTGATTATGGGAGGTTGGTTTGACCTCTACTCGAAACAGACTTTCGTGAATTACAATGGCATGGTTCAGCGCGGCGGCACGGAAGAGGCTCGGAAGGGAACAAAAATGATTATGGGCGCATGGCCTCACCCTCTGAGCGCATCTACGATAACGGGCGAGGTAGATTTTGGACCCGATTCACAGTTTGACCTCGAAGGAATGGAACTCCGTTGGTTCGATTATTGGCTTAAAGGCATCGACAACGGGATAATGAATGAGGCTCCGATAAAATTATTCATTATGGGCGCTAACTATTGGCGGGATGAATACGAATGGCCCCTTGCGCAAACGCAGTATGTGAACTACTATTTCCACAGTTCTGGAAGGGCGAACTCGCTTTCCGGCGACGGGACACTCTCAACCACATTGCCTGAAGACGAACCCCCAGATAGATATACATACAACCCAGACAATCCCGTTCCAACATTAGGCGGGAACAACTGTTGCAGCCCGAACATCGTAGCGTGGGGAGCGTATGACCAACGTCCTGCGGAACGACGAAACGATGTCTTGGTTTATACTACACCGCCGTTGACTGAAGACATTGAGGTCACAGGGCCAATTTTTGTCAAGCTCTATGCTTCTTCCTCAACGTCTGACACCGACTTCACTGCGAAGTTAGTGGATGTATTCCCGGATGGCTATGCAATGAATCTCTGCGATGGAATCATCCGGGCTCGCTACCGAGAGTCCTTTGAGGAGGCAAAGCTAATGGAGTTTGGTACTGTTTACGAATTTACTATCGATTGCTGGGTCACTGGTAATGTTTTCAAAGCGGGGCATCGAATTCGGGTCGATATCTCCAGCAGTAACTTTCCGCGTTTTGACCGCAATCCCAACACAGGACACGAATTTGGCATGGATAGCGAGCTTTCTATTGCCGAGCAAACAGTATATCATAACAGGAACTATCCTTCACACATTATTCTACCTGTGATTCCCAGCGAGCGCGGTTTTTTACAAAAATTTTGACGATTTACTTTAACTTTATCATTTTTTTGTATTGGGCAACAAGATGTCGTAATGTAAAAAACGACTTTTTTAACGATTTAGGCTTTCTGAACTGCAACGAGCAGCCGAAAAGAGCGATTTATCGCCATTTTTCTACTACAACATGTTTCTGCCTAATACAACTTTATCATTTTTTTCCCACAAAACTCGGTTTCTATGTACCACTGAATTGGTTTTCTTAAAAGGAGAAAGAAAGATGAGGACAAAATTATTGAGTATCAGTATCCTGGTGCTGGCTACGGTTGGCTCCTTGGTGAGTTCAAGTTTTGCCAAAGTAGAAGTCAGCGATGTCGCAGGAATGTGGTTCTTTGACGAAGGCGGAGGCAAGAAGGCCAAGGATTCCTCTGAAAACGAGAATGATGGGGAGATAGTAGGCCCTAAATGGATTGACGGCGAATTTGAAAAAGCCCTATCTTTTGATGGCAGTGATGATTATGTTGATGTCGTGCATAGCACCTCTTTAGAACCCGTAAGTGTTTCGGGACAGGCATGGGTAAAGCTTAAGGCCGATGGTACACGACATATCATCTTTGCAAAATGGACAGGCTATACTTTAGAAGTCTCCGTTGCTGGCAATCCTTATTTCCAAATCCGAAATGCGCAAGGACAGCTTGGTTCAACTTCCCCAACTCCAATTTCGTGGGAGAATTGGCATCATCTCGCGGGTACCTTTAATGATAAGGATAAAAACATCACGATTTATGTCGATGGGGAGGCAAAATTAACCACGAAATTGGCAAGTGGTATTAATTATAACCAAAGTGTATTAAGAATTTCCAATACTATATATAGTGGAGGGGCTGTAAACGGGCTCATCGACGAAGTCGCCATTTTCAATAGAGCCCTGACAGCGGATGAGGTTAAAACTCTCATGTCCAAAGGGCTTAAGAAGGCAATTATAGGAGAAGCCGTTGCTCCTTCAGGCAAACTCTCCACCACATGGGCTCGAATTAAAACCCAAGATTAGTCGACTTAGGATGAAACCCGTTTTCACTTTCGACTTGGGGAAAATGAAAGGATGGAAGGACAATGCACTACCAACCTTCCAAAGTGTAAACTCATTGTTTAGAAATTTGAAACTTTCCCGCCTCGTATATCAATCACATACGCAACCCTACAGTTCCCCAATGCAAAACAGCGAGTTCTTAGCTTCCAAACTACATATCCCGGAGTAATGATAAACCCATGCGACTTCCTTTCCATCTTCAACAATTGCTGTTGGCTGTTCGATGACGAAGTCGGCGAAGTGGGGTGTGTTGAAGGCGACATAAGCCAGGCTGAAGGCTTCGATTTTCCGCTCGTATGGCCTTGACAAATCCGGGAAAAAAACGGGCCCTGTATCAACTTGATAGATGTGTCGTTGCTCATCCATATTCATAGTTTTGACGGGACATTCGATTATAGCCCGCATCCGAGTATTTTCATCCCATATTTCCGTTTGTGTCACGATGGGCAAGCATTTTCTTGTCGCCAGCAGAATCTTCTCATTGGTATCCAGGATATGCACAGGATGTGCTTCCTGAATCTCAAACAAAGCCCCGCCCCAGGCGTCCTTCGTTTCCAAATACTGGACATAATTGTCATTGCGGTATGCGTGTCTCCTGAATATCGCAGTATCGTCCTCACCGAAGACAGGGAGAAAGTCATAGTTCGGATTTTGAAACAGATTATCTTCAGCAAAGGTACGTTCGCTCTTACACGAACCGCACTGGTAATAATCCGTAAAAGTACCATCCGCCTCGTCAATTAACCGACATCGGGATTCAACCCAAAACCGGGGAGCATTTCCTGCTCCGACTGTGCAAACAAAGGATAGCGAGTAATCAATGCAATTCATAATCATCCTCCTTTAAAAATTTGCTTTAGGATACGAACCTAAAATTTTCATAGATACGCAAGCGTCCGACACTTCATCAAACGCCTTTTTCACTATCTCATCTTCGATGTGTCCATCAACATCCACGAAGAAGACGTATTCCCATGCCTTTGCTCGTGAGGGGCGGGATTCGAGTTTGCTCAAGTTTAAGCTGTACTGTACGAAAACCCCAAGCACTTCCCATAGCGCGCCCACTTTATCCTTGACAGAAAACATGGCAGAGGTTTTGTCATCACCGCTTCTTTTGCTGGTATGTTTGCCGATGACGAAGAATCGTGTCATGTTGTGTCTATCGTCTGCTATGCACTCGACCAGAATACCCACCCCATAAATATCCGCGGCAAGTTTGCTGGCGATAGCAGCAACGCCTTCCTCCTCCGACGCCCTTTTAGCGGCTTCCGATGTGCTGGACACTGATAACTGTTCGACATGCCTGAGATTGTTGCGCAACCATTCCCGGCATTGAGGAAAGGCTTGTCGGTGAGAATATATCCTTTTAATTTTCTCAACGGGCGAATTGGAAAGCAGATTGTGCGAAATCGGGAGAAGTATCTCAGCGCAGATTTGCAAATCCGACTTGAAAAACATATCCAGCGTCTCCCTTACTACCCCCTCGGTAGTATTCTCAATTGCCACGACACCATAGTCAGCCCTGCCAGCCTCTACTTCAATGAATATGTCCATCTGGTGTTGAATCGGGATGTAAGTAGCTGATGAACCAAAATGTTTAATACTTGCCACATGCCCAAAACTCCCCTTTGGACCAAGATATGCTATGGTAGTTGGTTTCTCCAGCGTCCTGCAAGCTGACATGATTTCTTTATAGATTACTTCCAAAATTGAGTCGGGAAAAAGTCCGGGATTCAACTCTTTTATCCTGTCAATTATTATCTTTTCTCGATGTGGTGCGTAAACACTATCACTGGTTTTTGATTTCTGCTTGCCAATTTCAAGTACTAACTCAGTCCGCTTATTGATTAAATTTACTATCTCTTCGTCAACATCGTCTATTTTTTCGCGAAGTTCTTTTATATCCAAGTGCAACCTCCAAACATCCATGAGAAGTAAAGAGTAAAGAGTAATAAGTAAAATTATTATCTTCTTCACTCCTTACTCTTTACTTTTTACTCTTTTTTCAAATTTTTGATAGCTTCAATCATTTCATCATCCGTTGGGTTTTGCTTGACCAGTCCTACAAATTTATCTGCACTAACTTTTCGTTCCTCCAGGAACTTCTTATCAACCGGTCAAGGATAGATGTAATCACCGATAGTGCCATCAAGTTTAGCCTGTGCTTTGTCTTTGATGCGAGCCAGCCACGGAATTCCACCGATGACCAAATCTCGACTTCTCGGTTTCCAATCTAAAGCCATTCGATTCACCTCCCTTCGGGGCTGCTTTTTTACCTGCCTATTTGGGTTATGTTAGTATCAACAACAGTTCACAGAAGCTCTAACTCTTCTGATACTCTCTTCAATGTCATCATCGGTAACGCCTCCTGCTTCCTCAACAGCCTGCCGGAAATTTTCTAAAGTTGTATCAAATTTTTCCCAAGCGTTCTTTTCTTCCTGATTCATCAGAACAATAGCGTTCTTACCCTTGAGTATACAAAGTTTGCTGCCTTTTTTCAATTTGTATTGTTCCGCTACCTCAAGCGGCAGAACAATACTATAATCATAGAAATTTGTGCGGTGGAAACTCCCGCATTCATGAAAAGACCGATTCGCCCCTTCGGGCGTGGGGAGGAAACCGCACTCCTTTTTTAGATAATGGTAGGGGATTTGCCGCTAGGCTCCCCTGGGCCGGTCTCCGGTTTCCCGGGAAATGCTCACCTCGTTCAACTTATCCGACGGTTTCTTGCGTACCGCACTGCCTATCCCCTTTTTCAACTATTTAACAATACGCCGTAGAATTCAGAGCTGGTGAAGCACCCTGAAGTACCTATATATTCGTCGATAAGGTAGTCCTCGAAGGACTTGAACTGGTCAACCGAGCTATGCCTTAGATTTCAGACAAGCTCCCGCTTTTAAGCGTGGGGTGGTTGACCTTGTACTTCGACTATCCTTCCATTTGCCATTTTTATTCCCTCCTGCAACCCAAG
>CAZRLY010000287.1:6270-7507 GCA_964601015.1 uncultured bacterium
CTTGTACTTCGACTATCCTTCCATTTGCCATTTTTATTCCCTCCTGCAACCCAAGTTGTAGGTCAAAATTTGCATGTCGACATTAATCTGCCGAGCTTGGAAATTTGACCTACAGGTTTGTTTTCCGGGGGAAACTGGGTTTCTGTAACTATTCCACTCCTTCGGGTTTTTCCACAGGCAACGGCAATTCCACAGGCTGGTTATTGTTTCCAGCGGATTTGAATATTGCTAAGTCAACTTCCCTGTCAATTCTGCCATTGAGCGCGCCGTATTCGGGTTCAGTGTCATTCCTTACGGCGTTTGCGATGCTCATTACCTCTGAGGCGACGCTGAGTTGCCCGTCGTTGAGTGGATATTTACTCAATGGATTTTTCCACACTACTTCTGGGGTAGTGTCGGCGACGAAGCAATCAAGGACTTCTTTGCCATCCTGCGCTTTTGTTGTACGACGTTCAACGTTGATTGGGCGTTTGCCATCGGCTGTATCGTTCAGGATGGCGGCTTCCTCGCGTACGCACATGCCGCGTTCAGCGTAAAATTTGCTGGTGTTGTACCAGCGCATCGGTGAGCCATAGGAGAGGCTGGTGAAATTGAAGATGCCGACTGAGCCGTTTTCAAATTCGATGATGCCATGCTGCCAGTTTTCGTCTGAACGACTCGGTTGTCCTGCGCGGAACAGATGTTCCTGTACCTTGAAATTTTTGGTCATTCCGATTACGCGCACGGCGGAAACATCCAACCCGATGTAGCTTCTTATCAATCCGACGCCGTGATAACCGTGTCCACGGAAGTCGTTATATGCCGTCAATACCTTGCCGAACACACCAGCCAAAATCATCTCTCTCTTTATTCTTTCACCCGGGAAACGGTAATAATTTTCGCAGACTTCCAACTTAGTATTCGTTTCTTTGGCAACCCTTATCATCTCGTCCGCCCACCATAGGTTTGTGTCGATGGGAGTTTCAGTACAGTAGCTCACTCCCATTTTTGACAGCGGAATGCCCGCTTCATGGTTGCGGCTGGGCGTAATCACTACAGCAGCGATGTCAGGCTTTGTCTTTTCAGCCATCTCTTCTACATTAGTGAAATACGGAACATTATATTGCTCACCGCGTTCTTTAGCCTTTTCTTCTGCGACATCGCAGATGGCTACTAATTCCAAATCATCAGTCATAGTTGTGATGATGGGCGCATAAGTGCCACTGGCTCTATTTCCTGCGCCAACTAAGGCAATTTT
>CAZRLY010000288.1:0-7503 GCA_964601015.1 uncultured bacterium
CGGTATCCTTCACGATTGTTGGAGTAGGTGTTTCTTCCCCTCCACAACCAAGGAGACATAACCAGATGCCGATGAGCGAAAAAATAGTTAGTTGCTTCATAGTAATCAACATTATGCGAAATTAATCTGGGATAAAAATTGCCGATGTTCTAAAACGAAAAAGCCTACAGACATAGCATAAAACTACATCAATAGGCCTCTTCGCCATAAATAACAGAGCATGACAGCCGTCGTCATCTCTGAAAAATTTCTATTTCATTTTCAATATCAAATCAAGTTTCCAAATGATACCATTATCTCCATCAAAAATCAAGAAGAAAATAAGAAAGTCAGAATTTCTCAATTATTCCCGCCCACCAGAACCGGTGAGACAACCGTGCGACATCCGCGAATGCATCGAAAAGCGAAGCGCATTGTTGCATTCCAAATCCGATGTTTTGGAAATTGAAATTAAAGACACTGGTTGTGGTATCGCCTCTCAGCATTTGCCCCACCTATTTGAACCGTTTTACACTACCAAAGAAGGCGGAACCGGTTTAGGATTGTCCATTGCGCGCAACATCATCCAAGCGCATGGCGGCACAATTCAGTTGGAAAGCGTCGAAGGAGAAGGCACTACTGTCCGCATGTTGCTTGTCTGCTAATGAGGAAGTTTGGCCAGCCCTCCTTAACAAAAAATGTGATGCAATTCATTCCCTCAAGCAACAAAAGGCAATGTAAAACACGCCTCATATACGAAAGGAATGATGAAGATGTTGGTTTCAGGCAGATTTTTGACATACATTCTCATAGGGTTCATTTATCTCGGTGGTGTACCGGTAGTCTGGGCGATGGAAGCGTCTCCGGCGGGTGGTGACTATCTCTATTTTCCAGAAGGAAAAGCTTTTGGCTTAGTCCCTCATGAGACTGTGTTAATTCGGGATTTTAAAGAGGGCATCACGCTTGATGGCTGGATTTTCTTTGAGAAGTTTCCTGAACAGAAGCAAGCTTTTATGCTTATCCAGAAACCAGAAGCGTTTCAGCTCATTTTACAGGGACGAAAATCTGAGGACGTATTCCTTCAAGGACACGCTCGCTGGACAGAGAGAGGGGGCAGAGATGGCGGCGGCCGCTCGCGAGGGCAAGCATATACCTTAAAACTAAACACATGGTATTACTTCTACCTTCAATTTGAAGGCAAAGAGGAAGACCTAAGTAACGAGACAGATTCTCCCGTGTTTATCGGTGCTAAACGCTCTGATTTTGATTTTCTTGAGCCGATTGACCCTATACTCGAATTGGTCCTCGAATATATCCCGTTCGTTGGAGGCATCGACGAATTGCGGATTTCTAATACCATACGATATCCACAGCAAGGACGGGAAATCTTTATTGGTAATAGTCCTTTGGATGAGGGCGCTCCGCCGGTGATTCCCCAGGCGGTCTTTGAGCCAGATGCGAATACTATCGCCTTATGGCATTTTGATTCTCCAGTTCACTTTTTCACCGATGCCCAAAACAGCTTGGTGATTCAACCCCATGGCGGGCTGAAAAATACATTCCCCGTCGAGCGACAGCAGACACAGGCAATTTTGTGGGGACACCTTAAATCTATGTCAAATGTGTGGTAATGTGCGTATTTTATTAAAGAATGCTTAAATGGATGAGTGGTTTACGAAGTAAACTTTGTAGCGTGCAATCCGCCGTATGCGATTGTACGCTACACGCGACAAAACACCCCTGAGTTTCTGCACGCTTGAAAGCGTAGGTAAAAAAAATGTCTCAATTTCGTATTCTCGTTAATGAAGTTCATAACAACAACATGGAGGTTTAAACTATGTATTTTATCTGGACAATTACAAAAAGGGAACTCACCTCCAACATCTTCACCTTCCGTTTGCTCACTGGTATAATCGTTTGTTTCATACTCACCGCCTCCAGCGCGCATGTACTGACGAAAGATTACGAAAATCGGCTGCGCGCATACAGTACAGCGAAGAAAGAACATGAGTCCGCATTGGAGAAAGTGAAGGTCTACTCACAACTGAAAGTGGATGTAGACAGCCCGCCTGAACTGTTGAGCGTCATCTGTCTTGGGATGGATAGAGAGTTGGGCAGTACGACGACGGTTTCTTATGAAGATTTTCCTACCGACGCGATAGTACATGGCGGCGGCAATCCACTTTTGAAGGTTTTTTCTGCTATTGACATCGTTGTCATCGTGCAAATTGTACTCAGCTTGTTTGCTATTTTGATAGCCTACGATACCATATCTGGCGAACGCGAGAGAGGCACTCTGGCACTTGCGATGTCAAACTCCGTTTCCAGATACCACGTTTTGATAGGAAAATACCTCGGCGGGATGGTGAGCATCCTGTTGCCGTTAGCAATCGGCTGGCTGGGTGGGTTTGCGATGATTCGTTTTTCGCCTATGGTAGAATTTCATGCTGCTGAATGGGGCAAAGTTGCGTTGCTTTTTGTCATCTCCGCGCTATATCTCTCCATCTTTTTTCTGCTTTCGATGCTGGTGTCTGCAAAAGCAAAGCGTTCAGCGACGGCTCTGGTATGGCTGCTATTTCTGTGGGTTGTGATTGTACTGATTATTCCAAACGGCAGTGCGTATCTCGCGGGACAAATTCAACCGATAGAATCGAAAGCGAAAATAGACGTTGAGAGTGATTCAATCATGAAGGAATATTGGCAAAAAATCGGAGATTACTGTAAAAAACATCAAAGTGGGGGATATATTGCAACAGGCTATAGCGTAGTAAGCGGCAACTACCCAATTGCATTTTCGGTGCTAACAGGTTCAAAAGAAGCGATGCTCTGGTATTTGGACGGGGCAAAGTTTTATGTGCCGTTACGCATCCACTATGCTGAACGGATAGGAAATCTCCATCAGGAATACTACCGTTCATTGAAGAAGCAGACTATTTTGGCTGAGAACCTATCACGGCTTTCCCCCGCGTGGACGTACTATAACGCTTCCACCATTCTCGCAGGCACAGATTTGGGTGCCTATGAACGTTTCATCAAACGCGCACAAGATTATCGGAAAGAGTTGATGGAATACATGCGAGCGCAGGAGGCATTTTCATCTATCAGGTGGTTCACAAGGGCAAAGTTCGATGAACTGCCTTCGCAAACAGAGGTAACACGAATCTGGAAGGAATATAATATGGATAATCTGATTAAACGTCGTTCCTCATTGTCGAAAGAAGAACAGGAACAGTTCAATAGAGGATTGCAAGCCTCCGACCAAACCAAGCGCGCTATTTCAGACAAGATGACGCCCAAAAGCTGGAACGAGGTGGAGCCGTTAGATTTGAGCGGCATGCCGGCCTTTACATTTCTGAGGTGGGAAGCGTTTGCCGGACTCCAACGAGCCATGTTGGATTTGACGATTTTGATTTTGCTGAATGCACTGTTATTTTTTGGCGTAGCGGCGATTTTTGTGAAGAGCGAAGTGAGATGAGAATAAGGAGGAAGCAAAAATGTTACGCAACATTATTCTGCGAGAACTTTTTGACCATTTGCGCAGCTTGCGGTTATCTTTGACATTTATTTTGGTCGTTGTCGTGATGACAACGGCAAGCGCGCTTTATGTAGGTGACTACCGCCAATTAGTAGCAGATTACAGCGAAAACGTCAATGCAAATTTGCGCCTGCTAACTGAGAAAGTGGAGAAGGGATTTTACCATGTCGTCAGTTTCGGGCCGAACCAGTTGATATATCGTTCGCCAAATACGTTAGGGCTTATAGCGGAGGGACATGAAAAAGACCAACCCAACGCTTTCGAGGTAGACGCCTTTTCGCTAACCGGGCCGCAGATGAAATTGCGGGGAAACTACACGCTCTGGCGGTTTGACCAGTTGGACTGGGTTTTTATCGTCGGCGTAATTTTGAGTTTTGCTGCGCTTGTGTTGACTTATGACGGTATCTCTGGCGAGCGGGAGGCAGGGACATTGCGGCTATGTTTATCCAATGCTCTACCGCGTTCGACGTTGCTTTTGGGAAAATTCATCGGGGCGATAATCAGCCTTGTGATTCCTCTCATTGTTGGGATGTGTATGAGCTTGCTCATCCTCTCTATTTCAGGAGTGGCACCGCTTGATGGAGCGCATTGGCAACGAATTGGAGTGATTGTGCTTCTGTCGATTTTATATATCTCTTTTTTTGTAGCGCTGGGGTTGTTTATCTCCAGTTTAACTCAGACTTCCGCTGTCAGTTTAATTTTGTTGTTATTGGTGTGGGTGGGCTTCGTCGTAATTATTCCAAGGACGGGAGGACTATTGGCCAGTGAGTTGGTACAATTGCCCGATGCAGAATCTGTGTCGCAAAGAGCGAAGGATGCAACGTGGGACGTAGTCAAGCGATATAGTGGAAAAGGAAGCGGCTTCAGTCGGAATTGGTCGCCCGGTGAGCCGCTTTCTCGGTCAGTTCAGGTAGCCGACGCTCAGATTGCCATTTACGACGAATACCGCAATCGCCAAATTAATCAAGTAAGACTGGCGCAAAACCTGACGCGTATCTCACCGACGGCGATTTATCAAATTGCCTGTGAGTCACTTGCCGGCTCTGGTATCAAGCATTACGAGCGATTTTTAGGGCAAGCGAGGGAATATCGCCGAACCCTGTTGCAGTATACGCGCGACAAATATCCGTATGGGACTGATAGTCTTCCAGGTAGAGAGGAATTGAAAAAGCTCGAAGTCAACTTCGACGACATCCCTAAATTTGCCGATAAACCTCCTGATGCATCCACTGCATTTGCTGACGCTGGTTGGAACATCTTGCTGCTATTTTTATTTAACACAGTCTTTCTCATGGGTGCATTCTTGGTTTTTATGCGGTATGATGTATGAGGTAAAGTCGGTGGACAAGGGAGCGGAGGGGGGCTGTTGGAAAAGTGCCTATAAGGTAACTCGCTGGCAGCCTACCCTACTTCACGCCCGGTTTTGTAGTGGAGGCGGGACAGGCGACTGTCTCGCCGACCATACCAAACCCCCAATTAAAATTTTCTCTCACTTTATCGCTTTTTGTTTTATCGCTTAGAATACGGCCATATTAAAGAAGCTTGACAGGTTTTATCGGTAAATTGTCAAGCTAATTATGGCTCAAAATCTATGGTGTTTGAAAAATCCCGGAATTCAACCTTCATTGTCGTAGGCTAATCCCAAGCGCACTTGAGTCTTCCCCATATTGTTCCTAGCTTGCCAGTAGGAAAGACAGGGTATGCAAAAGCAGGATCAAACCAGTTAGGCCACGTTATGGATACTCCCTTATCCGCCGGATTATTGGTGAACTTCGTCAGGTGTTTTTTATCAACATCCATAACATAGATTTCACTATTTCCATCCCTACTAGACGTAAAGGCAATTTTTTGACCATCAGGAGACCATGATGGATACCCGTCATACCCCGGATTGTTTGTTATATTGCGTTGATTGCTCCCATCGGCATTCATGACGTAAATTTCAAATGGGATCCCAGGCCTACCGGACGTAAAGGCAATCCTTTGACCGTCTGGAGACCACGCTGGACTCCATTCGGCCGCAGGATTATTTGTTATATTGCGTTGATTGTTCCCATCAGCATCCATAACGTAAATATCATAGCTTCTATCCCGATAGGACGCAAAGGCAATCGTTTGACCATTAGGAGACCATGCTGGACTCCAGTCACTTGCTGGATTGTTTGTTAGATTGCGTTGCTTTTTCCCATCGGCATCCACAACGTAGATTTCACCGTTCTCTTGACAACAATTGTATTGGAAGATAATCTGTGCTTGTTTTGGGACTTGTGCCTGAAGGTTTATCTTAGGCACAACGCCACTCAAGAGTAACACGTAACTAAGCGCCATATACGCAAGTTTACCTTTGAATTGCATTGTAAATCACCTTTCTGCACCAATTTTGAAAATTTATAATGGTTTACAAGATCAAGATACCGCAAAAAATGTGCCATCCAAATACTCCCAATACACGATACGGGGCAATTGGATATTACTAGATTTGCATTGATTTCGCTCCAGAATTCAGTTGTCTTCCTTAATGTTTCACTGAAGGTTGTTGTTCAAATTCTAATCGAATTGTCCATTTTCTGGACAAAGCTGAAAACTACATCTGAAAATCATAGCCACTGCATCAGCATGACTATTTCCATTAGGTGCATTCAGCTTATGCACATCGTGGCGCACTGTAACAATCTTTCTTGTTTTGTAACATTTTTTTATTCGGCTTAAACCCAACTAAGACAAATATTTTTTATTTTTTAAGCGAATTACTCTTAGCAAATTAAATGCTGTCCAAAGATAAGCAAGAAGTAAACCATCAAGTCGGGCTATAACTATAGAGTGATTTGCCTGATTTCACACTTGTTAATCCTATGAAACTTTTTACCCGTTTGTTTTATTTGACCCGATTCTCCCGCTGGCTATCGGCTTCATGATAACCATCCAAATGTCCATCCTACGGGCGAGTTGGAACAATCCGAGAGCCGGGTTTTCTCCGTATTGCCGACGCATAATATTGAAGGGAACCATTACTACTTCTACATTGGCAAAGGTGGTGTTCTCTGCATCCGAAGCAATGGAATGCTTTCTTGCGGGAAAAAGGAATGCTTTTTTCAAGCTGATGAAAAAGAAGATGTTTAATACAGCATGGTACCTGTGTTTTACCTGCATTTATATACCTCGACTTAACAAAGTAGAAATACGTCAAACTCGCCAGTTTTTATCGCCTTCACCAAAACTATTGGGAAATGCGCTGTGATACCGATGAATCTCACCGCTCCCGATTCTTTTGCTTCTTTAAGTCCATCAAACGCGCCGCCCTTCTTCATTAGCTCATCCAATTGTACCTCACTCTCGACGCCGTGTAGTTGCCAAACGTCGAGAAAGTCAGTCTTCATCCGCTTGAAACTCTCTTCCAGTTGGCGCATCGCGCCGTCACGCGTACTCTCGTCAACTTTCGTAGCTAAGATACATTCATCGCGCCTGTCGGGCAGAACCTCGCCGATTCTCAATTCGCTGTCACCATAGGTGGGTGCTGTGTCGATGTAGTTTACGCCTCTGTCAAAGGCGTAGTTGATAATTTTACCTACCTCTTCCACGCTCGCGTGTGCTAAATACCCGCCACCGATTCCCATGATTGAAACATCCAGTCCTGTTCGTCCAAGTTTTCTGTATAGTGCATAATAATGTTCATCATGTTAAAATATGTTCTTTTTATTTCATACTTAATGTGAAATTTCACATTTTTGCAGAAATTCCCCATGACAAAATTTTAGTACCGTTTTTGTAAGACAAACTGTTAGTTTGTCATTCGTCCACACGGTTTTATGTGGAAGCAAACTAACAGTTTGCGTTACGTGGGGAATTTCTAACCTTTTTACTTGACAAATGAGGACAGATGTGTTACCCTCTTACTAAGCTCCAAAGAGTTGCTCTTTGACAAGGTATGAGGTTCCAATATACAACCCCATATTGTGTAAAACCTTGTGGGTGGTTACAACGCAACTTTG
>CAZRLY010000289.1:0-7440 GCA_964601015.1 uncultured bacterium
TCTGCTAAAGAATTGGCGTGGATAAGTTTACCAAGCAACTGCTCCAATACTTCTTTGGACAACAATGCTTCAACTAGCTGGACGACGGTTGATGGGACTTCGCTAAATTTTTCCTGCAAAAGGTCAAATAGTGCTTTACGCAGGGCTATCAATGCCCCTTCGACGCGTCCCTTTCGTTCCCATGAAGTTATGAATTGCATAGCAATAACCTCTTCATTGTTTTATCAGAAGGTATCTAAAGTTCATTTTTTTGTCCCATCCAGCCCCATCTCGGCGAAAGAGTTAGCGTAGACAAATTTACGAAGCAACTGTTCCAGTTCTTCTTGGGCCGAGATAGCTTCTACTTGCTGGATTACGGTTGATGGCACTTCGCCAAACTTTTCCTGCAATTGTAGAAATAATGCTTTGCGTAGGGCTATCAATGCCCCTTCAACGCGCCCTTCTTCTTGTCCCTTGATGATGCCTTTTCGTTCCCATGAAGTTATGAATTGCATGACGGTAACCTCCTCTTGTTGAATTAGTTTGTGGAATTCCTCCTCTTCCGCTTCATTAAGTGGTAGGTAGGTATCCAAAAAATAAGCCAATAAGGCCGCTTGGATTTCATTGATGTAGCTTTGCGCAATGCCGCTCAAACAGATTGCTTTCAAGCGCGGCTTGCTAAGTGAACCGTGGTTCATCAGCGGTGCCAAGCCGTAAGCCACGGGATTTTTAGTGGCAAGGTATTCCTCGGCGTCCAACTCAGGCAAGCCGATACACCAGTAACGAAATGGCAAAAACTTTTCGCCAAATATCGTTTCAGCATATTCTTCAAAGCCCAATCCACTTGAACCTTTGGGCATGTACAAGATAATCGGCCAAATCGGAATATTCCGACGAAGCCGTAGTTGGCAGAAATACCTGAACATCCGCAATGGAAATCCGCTTTCCCGCTTTGATTGAAATTCTACGTGAATAAGGAGCTCTTCAGGTTCATCGTGCAGGGTTTTAATTTTCACCAGGGTGTCAATGAAACGGTGCTTCCCGCTTGGAAAATCAGTAAATTGTTCTTGTTCAAGGAAAATCATTGAAGAGAAATCTAAGCGAGAAGCCTCTTCTGGAAAAAAGAGCTTCAAAAAGAACTCTATCAAGTGATGCAGTAGTTCCTTGAATATCCCATCGTGGTCAATTTGGTTTTCATTCTCTTTTGTCACAGCAGTGACAGGACATCTTTTTGTCCCCTCTCCTTTCAACACTTTCGCGCTTTAGACGGAAGTCATGCTAATAGTATAGCAGACATATATAGGCATGTCAATGTAAAGATTCACTTGACAGCGAAGCCGGTATATCGACGACGATTTTCAGTGTAAAATGATTATTAAAGTTGTACTTTTTTAACCACGAAGGCGTCAAGCGAAGAGCGTGGAGCGTATGTGCATGTGCGCTTGCCGCTCTACGCTCCCCGCTTCACGTTTTTTCTCCGTGCCTCTGTGGTTTTCTTAAAAAGACCGAGCGAAAGTAATGTTACAAAGTGCTCTTTCATTCTACGACGCTTATGTTTCCGCTTGAAGCCACCGACGATTTTGCCGGAGCGTACATCGCTTCGCCCATAACGGGCGGCAATATGAAATCGCCTTGCGTGACTGCTCTGAGCGCGTAGTAGAATGTTTTTCCCTGTTGGCGCGGGAAGTTGCCGAAGATGATTAATCTATCGTCCCTTATGTCCATGTACTGTGGTTTGTAGTTTTTATCGGCTATCCAACTGACGCCAGCGCGGGACTGTAAACGTGGATTTTCTATCTCGAATCCCGCGGGGAGCATGTCATCAATTACCACATTCTCAAGGTTCTCCGTCAGGGCGGTTATTTTGACTTCGGAGACAATAACATCGCCCTGGTGAATGTTAGCGTAGTCAAGCAGATTGCCGTCCCTGTCAAGGTAGCGGCGGCGAACCTTCAGTCCGCGGTCGAATTCTTCGATTTGAGCGTGGACGAGGATGCCGGAAGCCTGCCAGTAGTAGTAGCAGACGCCATTGCCTTCGATGCTCAAATTCACCTCTTTTCCCGCCCAGTTTTTGTCCTTAAATCTTCGGTCAGTTGAATCGAAGTCGGCGAAGTGCTGTCCATCAACTGTCATGATGCCTTTGTATTGATGTGAAATCTGTTTTTTCAGAATTTTGCCGAGAGCTAAGAATGCGAAGGCATTTTCCTGTGTCGTATACCATCTGTTGTGCTTCGATGCGGATTTGGTCAAACTCTCGACAAGCGCTGGAATTGACGAATGGTTCTCATCGACTTCCGCTAAAGTAGCTAACATAATAGCTCTTGCCCTTGTAGAGGAGTTGAAGTTTCCGCCGGTTTCCCGTTTTACCTCTCGCATTGTTATCGTCCTTGGCAGCAAGGAGTGGGCAGTATTCATATCTCCTGCGAGGGCGAATGCGCCTGCCAATTGGAACTGGCTAAAGTCGCTCATATTGCGCAATTTATTGTTTTTCAAATAGAGCATGGTACTCAGTTCCGGTTTTCCTGCCAGCGCGAGGACATAGCAAACATAGGCTACTATCTCCGTGTGGTATCGGCCGTCTGGCGTACGTTTCGCGTCGCTTTTGAGCGCTTTCAGCATGGCATCGTAAACCCAATCGGATATTTGGTAGCCGGCTTTCCGCGCTTCGACGAGGAAATGTGAAGCGTAGACGCTGCCCCAGGTATTGGCATAATCCCTGCCGGGCCAATACGAAAACGCCCCCGATGGCATTTGCATACTCTCTAACTTGGCGATGCCCTCTCCGAGGTAGTAGTCAACGTCGGTAGTTTCAAATAGTTCAGGGGCGGCGAGCCGCGCTATATCGTTGAAATAGAGCATCGGGAACAGTTTCGAGGTAGTCTGCTCAATGCAGCCGTGGGGATAACGGACTAAATAGCGAAGGGCGTTCGTAAACTTCACAGCGGGGAACGAGGAGAGTGTGACGCTGAAGTCTGCTGTGTTGTCGAGCCAGTTGGAGGGGAAGGCGAACCTTGCTAACTGTCCTTCCGTCACAACTCCATACCCAGTCAGCGTAATCGGTGGCACGGACGGGCGAAGGGGTAAGTCGGTTGTATGGTATGCGCTTTCGCCGCCGCCTTTTGCCGACAGGTTAAACGTCACTTTGCCTATCCAGTTGTGCGCCGCCGCTTCCCACAGTATCTGTCCACTCCCGCCATTTTCGAGCGAGATGGATTCCATTGGCTGGTTGTTCGCAGCCAGAATGTCCACCGGGCCAACTGCCTCCAATTTTATCTCGAATTCGGCATCTTTTCCTGTGTTGTTGAATACGCTCACGGGGATGTTGAATACATCTCCGCCAGCGACGAACCGGGGATAGGTTGGAATCAGCAGGATGGGTTCACGTACGGTGACATTTTGCGAAGCAGAACCGAATTTGTCTCCTGAAAATGCTACCGCCATTACCCTCAAACTGCCGTTGAATTGGGGGATGTTGAACGTAACTGAGCCGTTGCCGTTTTTATCTGCTTCTACTAATCCTGACCAAAGTGAGACGGGCTTAACCCTTCGCACGCTGACGGGGCTGAGATGTTTTTTTCGGGACGCATCTACTCCATCTCCACCCGTGCTTGACGAGGTACTCGCAGGTTCCACCTCCGGCAACACCGCTGAGTAGATGTCGTAGGAACTGACACCGAGTCTCCTCTTGGCGAAGAAATACCCGTGCGGCTCTGGCGTGCTGAAATTAGTCAGTTGGCAGATGCCCTCATCGACAGCGGCAATCGTCAAATAGGTGCTGGAGTGCGGCGATTCAATCGTTGCACTCCCGACGGAAAAATTGACGGTTAGGTCATTTTTTGGCCTGATTTCGCCAACAGTGTTCAGTTTTATGGCAAGTCTGTTCTTGTCGCTGTTAATCTTCAACGGGACTACTCCAAACGCCCGCGCTGGAGCGTGTCTTTCAAGCGATTTTGTTGAGCGAATCAGACTGGCGGAAATGTAGACGTTGGGCACGTATGCGTCAGTCACTGGCACCTCAATCTCCGCTGTGTTCTCCTTCATCATCACCACGCGGTAATCATATATCTCTTCTCGCTCCACAGTGAGGATGAGTTTGCCTGAGAAGGGCGCTCTAATTTGCGCTTTGGCGACATCGCCGGGGAGGTAAGAGGTTTTGTCCAGTCCGATTTCCAGCCTGTCGGGGTTCTCCATCGCCCACGGCGCATAGCCCCAACCAGACGCATAAAAGGTAGTAGCGGCGGATGAGCCAGACTCGTCTGTTATCTCAATTTTATATTCCCCGTAATCAGTCGGGCGAAATTGGAAGAAGCCGACTTTGCCCTGGGAGGTTACGACGAAGGATTTGAGCAACTCTTTTTGTCGTTCTGAAGTATAGCGGTAGCGTCCATCTACCCACTTCATAATGGTATGCCAGCGCAGGTAGTAGCAGGAGACTTGCAATTCTCTCCCCGGCGTGGCTTTTCCATTCTGGTCAACTGCGATATATTCTATCTTCGTGTTTTTGTCGAGTTCCGCATACCCTTCCTCTGTGCGTCTTATGCCCACATAATGTGAGTAGGGGTGGATGTTGATGGATGTATACGCGCTGACTGCCCTTCCGCCCGGCTCGCTCACCGTGGCGGAAATGACCGCGCGCAGAGAAGATGGTGGTTTGACATCGACGGGAATTTTGTGCGTATAAACATACTGCCCTTTGTCGTCCAATTTATCCTCGCCGAGTTGAATATCCTGCCGTTTATAAGTCCTTTCAGCGTCGGCAAAGGTAAACGAACTCCATCGGGGCACTGAAAATCTCCGCGCTTCAATGGAACAGTCGGCATATACGTCTCCGCCTGCTACAGGCGTACCGAAGAGGTATTTCCCTTCCACGTTTATTTTTACCTCGTCGCCTGCGTTTGCTACAGCTTTGTCTGTTTCAACCTTCACCTTAATCCGGTCAGGCATGAATTCTTCCACGCTGAAGCCAGTCCTGCCGATTTCCTTAGTGGCAGCTAAAACCTTTGAAATATATCGTCCCGTTTTAGCATACGCGGGAAAATTGACCTTAAATTCGCATGTCCCTTCCTTATTCAACTGTCCTCGAAATTCCTTGAGGATTTTATTGTCCGGCCCGAGTATTTGCATCTTTATCGGAAACTGTGCTGGGACTGTGTTCTTTTTACCACGCACGACAGCGACACAGTTTGCGCTTTCCCCAGGGCGATAAACACCCCTGTCCGTATATACGAAGGCATCGTATCCGCCTGAAAGAACGGGCTTTCCTCCCACATCAAAATCTGTTATGGGGATACGACGGTTGTTTAATTCGAGAAACGATAAATCTCTTCTGTAAGCAACGGTGAGCAAAAATGGGCGAAACCCTTCTATCTCGTCCTTAACGGATTTGAACTTGACAACACCATCTTCGTTGGTGGTTCCGGTTAGCAAAGTCTGGTTGTTTCTGCTCATGAGCGTTACTTGCGCATGTTGAATTGGTTTCAGTGAAGCTAACGAATTTACCCACACTAACAGTTCATCCCCAGTTCTCTTTACCATGATGCCCAAGTCAGTTATCATCACCCATTTGTATGCGTTACGCCAGCCCTGATTCACCTGGTAGGCGGATAGCTTGAATATGCCAATTCGTTCGTCGGCAAGATATTCTTTCAGGTTGATTGGAGTGATTACCTCCTGATTCCGTTTGGATACCACGGAGATATTACCGTTGTAAATACGTTTGCCAAGATTGTTGATGCTGCCGTGGCGAGAACGCATATTACCGCTGGCGATAAGATATACAAGGTTGTTGGCAAATACCTTGTCAAGCCTTATTTGCGCCTTATTGATATTGACAGTAGATAGCCCAATGTTCAGCTTACCATCTCTGGATAGGTAGATGCCGTCCCCGACAAAACCGATGCTCGGTTCCATATCCGGTATTGTTATTTGCGTAGAAAAACCTCCCTTTAACACCGAGTCATCCTGCGCTCGCAACCCTCTCTTGATAGCTATGGTATACGTGTTGCCCGGTTTAAAGTCACCCCTTAACTCCAAATATCGGTAGTTGGAGATGATGCGATAATCTGTTTCGGGCGTTACGGCGATGTATTCCTTCGCCACACGGGAATCTACTGGAGAAGTCAACCTGATAGACACATAACCCTTTCCCGCCTGCTGTTTTGCCCTCGCATGCTCCACTACCAAAGGTTTCTCGCTTTTTAATACTATTGGGGAGATGTAGTCGCTGGATAGCCCAAGTGTGCCATCCACACACTTCAGTCCTTTGTCTATCTTCAATCTAATCCTCTTATCACGCGCTCCTCTGTTTACCTCTTCGGTTTCCAGTTCAATGATACTCCCTGCCTCCCCTTCTGTCGCAATTTGATAGGGTATGTTTTCGCCGCCCTTGTAGAAGATGGACAGTCTTTCCTTCAGAGCGCCGACGCGCACCGGATAGTTAAATTCAACCGCCGCCTTTATTTTGACCCGGCTCTTGTCCTCGTCACCAAACTTGAACGAAACTAAAGCATCCTTCACTTTAAATCTTTGGGTAAAGAATCTGAATTGCGTAGTACCTGTGATATATAAATCTTCAGTAACCAGTACCGTCTTTTTAGAGCGGTGGCAGATTTCAGGAAGAATTTCAACGGTATATTCCGTTGAGGGGGAAAGTCCTGTATCGGGGAAGAAGCCGAGTTTATGTTTGGCGAGCCACTTGTATTTTCCTGGAATCCTCGGCGTGATTTCAATGGGGACGCTGTCAAGTTGAACGTTGAGGGAAGAGTCGCTTACCATATTTTGAGAAAATCTGATGACGAAATTGGTGTTCTTTTCAACTTCGCCCGTTGGGGAAAATGATTTTACCCTCACAGGAATTTTCTTAACTGTTTTGACAACGGTTTTGACGATTGGTTCCTTAGTTCCCCTGTCCTGTGATACTATCACATAGCCAGCTAAAGCGATGATAACGACGGATAGTATCCCGATAATTGTTATTAACATCTTATTGTTTCTGGATTTTGTAGATGCCGAACCTTGCGCATCCGTTTTGTCCTGCCCATTGTTTTCGGGCTTTTTATTTTCGCTCATGGGAATAGCCTCCTTATAGATGTTGCGTTTTTAGACGCAATTTAACTCTCTGTCGCAGAAGTACCCTTCTGATTTGGTTTCTCAGGAGGGGATGAATGCGACATTTTTTTCTTGACAATACACTAACTAATACTGTATAATTATCCATAAATGATTCGGCGACAAATATATCTCACAGAAACACAAGTAGAAATGATAAAACTCTTAGCAGACGAGGATGGCGTAAAAATGTCAGAAATTATTCGCCGTGCTATGGATTTCTATTTAGGATACCGAATTTATGTATCTAACCTACAAAGCCAAGATAACAACAAACAAGGAAACAGAAGCAATACTTGAAAATCTCTGCTTCTCTGCGACCAAACTATATAACACCATCAATTATTACTTGCG
>CAZRLY010000290.1:0-7323 GCA_964601015.1 uncultured bacterium
CAAGCCCAACGATTTTGTCAGGAGCTTTGAACTTTTGCAATGGCTCGCCTTCAAGTGCAAGTTGGACAAAGAAGCGTACTTTCCCGTTGAATATTCGCTTGACGATTCTACAGAACTTGACACGATGTGATAAACCATGAATGACAACTTTATCAGACACATCAATAATACATTTGAGTTTAAGCCCTTTCCATTCGACATAACCTGTTTTCTCAATGTATCGGATGCCTGTTTTGTTGGTTGCGCCTTCGACAGATTTGAGTTGGTTCTTACCTTTGAACCGAACTCTTTTAGCCTGTCCGAAGGCGATGCGTTGAACAGCTTTGAATGCTCTGCTCGCTTCGCTCGGTGGTTTACATAAAACCGTAAACCACAAAAGCCCTTGCTAACTTTTGTGCCGTATTAGAGTCGACATGATTGTTTATCCAGGAACGCCTGATTGTAGTAGCATAGATGATAATTGCATATTCGCTGAAGTCAAATTTGGCATTAAGTTCCTTAAACGCTTCTGTTCGTTCTTTGTTTCGCTTAGTCTTGACAGTTTTCGGCATCTTGCGAGCCTTTTGAAAACCCTTGCTTTGGCGCAGCAAGTTAAGTCTACGGAGAGCTTCGTCAAGGCAAGCATTGTAAAGTTGACGGGCGGCTTCAAATCTGGCATTGAGTTCGGCTTCGTCATGCGCTGATGTTTCTAAGGCAAGTTCGAGAATGAATGTTGGTGTTTTTGATTTACCCATTTGATTATCCTTTTTGTAATTATACCACAGGGGAGAGCGGGGCATCAACCCCGCTCTTGAAGTTCACCCTTTCTTTTGCTGTTCAAGGGCATCGGCTCTGCGTCGCTACCCTGTACGTCAAGTTCCTTGGGTGTTTCGTTACCTTTTTCTTGGTTCATCTTTAACCTCACTTGTTTCGTTATTTGTCTTATGTTTTGGGTGCAACTAAGAGCAAGCCTTCATTGGCAGTAATGCCATTGACAGTCCAGTCTGTTTTGCAGCCAAAACGAAGGCTTCTTTTCAAAGACCGTTCGCCACTCCGACCGACAAGCGAGGTTAAAGCTGAACGGTGACTTACGCTTTACTTCTGACGGGTTCTTTCATCTGAGCTACCCTGTTAGCGTAGACTGCTTCGCTCTGGCGCATCGCATTGAGCTCTGCGGCGGCGAGAGCCAACTCCCTTTCGGGGAATTTAGCAAAATGCGCAACACCGAACCGGCGTTGGTAGTGGGCTTTCACGAAATCAGCGTCAATGCCTGAGTAAATCAGGCGAGACTTGAGAGCGTTCAGGGACGCATAAAGCCAACGCTGGTTGAAGTTCCCGTTATCCTCTGGTATCTGTGGGGTTGAGGGAACTGTCTTGGCAACTGGCGTGTTCCACCCCAGAGATTTCAAAACAGTGGCGTCAAGGCTGGTGGAGATGGAACTTTCAACGCCAGAGCGTTGGACAGCGGATAGCTGAACGTAGAATTGACCAGCAGACAGGGCAAGCCCTTTCTGCTTGGATGCAGGGGTAGCGGAGATAACTCCCGTCACCTTGCAACCAAAGAGTTTTTCAAGCCGAGCTATCGGGCTGGTGTTTTGAACACGATAGATGGCGAGTTCTTTTTCGACTTCCGCTGAAGATAAATATTTTGGCGGAAGGTTAGATTTTAGGTTGCCAATCATCAGTGGCATGGGGTATAATACACCTCGCTAAGTTATGACCTAATTTAGTGAAAAGCCCATGATGCTATGGTTGGTGACCCGGCATCGTGGGCTTTTTCGTTACTGTTGATTTTTTATTTCGACATCAGCAAGCACTCTGGCAAGTAAGACTTTTGCCATCCTGCTTGGCTTATGTTTACCAGCTTCCCATCTATGGATAGTATGGGTTGTAGTGCCGAGCAAAGCGGCGAAATCCTCTTGCGATAAGTTCAGTGATTTTCTAAGTTCTTTGATTGTGTTTGCTGTAATGTCCATGGCAATAATTATATCATACGTTGCAACGTTTGTCAAGGGAAAACTGAAAAAAACTTGACAAAAAAATAAAAAACATTGCGCTGTTTCCTCTCCCCGCTTGAAAGCGGGAGTTTCCACAGCGCACTTTTACTATGAGTAAAGAGTAATAATGCAGTGTACTCTTTACTCTTTACTTTTCACTCATCAGGATGAAGAGATATAGCATTCAAAACAAAATCGTAATCCCTTTTACCCTTCTGTTTGTAGCGGTGATTTTAGTTTCGACTTTTGTGACGATAGCGCTGTTTAACAGGAAATACGACGAGCAGAACACAAAGGATACGGAACGCTGGCATGAGGTAATTTTTCAGACGAACTACTATCGTGAAATCGAAAAAATCAAAAAGGCGTTTGGGGTTGAAGTAACAATTTTTAGCGTGGATAACGGTGTGACAACTACAACCCTGAAAGATGTACAAAGCGAACAGATAGCGAAGGCTGTGAAAATACATGAAGCGAGGGAACTGATGAAATCCGGGCGTAAATTGGTCATGAAGGACATTAGCTTCCGTGGAAAACCATTCAAGGTGGTTCATTATGCGCAGGAATACGGGCGCATGTATACCATGATGCGTCCTATGAGCGAAATAGCAGCGGCTAAACGTCAGATAAAATGGATGATGATTTTAATCGCCGCGGTAGGCATTTTGCTGGTGGCCTTCATTGCACACATGATAGCGAAAAACATCACCGCTCCGGTAAAATATTTGGTGGAGATAACAAAAAAGGTAGCGGCGGGGGATTTGGAACAGGAAGGGAAAGTGATGACTCACGACGAAATCGGTGAGCTAACCATCGCTTTCAATCAGATGACGCGGGATGTGCGAAAATCTCGGCAGGAACTCGTTGAAGCAGAAAGACTGGCTATGGCGGGAAAAATGGCGGCAGCCTTCGCACACGATATTCGCAACCCACTCTCTTCAATCAAGATGATGGTACAATTGTTGCGCAAACGCGTACAACCGGGCGAGGAGAATCAGAAATACATCAGGGCAATCATTGATGAAATAGACAGGTTGGATGTTATCGTAACAAGCATGAAGGATTTCGCTCGTCCTCAAAAATTGAATTTGCAGACGGGAGATGTCAACGCCGCTCTTCTTGAGGTACTCGGGTTTATGGAAGCAAACTTGAGCCATCATAATATTACGCTTGTGAAAAAATTATCGGTGTTGCCAGTAGCGAAGGGCAACGAATCGGCACTTCAAATTCAGTTTGACGTTGATAAGTTAAAGAGTGTTTTCATGAATATCGTGCTGAACGCAATGCAGGCAATGCCGAATGGTGGTAGCCTGGAGATTGTAACGAAACGCCATCTTAAAGCGGTTAAAATAGAAATATCTGACACGGGGATTGGAATCCCAAAGGAAAATTTTCCACAATTATTTGAACCGTTTTTTACTACCAAAGCGGAGGGAACGGGATTAGGATTGACAAATGCAAAGCGGATTTTGCAACAACATGGAGGTACAATTGAGGTTGAGAGCGAAGAGAATGTGGGGACGAAGGTGATTATGACATTACAGCAACAAATTTGAAAAAATATAAGAATATCCTTGACATGAGGATAATAGAGTGATAGTATAAGTATGTAGTTTAGAAGGTATGGCTCTGTTGAGGGCGAACTCAAACAGGCGCTGTTGTTGGGAGGAAATTGTTATGAGACGAACCGACGTTTCCCTAAATCTGACAAAACATATTCTAATTCCCTTGATAGCGGGGATAGTGGGTGCCGCTATTATTATGTTCATCGTCAATATCATCTCCACCACTCGTGGAAACAAACGCCCGTATGAGCGGAAGCAGCAGCAGATTCAATCCCATCTCACCCAAGCGCAGAATTATTTCAACGCAAAGGAATACGAGCAAGCGCAAGCTGCTGTTGATAAAGCACTCGAACTTGAGCCGAATCATTCTGAGGCAACGCAACTGCAAAATCAGATAAGCCAGTCCATCGAAACGCAGAAAGCTCAACAGACACAGGAAGCGCAAGCCCGCATTCAGGCGGAACAGCAGAAACAACAGCAGATTGCCGATGCCATCCGTCGCGGGAGAGATTATCAGCGGCAAAAGGAGTATCAAAAGGCGATTGCTGAGTTTGATAAAGCTCTGGAGCTTGATAGTGATAACGCCGACGCTCGCCGTTTTAAAGCGGAAGCAGAAGCAGCATTAAAACCAGCATTAAAACCAGCGCAAGCCTCGCCCAAGTCCATCGTGGGCAAAGATGGTGTACCGATGGTACTTATCCCTGCTGGGGAATTTCAGATGGGCAGCAACGATGGCGATTCCGATGAGAAACCTGTACATGCGGTTTATCTTGATGCCTACTACATTGACGCCTACGAAGTTACCAACGCCCAATTCAAAAAGTTTCTTGAAGCAAACCCACAGTGGCGAAAGGACAGAATTGACCGTAAATATCACGACGGCGATTACCTGAAAGATTGGAACGGTATCGACTACCCCATCGACAAAATTGACCACCCTGTTGTTGGAGTTAGTTGGTATGCTGCTGCCGCTTATGCGCAATGGGTACAAAAAAGATTGCCGACAGAAGCGCAGTGGGAAAAGGCAGCGCGGGGTGGTTTGGTCGGCAAGCAATACCCATGGGGAGATGCTATCAGCCACGACGACGCAAACTACGATGGCATAGGCGGACGGGACAAATGGAATGGAACGTCACCCGTCGGCAGTTTTCCCGCCAACGGCTACGGATTGTATGATATGGCCGGCAACGTTTGGGAGTGGTGTGCCGACGAATACGAAGAAGGCTACTACAGCAAAAGCCCAAAATCTAATCCCACTGGGCCCGGCATATCTGTTCAGTTTGTTAATGATGGATTTACGAGTGTTAAAGAAAGGTGTGTCGTGCGTGGCGGCGCGTGGCTCAACTGTTGCGATGTCCGTTGCGCCTACCGTCTCAGCCTCAAACCCTCAAGCACATACGTCAATATCGGGTTTCGTTGTCTGGCAGCCAAGAACTAAGGCTTTTGCAAAAAATAAAATCTCCCATTTGCCCGGTCTGGTGCGGATTGGAAAATCCACGACACACGACGGGAGTAGTTGGAATAATCAGTAGTCCTCAAACACGCTCAATCGGGATTGGCAAATCCCGATTATTCCGTTGGATTTGCCAATCCAACGGGAGCATTTGCGGAGTACTGATAATTATTTTCTTTGATATGCCTAATAGTCTATTTTTTAAGTTCGTGTAGGGTTAGAAAATGTCCAGACTTTAGGAGACGCCATGTGTGGATTTTTGGTCGTAGCGGACTTTCTCTGTCCGTCCACATTCGGTCAAACCCTATACGGATTTATGAAACGAACCGCTAACGCTATAGTTTTATTGGCTGAGTTACGCAAGGACTTTTCAGATTTCGATTGTAGGATAAGGTGTGTTGTAATCATCCAAGAACGGAGATGTAGTCGGATATATTCAAGGACGCAGGGGTTAGCCATTGCGTTTCTCAATGGTGATTGATTGGCGGCACAAAGACAAAAAGCTCACGTTATTACAACCAGCCAATTATATCCGAGAAAGGGAGGCGGCGATACTGACCGATTGATTGTTCCAATCAGTCGTGGTATCCTACCGCAAAAAAGATGAACTTGTTAGAAGCGACGCTTGGAAGACATGCGCCAAGCGTTATAAACGTAGTTGTTGAAATCCCAAAGGGAAGCAAAAAAAGGTATCAGTATAATCCAAAGCGAAGAAGATTTGAAGTAGACTTCAAATTTAGCCTGCCGATGCCAACGGAGTACGGTTGGATTCCCGAGACTATCGGTTCAGATGGCGAACACTTAGACGCTATGGTTTTGGCAAGGTATCCCACGCGACCGGGTTATATCTGCCAGGCGCGACCAATTGGAACGCTGAAAAGAAAAGATCTTGACCACAAGGTTGTTTGCGTGATGCTTGGCGACGAAAAATACAAGGATGTTCAGGACGTTTCAGATTTGGACGCTGTTGTACTCAGGAAGATGGTAAAATTCTTTGAACCGTATTTTGAACTAAATGGCTGGCTGGAACAGGCTGAAACATTGGAGCTTATCAAGGAAGCTCATGCAAAATATTTAGCCGCTGGAAATACGGTCAATACCCCCTCCTGAATCGGTGGTTTACGCCTTTATGTAAACCACTTCCCAGATTCAGAAGAGGGTTTCCTGCCACATTAGATAGGAGGATACAATGGCAGTAACTACAATTGAGTGGGACAACGGTAAGGTGAAACTTATTGACCAAACGTTGTTGCCTAATGAGGTAAAATATATCACTTGCGATACCGTTGAATGCGTCTGGGAAGCTATTAAGATGTTACGAGTTCGCGGCGCGCCTGCTATTGGAATAGCCGGCGCGCTTGGCACGGTGGTGGGCGTCTGGGATGTGGAGGCTGCGACATACCAGGAATTTGAGGATAAACTTAATCAGGTTACGGATTATCTGGCAACCTCTCGTCCTACTGCTGTCAATCTGTTTTGGGCGCTCTCAAGGATGAAAACCGTTGCGCAGCAACACAAAACCCAGGACATAACAACTTTGAAAGAAACTCTGCTGGCGGAAGCCCTGAAGATTATTGAGGAAGACAGACTGATGTGCAGGGCTATCGGGGGACATGGACAGAAATTGGTCAAAACAAAAGACACCATCCTGACGCATTGTAATGCAGGCGGGCTGGCTACTTCAGGCTATGGCACTGCCCTTGCGGTAATGTTTGCGGCACACGAAGCGGGCAAATCAATCAAGGTTTACGCTGATGAAACTCGCCCGCTGTTGCAAGGTGCCAGATTGACAACATGGGAGTTGATGCAGGCTGGAATAGATGTAACTTTGATATGCGATAATATGGCTGCGCAAGTAATGAAGGAGGGGAAAATCAATAGCGTCATCGTAGGAGCCGACAGGATTGCCGCAAATGGGGACGCCGCGAACAAGATAGGCACTTATGGGGTGGCTGTGCTTGCAAAAGAACACAAGATTCCATTCTATGTAGCTGCGCCTACTTCTACCTTGGACATGACACTAAAAACAGGCGAGGACATCCCCATAGAGCAACGGGGTGCTGAAGAAATCACGGAAGGATTTGGAAAGCGCACAGCACCTGCAAATGCCAAGGTTTACAGTCCAGCGTTCGATGTCACACCTGCTCGCCTCATTGACGCTATCATTACAGAAAATGGAATCGCAAGAAAACCGTATACGGAGAGTTTGGCTGCGCTATTTCCTGAGTAATTTTCAAAAAATAAACCCGGCGTTTGGGGTTTTTAGCAGCATTCCCCAGTAATGTCCGGTTAGAAAATTGCACTCGGCTAGAACACTCTAAGTTGGACG
>CAZRLY010000291.1:0-4116 GCA_964601015.1 uncultured bacterium
ACTTTTTTCCTCCTCGTCCTTGTTATCCTGTGTTTTTACGCCTATCCGACTGTTCCTACCCTCACAGAACTGTTTACGAATAAGCCACAGAGCCATGCTCAAAACAGAAGGCTTTGCCTGTCTGCTCGAGTCGGGACTGGAAGAACATCCCAGGGTGTGATGCAACAGGTAACTTCTCCTTTATCATTGATAAAGGAGACCGGTCTAACCTGGGGCTTGTAGAGAAACTCCACAAGCCCCTCCTGATTCACAGAATCAGGAGGGGTAGTTGACTCAGGCGGGGAAAATGTCAGATGAGTTGTATCTTATTGTTCGCTTTCCGTTTCTTCAGAGATATCCTCTTCATTTTCGGTTGGCTGTGTTTTTTCCGATTCTGATGGTACTGAATCAAAAACAGCTTCCACCTCTTCTACTACCTCCGCTTCTTTTTCAGACTTGCGGGCGCTTACTTTTACCGCTACATCTGCTTCGACATGAAACAGCTTCAGATGGATAAAGCCATCTCGTAAGTTGAATCCTGCCGGTGTTGTTTGAAGGTTCTCGACTTCAGGGACTTCCTCTCCATTGGCGGTTACGCAAATTTCTGAAAAGCCCGCTTCGCCTCTTGGGGCATCCCCCTTGAATCCGGATATCAGGGTATAACTGGTTTCCTGGGGGACATAACGCAGATTAAAGTTCAAGGAACCATCGGCATCAAGTTGTTCTTCGTCAACCCGCGCGCCTGAACTAATATGTATGCGAGAACCGTCGGCCACCACTATCGCCGTGGAAATATCCGGGTCAAGTTCACGCAGGGCATATACGTTGACGATTATGTCTTCGGGGTTGATGTGCGGCCCGCGTCCCTCCGTACAGTAACCGTAGAACCCGTCGGGGTACGTTCCCTTGAGTTCCCCCTCCGTCCACTGCTGGTACATAGCGCTGATGGTTATTCCTTCAGCGATTTCTTTCCAGCCGTAAGACGTGCGGGTTTTATCGGGGAATTGCTCATTGTCGCCCTTTTCCTTTGCTTCGCTCGGAAAACCCCGACTTTCCCACCCAAAAGAGTTGTATTCGGCAAGATGTTGCAAATAGTAGGCATATACCAAACCGTTCCATTGTACAGGTACGCCCAACCACGAGTGAGTATAGAAGGTTGTTCCAAATACGGGAATGGAAGCAAACCGCATACCCGGGCGTTCCGGGTGGTTCCAGAAGTAGAGAAAAGGCAATCCACATTTAGCCCAGTATTCGGCTTTTGAGAGGTAAACACGTTTTCCTGTGATGTGGAAGCCCTCTACATAAGCACCCACTGCGTAAGCTGCGGCTAAGATGTCAGGTTCGTATAGCGGACATTCCCAGGCTTGCGCGCCACGCGGTACTCTGAACTTATCCATAAACTTCAGTGCTTTTTCCCCTGCTTGCAACGCTTCTTCATCGCCCGTAATTCGAGCATATTTTAGGACTGTCAAAGCAGGATGGGCGCAAGTACCCAATACGGCATCCCCATCTTTTCCCAGTTCTTTGGTTTTCTCAGTTGCATGAAAACCCCAACTTCCGTCTTCGCGTTGTCTGGAGATGAGTCCCTGTGTTGACGCTTTGACCGCGTTCATAGCCTCCTCTACGCCGCCGTAGTAGAATGGAAATTCCCATTTCATTATGTGACAACACGCGTTGGAAGACAGTCCGCCTAAACCGGAATCTCTGATGGTATTCTCGGCTATTTTCATTACGCGCTCCTTCGCCTCTTGGTTGCGTGTAGCAAGATAATCGTACCAGAGCAAAGTTGCAAACCCGGGGGCGTTTGTGGGTGCCCAACCTACGCAATGTCGGGATGTTTGCGTTTCATCATCCCAGGCGGTGTGCATGAACCCATGTCGTGAGAGCAGGAGTTCTTCTTCATCGCTACGGGGTGGAGTGAGTGGGGAAGGCATCCCATAAGCGTCAATCCAGTGAGTTATAGCGTCCAATAACTGCGGCTCTTCGCCGGTCTTTTTGTTATCAATTACTATTTGCGCATTTAAGGTACATTTTTTCCCACCCTCCAACTGATACGGCGTAGATGCCACTGTCTGATTTTCTTCCACCCATTTCTCTACAGTAGGCAAAAACAACCCCATCAGGTGGTTATTCTGGCGTTCGTGCCAGTTGGGTGACGCAAAGATAGCAGCTAACGTATCGTGTTCGCCATCCCACTTCTCTAACGGGTTCCACAACAACGCGACCAAACACCCGTCGTGTTCTACCGCCATTAGCGGCACTGTAATCTTATAGGGATGCGGTACTAAACGCAGATTGATAGGTGGTGCGGCATCTCTTTCACTGGACGAAACTTCATCAGATTCTAAAAATTCCAGTCCGGGGAAGAGCGCGGCGCTTTTCTTGCTTCCAAAGCTGCCATCGCCCACGCGAAGCATTGGGCCGCGGAAATAGATTAATTCCCTCTCTTTTTGCGCGCTGAACTGATATTCGACCGATAGCCGTTTGCCCCTATCGAACATTGAGAAATGAATTTCAACATCCCACAATACGCCCTCAGTATCCTCCTCGGTGGCTGTGAAAATAACAGTGGATGTGCCCTGATTATCCCCCTCTATCTCGTATTCCTTGGGGCGGATTGTCATGCATTGGACAATCCCGTCTGCGTTCCGATAGGCGAACTCTGCCATCGGACAACAAGTAGCTACCTGTTGATAAGTTCCGTTGCGCGCTGTTGATAGGAGGTAGTATCCGAAACCGTCCATACCGCGTACGAATACGGCTCTGGCGCAATCGTTTTCCATCACAACGTGGTTCTCATGTTCATAAGTTCGCAGTTCTGTGGCAGGTTTCTCCGTGAGGGAAGGGGCATTTCGCTCAATAACTAAGGGGGTACTGATTTGCTGTTGTACCAATCCTTTCTTCGTAGAAAATTTCAGCTTGACCGAAGCGGTTGTCCGTGTCTCCCTTTGGAAGGGCCAAATTCGCCATGTTATTTCAGATTCCGCTTCAGGTTCAATATTCCCCAGGCGTTTTTCAATCTTATCCCTTTTTACCTTAATTCCGCTCAATATAACACTTGCGTCGTGTCTTTCCGTCAAAGCTACCTTGCCTGTATTTCGCACAACACAACACATATCAAAATCCTGAAGGACTGTCTCGCCCTTTCGTTTCGCTCCGGGCATCGTTGGCACAACGCCAATAGTCGGGCCGAATGAGACCAATTCAATCTCCGGCTGGTAACTATAGACTTCTAAGGAAGAGATGCCCTCTTGCCATTTCTCCTCAAGGGTACGCTTGGCGATGTCAGCAATTTCCACCACTGCTTTCCCCTCCGGGTAATGATACTCAACATCAACCAACCGGTCAACCAATTGCGCTAAAACTACGCCGCGGGTGAAGATAACAGGTTTTCCATCTTTCGCCAGCTCTTCAACTTTGCTCAAATGCAGGATGCGCGGCTCTCCCCATAACGCCCAGTCGTAGTTTGAGTTACCTTCGCCGTTACAGTTTGTCAGAAACGCCACCCGGATTTCCCTGCCGGCAAAACGCGCTATGTCAACAATTTGGTCAGCCCATTGGCATTCTTCGTTAGCACTTTCAAAGGCACGTTCTCCGTCCAATTCCAGCGCAAAAAATACACCGTTGGGCTGGTGTTCTTCGTCGTCAAACTTGATGCCATCCCGCAAGCCGATGCTAAAAGCTAAAACCAAACGCTCATCTTCGTCTACCTTAGGCAACTTCACAGCATATTCAATTAGCGCGTCCCCTTCACTCAACGGATGTTCAAAGATAGCCGGCTTTGCCACTCCCCCGGAAACGTCCCTGCCGCTCGCTGAAACGTCCTGTGCATTGCTTGACGTACTATTCGCAAACTCGGTTACAAAATCGAATATCTCGTCGATATATCCCAATCCAACGGAAAATACGGTTTCCTCTGCTTCTACTTCCGCAGTCACTTCTATCTTTTCACCTTCCGTTGGCGTTTCTGTCTCAAGAATGCTTTCTCCGGTTTCCTCGCAGGGTTCCTCAATGCCCTCCTCTTTGCTTACCGTTTCATCGACAACCTCTTCAACAGTGTCGTCCGGGCAGACACATTGCTCTTCTGCCCCTTCGGGTAGGCACGCAGGCACTGCCTCTACTTTAGCAAGCGTTTCA
>CAZRLY010000291.1:4216-7191 GCA_964601015.1 uncultured bacterium
CAGGCACTGCCTCTACTTTAGCAAGCGTTTCAGCCTCTGTCACTGTGGGTTCTTCGTCAGGCTTCTCCTCCTCGCAGACAGATTCTTCCTCTGAGATGGTTTCGGTTTCGCTGACAACTTCAGGTTGTGGGACATCAACCTCCTGCTCCTCGTCTGTAATTTTCTCAGTCTCCTCTTTGCATACATAGGTTAAAGTTAAAAATATATCTAAGATGCCAGTCATAAGCATAACTCCTTTCTGATAAGGGGAACCCGGGCCTTCCGGCTTTCTGGTGTGGACACACGGCGAAGCCGCAGGGCTCCGCCTGTGTGCCACATTGACTATTTTCTATTGAAGAATGTTTTTCAATCGACAATCTTCAATTGTCAATATTCAATCCATTCACTCTCCCCGATAAATCCGTTTAACCCTTTTTCCTATCCCGCATAATATTTCATAAGAGATAGTTGATGATGTATCCGCTACTTCATCAGCAGTTATTTCATCATCGCGTGAAATTCCAATTAGCACAACCTCATCCCCAACCTTCACATTCGGAATATGGGTTATATCGCACATAATTTGGTCCATGCAGACTCTGCCCACTACTTTTGCCCTGGTACCTTTGATTAGAACTTCACCTCCATTTGACAGATTCCTGCGAAAGCCGTCTGCATAACCTACCGGAAGTGTTGCAATTACAGCAGGTTCATCTGTGGCATAAATTCCGCCGTAACCTATCTTTTCGCCCCGTCCGACGCGCTTTATGTATGTTATTCTCGCTTTCCAGGAGAGCGCGGGTGCTAAGAGAATACTCTTGGATACTTCCTTTGAAGGATATAGCCCGTACAAGATTAAACCCGGTCTGACAGCATCAAAGTATGTCGTGGGTAAATCAAGGATGGCGGGGCTGTTGGCGGTATGTATCAAAAAACTCTTAACTGAACGGGACGGAGGTACGTTCACTACTGTGGATATGGAGTGCAAAAAATCTGTTTTCGCCAAAACTTCGTTGAACCTTTCCAATTGCAAATATGTATAACTTTTGTCCGCTTCGTCAGCGCAAGCAAAGTGTGTATAAATACCTTCCAAATTTAGATAGGGCATACTATGAATCTGTTTGATAAATTCAGCGGCTTCCGAGTAGTATACGCCTATTCGGTTCATCCCCGTATTTACTTTAACGTGGATGTTGGCTTTCGCATTCATCCGTTTAGCGCAATCCGAAAGAGCTTTGCAGATGTCGGGGCTGCATACTGTTTGGGATATGTTATATTTGATTACAGCCTCTGCCTGGTCAGAAAGGATGCAGAAGAGATTCAAAATGGGGAGTGTAAAATGCGCCTCGCGCAGACAAATCGCTTCATCAACCGTCGCCACAGCAAACATATCAGCCTGTGCTGCTATCGCCTTTGCAACTCGCAGTACGCCATGTCCATAAGCATCCGCCTTTATGACGGCGATGACTTTGCGATTGCCAACCTTGCGTTTGATAGCGTTTAGATTAGCTTTGATTGCGTTCAGGTCAATTTCTGTCCAGGTTAGCATCCTGTTATTTCCTTTCCGATGTTCCTTCAACACCGATTATATTTGCGGTGTTCAGCAACCACCCCTGTCCGACGCGTTTAAGCAAACTCAGTGAAAATTCAACTGTGTAGAGTCCGGGCGTTTTAATCACGTTCGACACGTCAACCCTTTCGATGGTTCGCTCCGGCGTAGCAGGTAACCCAATTTTTTCGTCTTCAAGGACAAAGTTTCCGTTGATGGTGATGTTGAGCCAGGCACCAGCTTCGTCTTTGTCCTGGGTTATATCGTACTTTAGCTCTACCCTATCTCTGAAAATTTGGTCCACTTTAACATCATATCGCAGAACATCGTTCAAAGACACAGCCTGCCAGTGGGTATTTTCTCCGATAATAAGTTGATGGGCGGGGGATTTAATGACAATATTAACAGTCTCCTGTGCTATGACAACCTCATCGGTTACCGTGATTGTGATGGTTTGCGTTCCAGGTTCATCAGGCGCTATGTAGGTAGCGCTACTACTCTTTCCTGCAATATTGCCAGCAGTCGCACTCCACTGGTATGATAAAAGTGATTCGTCGCCGGAATACTCTATAACAGCCGTTATGGTTGTCGTTTCGCCGTATTCAATTTCCGTCTGGTTGCTTTTCAACTCCTTTATCTCAAGGTATTCTTTCGGCGGACTGTAGAGTTGTTCATCATCGCCACAACTGATGAATAGAACAAAGGTGATAAGTAAAATGAATTTCAAGTTGATTCGCATTGAAATTTCCCCCGTGCAGGTTAGAAACCGAGTTTTTCCGAAAAACTCGGTTTCTCATTACCTACCTATACTTTTTTCTTTCGCCGCTTGTGGTAAATTATAACTATCAAAACTGCTAAAACCAGAGCTATTATGATAGCATGCCCAACTGCTTCTTGCGCGCGTTTCCAACTCTCTTGAAATGCGTAGCCTAACAGGGAAAAAGCGGCAGCCCAGGGAATTGCGCCCATAGCGTCATAGAAGAAGAATTTACGCAAAGGCATGCGTACCATCCCAGCCACAAAGGGCGCAAAGGCACGCAGGAAAGATGTAAAACGACCGAAAAAAATGGTTTTCCCACCGTGTTTATCAATGTAATATCTGACTTTCTCCATCTCCCGCTCGCGTACGAAGAAAAATCTGCCCATTTTGGAAGCCAACTTAGTAACTCCGTATCGCCCAATAAGATAGCCGGTGGTATCCCCCAAGAACGCCCCTGCCGCGGCAAATCCCATTACCTTCAGCAGTTGGATATAAATGGCAGTCCCCGGGTCAAGTTCCCCCCTTGATGCAAAAAATCCAGCCAGCACAACCGTCGTCTCCCCAGGCACCAGTAGCCCTACAAACGCAGAGGTTTCCAAAAAGGTTGCGATGAATACGACATAGTATCCCCAGGTATTTAATAGATAGGTAACCCATTCCGTTATTCGTTCCATAAAAGTTCTCTTA
>CAZRLY010000292.1:0-2833 GCA_964601015.1 uncultured bacterium
GGATGCGCAAAAACGTCGAGAATATAGACGCCGCCTCTGAATCGAGAATCACTGATTAGTGTTGCCAATGCGACAATCGCTCTGTCTTCGGTTTCCAGTAGCTTTGCGTTGTGGTATCGCTTGTTTTCTTCTTGGTCTTTTTTGAAACCTAAGAACGTCCCCTCAAAGTTGTTGGCACCATACATTTCAAATGCTATGCTACGCAGATAGTCGCCGTAGACGATGCCTGTGAGCGCTGTTATTTTCCCCCAATCTTGCCATTCGACATCCTTGACATGAGCCGGTCTTTTGGCAAAATATTTGGCATCGAAATCGGGAATGGCATGGTATTTCATGAAACCTGAACGCGGGTAGACGCTTTCAAATCCGAAACTCGCATAGATATGATAGGCGGGGCCGTCATAGCCCGTCCCTAAATACAACGCTTCACCGTCCCTCCTGCGAAAATCTTCCATCTGCGCGTCCATCACGCCTGTACATGCGCCCTTGCGACGGTGTTCAGGTTCAGTGAATACATGCCCCAAAATGCCCGTGTGACGGTGCTCGACTATCATGATGTTGCTTATGATTTCATCACTTAACAAACCAATGTAATATCGTGTTTCTAATTCGTCCAACTGCTCTTCAAGCGAGTGTTCTATGTGCCAGTTCCAAACGCCGCCTTTGTGTCCTAAAAAAGATTTTATCCTATCAGCAAACTCTTCATCGGGGGCAAGCACACTGCCTACCTCCATGATGTCTCCAGTTTTTAGTTTTACTTCCGTTAGCTTAGTATACATTGTGAATCTCCAGAACTGCCTATGTAGTATGTCGGAATTATATACCTCTACTCTCAATAATTATTTCAGAAAGCGGCTTACCCACCGAGGCTTTCTTTGCGAGTTCCCGTCTGCGTTCGGCCGATATTGGACGCGCCAATTTTTCAAGTTCCGGGCCTATGTTATTCTCTTGCGTCGCAAACAATCCGCTTTCACGCAAAAATTTCTCCATCCGTTCTTCCGCGCTTAACAACTCCGTGTCTATTTGTTCATATTCACTCAAGGTTACCGGTTCTGCAATTGTTTCCAATGTGTCAATTATCCATTCATCAACTGGAATATCGTAGATGTCCGCCTGCTTCCGCAATTTTCTTAGCAGGATGTCAGGGATTTGGATTGTCAATTGGGACATGAGAACATACCTCCTCAAAATACTGATGCCGGCAGCGTATCCCTCTAAGAGACGATATACGGGCTAAAATTATAGCATACCTCACCTGATAAAGCAATGAATTTATACTTTTGGTAGAAATTCCCCACGATTGTTTAGGGATTATCTGCGGAGTGCAAAAATCAACGAAGTGTATTTTTGCAATAATACGCTGTCGCTGATTATTGCGCTCCTACTAAATCCGATGGGGAATTTCTGTCGGCACTTTTGGGAAAATTAGTTAGTAGGAATGGAAAAAGTATGGTATAATTATATAAACTAAGCGCAAATCAAATCTGTGAATTTGTGAGTGAGTAAAATTGTGAAGCACTGATGTTCACAGTGCTAATTTGAGAGGTGAAAAGATGTCAAACAAGAAAGATATTCAGATTATTAGAGGGTTGGCCAAGAAATACCTTGATATTTGTAACAAGGAAATCCAGGACGAAAGGCGAGATTTGTGGCGCGAACATAACAGTCTCGTGAGAACGCGCCCGCTCATATATATGAGATGGTTGGCAGCCTGGCATGAGGCACCTGAGTCAAAACTCGAATGCGAAGCCCCGTTTTATCGCCAGCACGAGAGCTTCCTTCGTCAGATGATTTTCCAGGATACTATCGGTGATGACTACATCATTGAACCGTGGATTACCCAGCGTGCATCCCTTGTCACGCCACCCAATGGTGCCTGGGGGGTGCGAATCAAACACATCCCCAGTCCTGAACCAAGGGGCGCCTGGAAGTTTGACCCACCGATTAAAAACCTGGAAGATATTTCACAAATGGTTAAGCCGCGCCACGTTATCAACGAGGAGGCTACAGCCCACAACGTTGCCAGACTGCAAGATGCTGTAGGAGACATCCTGGAGGTAAACGTTGACCGCGCACCAGCCTACCAGGTTTGGCACGCCGATATCTCTACTGACTTAGCTCATTTAAGAGGCTTGGAACAAATAATGTGGGACATGGTTGATAACCCTGAATGGCTTCATAAACTCCTGAGTTTTATGAGCGGTGGTATTTTGACCACTCATGAAGAGGCGGAGGCAGCAGGTGATTGGCATCTTTGCAATCACCAGAATCAGGCGATGCCGTATGCTCAAGAATTGTCTGCCCCAAAAGCGAACAGCGAGAGCGTCAAACGTGAGCAACTTTGGGGCTATTGCGCCGCACAGGAAATGGCACAGGTATCACCTGAAATGCACGATGAGTTCATGCTCCGGTATCAGCGTCCCATCATGGAAAAGTTCGGCTTAATCGCCTACGGCTGCTGTGAAGACTTGACGCACAAAATCAAATACCTCAAGAAGATTCCTAACCTTCGTCGCATTGCCGTGGCACCTTTAGCGGATGTGCGCAAGTGTGCGGAACAAATCCAGCAGGATTACGTGCTTTCCTGGCGGCCGAACCCGTCTGAAATGATATGCTGCGGTTTTAATCCTGACCACATTCGTAAGGTAGTTAAGGATGCGATGGAGGCATCAAAAGGGTGCCACGTGGACATCACCCTCAAGGACGTGCAAACGGTACAATATCGTCCCGATAATCTCAAAGAATGGGTGAAACTCGTCCGCAGCATCACAGATGACTACGTCTAAAAACGAGCTAATGGTTCGTTTCATAAGTCCGTATAGGGTTCTTTGGA
>CAZRLY010000292.1:2933-7091 GCA_964601015.1 uncultured bacterium
ACGATTGAATCGTTGCACTCCACGTCTAAAAACGAGCTAATGGTTCGTTTCATAAGTCCGTATAGGGTTCTTTGGAGTGCAATGACTTAGTCATTGCGGCAACGATTGAATCGTTGCACTCCACGTCTAAAAACGAGCTAATGGTTCGTTTCATAAATCCGTATAGGGTTCTTTGGAGTGCAATGACTAAGTCATTGCAGCAACGATTGAATCGTTGCACTCCATAAACCATAGCCGAATTTAAAAAATAGTTGTGATACAAGGAGGTTTTTATGTCCTGCAAAACTTTTTCATATTTCCCGTGGCGAAGCTACGGGGCAAAATGGCTTGTTATAATTACATCAATCTGTCTTACTTTACTTGGTTGTGTTGAAAGTGAAATCGTTCGCAAGGCTGACTGGGAAGAACACCTTAATGATGTCTTTTTCGTCAGCAGGGAAAAGGGGTGGGTAGTCGGCGACGCTGGCACAATCATCCACACCAAAGACGCTGGACGCAATTGGAATGCGCAGACCAATAATGTGCAGAATAATCTCAATGCCCTCTACTTTGTCAATGCCAAAAGAGGCTGGGCGGTGGGCGATAGTGGCACTGTGCTGCATACCTCAGATGGTGGAAAACACTGGTATAGGCAGAATACTAATTTTGTGGCAGCACTAAACGATGTGTATTTTCTTAATTCAAACTCAGGTTGGGCGGTAGGCGAAAGTAACAAAATTTTGCATACCAAAAACGGCGGCAGGAAGTGGGAAGCAATGCCGACGGGGGGCGATGTGTCCTTCAATGGCATATACTTTATCAATAAGAAAGAAGGTTGGATTATCGGCGGCTACGACAGAGCGCTTCATACGAAGGACGGCGGAAAAACGTGGACTTTTGAAGAATACCGAAGCGAAGAGGACAAACAGTCCATAGGGATGCTCACCGAACTTCACAAAATACACTTTGTTTCCCCGAAGAAGGCGTGGATGTCGGGCACAAACGGCGCTATTTTCCACACTTCTGACGGAGGCGAAAACTGGGTACGCCAGGAAAGTCAGATTCCCTATTTTGGACACGTCCGACATAGCGTATACGGCATCCATTTTTACGATGAGCGATACGGTTGCGCAACAGCAATGGCAGGACACATCACCTACACGAAAGATGGGGGAAACACCTGGACATTGCAAAAGAGCGGCACTACAAACACCCTACAGGCAGTCTGCCTCGTCGGACCAAATGAAGCGTGGATGGTAGGTGAATACGGCACAATCCTTTACACAAACGATGGCGGGGAGAAATGGGTTAAGAAAAGTGGCAAATCAAACGTCATCGCAACCGATTTAGAAGATGTTCAATTCTTCGGGCGACGGCGCGCTTGGGCAGTGGGACGTAGAGGCACTATCACGCGCAGCGTAGACGGGGGAAGAACCTGGATTACAAGGGAATCCGACGAATGGTCAAATTTAAACTGTTTGTATTTTGTCAACGAAAACGAAGGCTGGGCGGCGGGTGAGATGGGGACTGTCATGCACTCGACGGACGGGGGCGAAAATTGGGAGAAACAGCGAAGCGGAACCGTGATGACACTATACGGCATCTATTTCAAAGATGACAGAGAAGGATGGGCAGTAGGACAATTAGGCACTATATTGCATACCATCGACGGCGGGGGGACATGGGCGTTACAAAAAAGTCTTGATTGGCAGGCGCTCTATGGCGTCTTTTTCCTGAATTCGCAAGAGGGGTGGATAGTCGGTTGGCCTGGGATTATCCTACATACCGTAAACGCAGGGCTGGCGTGGGAGAAACAGGAGAGCAACACGTACAACGAATTATACGGAGTCCATTTCGTGGATGACAAAACAGGCTGGGTTGCCGGGCAACAGGGGGAGATACTGCATACGACAGATGGCGGCGAGACATGGGGCTTGCAGTATAGCGGCACGAAAACGGATTTGAACAAAGTCTACTTTGGCAACAAAGACGTTGGATTAACCGCTGGCGCTAAAGGCACGTTGCTTGTAACGCTAAATGGTGGCAAAAAGTGGAATAAAGTGGACAGCGGTACGGATAAAGATCTTCGCGGAATCAGCATCGCAGGGGACAAGCTCTTCGCGGTAGGAGAAAGGGGAGTCGCCATCAAATACGAGGTTACATCGCTGGCAAAAAAGGAACTCATGGCGACTTTGACGCAACCTGAAACAAAAGTAGAAGAGGAACAACCTGAAATTGTTGAAGTGGAAGAGCCAAAGGTTGAAACTGGTATGTGGGAAGTCGTGCGGCAGGTGGAGGGCGCAACAAACTATAATAGTGTTTTCTTTGTCGATGAACAACTCGGCTGGGCAGTGGGCGATGAAGGGGTTATCACTCACACGGCAGATGGCGGTGTCAATTGGACTCGGCAGGAGAGCAACACAAAGGCGAATCTGGGTAGTATCTGGTTTCTCAATCTCTCCACCGGTTGGGTTGCAGGCTCAGGAGGCACGCTGCTTTATACCGTTGACGGAGGTACAACCTGGCAAGCAAAAGAGATGAATAACAAGGAAAACTTGGGACGCATCTACTTTGTCGATGAGAAGAACGGTTGGATTACCAGAGGGCAGGGCGGTTTTTTGCATACTTCAGACGGCGGCGAAAATTGGGTTCCACAGGAAAGCAATCTGACGTACAGCCGCACGACGGACGTTTGCTTTATCAACCCGCAGGAAGGCTGGGCTATCAGCAGAAATATGGGCATTGGTACCTTGCTGTTAATGCACACCGAAAACGGAGGGGAACACTGGGAACGCTTCGAGATGAAATTGGCTGATAACCAGAGAGACGCCGATTCGCAACGGAGGAGAAGGAGAACTCCAACTGGCATTCGCTCGCCAGCGTTGGGACTGAAGTTCTTCGACGCCCAACGCGGGTTCATCGTGTGTTCAGATGGGGCGATATACAAAACAGTTGATGGTATCAACTGGGCGAAAAAGGAGGTAAACGCAAGGGGACGCATTCTCGCATTCCACTTCGTTGATGTCCAAACAGGCTGGCTCGTCGGAGCATCCGGAGCAGTTTACCACACAACTGACAGCGGAGAAACGTGGTACAGGCGGGATAGTGGTGCAGAGGCAAACATGGCGTCGGTGTGTTTTGTCGATGACAAACGAGGCTGGACTGCTGGGGAATTAGGGGTAATCCTTCACACCGGTGACGGCGGAAGGACATGGACAACCCAAATATCAGCGCCAGACGCGTACGCCTTGAGAAAAGGCTATTTCTTCAACGCCAACGAAGGATTGGTCATCGGGGATAAGGGCGTCATCCTAAAGACGAACGACGGAGGCAATAGTTGGAGGCAGTTGAACAGCGGCGCGAATAACTCGTTGATAGGCACAACCTTTATTGGCGATAAGATGGGTTGGATAATGGCAAAAGACGGAACCATATACTTCACCACTGACAAAGGCGAACATTGGGTCAAACAGGCAAGGCGGAGACGGAGAAGCCAGTTGACAGAAGCGCCATCAAGACGAAAATACGATTTGAAAAACGTTCAGTTTGTCAGGACAAGCGAAGGCTGGGCAGTCGGCAACGGAGGAGTAATTTTACACAATATCGACGGCGGCCCGACCTGGACAAAACAGAACAGCCCTGTGAACTTCCGACTGAAAGCCCTTCATTTTCCAGCCTACGGCACTGGTTGGATAGTCGGACAGGAAGGGCTTGTTTTGTATACCGCCAGCCGCGGAACTTCGTGGAATATACAAGATTCAAGCACAGCGGTTGATTTGGAAAGCGTCTACTTCATCAACACACAGAAAGGTTGGGCGGTCGGCCGAGCAGGGCTTATTTTGTACGCTACAAACAGCGGGTTCAAGTGGAGAGCGCAAAAGAGCAACACCGATAACACGCTTCACGACGTGTTATTTGTCTCCCCTGAAGAGGGGTACGTTGTGGGCGAAGGCGGTATAGTGCTACATACCACCGACGGCGGCACAACATGGATAAGACAGGAAAGCGGAACGCAGAGTGATTTGTATTCAATTAGCAAGGGTAGAGATGGAAGCCTTTGGGCAGTTGGAAAATGGGGCATAGTGTTGAAACATAAGGTCAAAGAACAGCCGCTATGAAAAATATCTAAGAGGGTGTGTGAAAAGTCCATAGACAAAAAATTTTGGCTACCAGTGACCG
>CAZRLY010000293.1:0-6923 GCA_964601015.1 uncultured bacterium
CTTTGGTTGTTTTAACAATCAAGGTTGTTTTGTGAGAGCCCGGTAGAGGCATTCAAGTCTAAGAACCTGCCGCATTCATGCGTGCAGAGCTTCAGGAATTTCGCTGTCAACAATGCGAAACAGATTTTGAAGAGTTGTGTTTCTCTTCCAAAGATGTAGAAGAAGCAACCTGTCCCAATTGTCGGGGTAATAAGGTAAATCGGCTGTTTTCCGTTTTTGGATTTAGCTCAAAAAGCAAAAGCTCTGCGGTTAATCCTTCGTCAAACAGCTCAAAATGCAGTTCATGTAGAAGAACCTCATGCAAATCTTGTTCTTGATAATCAAGTAAAAAAGAGGAGTTTTATGGCAAGAAAAGACAAAACCAAAATTGACCCAAAAGAAGACCAATTTATTAAATTTATTATGGATATATACGGTTTTTTCACTGAAAACCTGCTATATATTGCCATTTCTGTGGGCATCTTAGTTGTCGTTATAGGGGGCGCCTGGACGTATTATCACCTGAAGCAACAGTCGAATATTAAGGCTTCGATAGCAATGGAGGATGCTCTTGAGGTATTCAAGGAAGCGGAAGATAATTGGACCAATGAGGAAAAAGCCACCGAAAACGCTGAAGAATACAAGGAGAAATATGAGGAGAAATATAAGGAAGCAAGGACAAAATTTGACGAGGTAGTCAAGCGTTATGGTGGCAGCAACTACGCCGACAAAGCGCTGTTTTTCTCTGCGAAATCGTCATATCAAATCGGCGAACTCGACCAAGCCATCCAGAGTTTCCAGCAACTAACGGGTAAATATGATACCCTTTTTGCCCTCTACGCGCAGGAATCCCTGGGACGTTGCTATGAACAAAAGGGCAGTGAAGAAAATCTTGAGAAAGCTCTTGAGGAATACCAACCACAAAAATACGCCAAGTTTTCTAAATTGCCTGAACACCAATATGCTGTAGCGCAAGTGCTTTTCAATAAAGCCAGAATATACGAAAAGCTAAAGCGGCAAACTGAAGCGCTGGAAGCATACAACGAGCTAATCGCCTCTTTTGATAACAACCTTGATAATGCGGTAGAAGATAAGACTGCACAACTGTTGAACGAGGCTGAACGGCTGTTGGATAAGGCTAAACGGCTGACGGATAAGCTAACTCAGGATGCGGCAAGTCTCGACGAAACCACGCGAAACAACATTGCAACAGCCCAAAAACTTGAGGCTGAAGGTACGTTTGAGGCTTGTAACAACGCGCTCCATCTTCATAAAACCGTCTTGGAAAGCAGCGACAGTCTCCCTGACGAACTGGCGCAAAAAATTGACGACTATGAGGAAAGGGCAAAAGAGTTCATCAAAAATCTCAAAAACGCTGATAACTATAAATCCCGCGGACAACTAAGCAGCGCTTTGTACGCCTATGATAGGGCAGTTGGGTTGGATTTCCCGCCTCCCAGGAAACTTTATGAGAAGGCTTTGCTGCAACGGGATAGAATAAAAGCGTCCCAAAAACCTGCGGGGTAGGAATGGAGCAGGTGAGTAGGTGAGCAGAGAGAAACTTTAGGTGAAGCCGCTTTGTTACGAGGCAAAGCGGTTCTGCGACGCCTTGGAGGTATGCCAGTATGGCTCAAACAATAGAGATAGGAACCATGGATAAATTAAAACAATTGTACGACGTTACCCAAGATTCTCCATACGGGAAACTATTTGTGGATTATGATAAAGAAGCGGATGTTTTGTATGTAACTTTTACGGAAGACGCAGCCATTTATATGAGTGACTTAACGGATGACGACATTCTTCTGGAATATGACAAAGATAGACGTCTCGTCGGTGTCACCATTTTAGATGCATCTCAGCGATAGAATGAGTAACTAAAATGCTAAATAACACAATAAGAGTTTTAGAATTTAATAAACTGAAGGAAGTATTAAAACAGAAAGCGGCTTCAGAACTTGGCAAATTGAGGATTGAAGCGCTATCGCCACTGACCGAACTTGCGGAAATCAAACGGTTGCTTAATTTGTGCAGCGAGGCGAAGGAGATTTATCTGACGACAGACGGCTTCCCACTGGATGGGTTAAAAGACATCAGGCAACTGCTGAAAAGAGTGAGCAAACCCGGTGCCATTTTGGAACCTGAACAACTGCTAAACATAACTGGCACAGCACGCGCGGCGAGGAATGTTAAACGCGTGGTTGCTAAGGTTGCAAAGCGATGTCCAAACATTGACGAGATAGTATTTGACCTGCCGACTTTCCCAGAATTAGAAAAGTCTATCGAAAGCTGCATAAGCCCTGAAGGTGAAATTTTAGATGACGCCAGCCCTGAGTTACGCAGAATCAAAAATCAAACTGTAAGAACGCGCGAAACCATCCGTCAAAAATTGGAAACCACCCTCCGTCAGCATCAAAAATTCATACAAGAAAGTGTCATCACCCAGAGAAACGACAGGTACGTTATCCCCATAAAACAGGAAACCAGGGTTATGTTGCCCGGTGTTGTACAAGGACAATCCGCCAGCGGCGCGACCGTTTTTCTCGAACCGATGGATGTAGTCGAACACAACAATAGTTTGCATCAGCTCGAAAGCGAGGAACAGCGGGAGATTCTGAGAATACTGCATTCTCTCTCTGATGAAGTACGCGAGGTAGTGCCAGAACTGGAAAGAGCGATTGAAATTCTGGGCGAATTAGATTTTCTCGGCGCAAAGGCCCGTTTAAGCGTAGAATTTGGTTGTATAGAACCTGAGTTAAACGATAGGGGGTTCATCAAATTAATCAGCGCCAGACATCCCCTCTTAGAACTTTCCCTGAAGGAGAAGTCGAATGCTCTCCAAAAATTGCGTCCTGAAAAAATTGTCCCCACGGACATCCACATAGGTGATGACTTCACCACCCTCGTCATAACCGGCCCAAATACCGGCGGGAAAACGGTGGCGTTAAAAACAGTCGGCTTGCTGACTCTAATGGCACAATCAGGATTGCATATCTCCGCAGCAGACGGCAGCGAAATTTCCGTCTTTAAGCAGGTTTGCGCCGACATCGGTGACGAGCAAAGCATCGAACAAAATCTGAGTACCTTCTCATCGCACATAACAAAAATCGTTGAGATTACAAAGAATGCCAACGCCAATTCCCTTGTGTTGTTAGACGAAATCGGCGCAGGAACTGACCCAACTGAGGGCGTCGCACTGGGCATGGCGCTTTTAGATTATTTTCATTCGCTTGACGCTAAAACTATCGTTACAACTCATTACGGTGTTCTAAAGGCCTATGCTCATTCAAAAGAGGGGATGGACAACGCTTCGATGAAGTTCGATTGGCAAACCCTCCTGCCCACATATCGCCTACAAATCGGTGTGCCAGGCAGCAGCAACGCACTGAAAATTGCTGACCGCTTGGGTATGCCACAGGACATCACGCGTATCGCCAGAGATTACATAGGAACTGAAACGGTGGCTGTGGAAGATTTGATAGCGAGCATGGAAAAAGAACGACGGCAGTTGGAGCGGGAAAGAAAAGTCGTCCAGGCGGGACAACAATCCGCAGCGGAAGTCCGGAGGGAATACGAGGGGTTGCTCGAAGAGTTCAAAGCTGAACGAAAACGCAAACAACAGGATGCTGAACGCGAAGCCTCTGAAATAGTGAAAAACGCTCGCAAAATTATCGAAAACGCCGTAGCAGACATTCGCAAAGAACAGGCATCTAAGAAAAGCATCAAGCAAGCCCACACAGCAATCGCACAATTGGAAGAGGATTTAGCCCATAAAAAAACTACGCGAATGCAAAAGCCCAAAGAACTCTTCAAAATCGGTGATAAAGTGAGGGTTAAAAGCCTGGAACGCTTCGGGGAAGTCGCTCAACTGCCAGGCGTACGCGGTACGCTTCAAGTTCGCGTCGGAAATATGAACGTCGCTGTACCACTTTCTGATGTGCAAAAAGCAACAGCGGAATACAATAAGCCGAAATTAAGTCCGTCTGTCCTTGAACTCCAATATGATAGACGCTCGGTAATATCAACTGAAATCAACCTGAGAGGGCATACCGTCTCCGAAGCTCTGGATAAAACCGATAAGTTTCTGGATGACGCCCTCTTAGCAGGGGTTGAAACCATAACAATCATCCACGGAAAAGGTACTGGCGCATTGCGAAACGCTATTACAGCATCCCTGAAGGAACACCCGCAGGTAGCTGATTTCCGAACCGGGGGGTATACTGAAGGCGGCGACGGGGTTACGATGGTGACTTTGAAAGGTTAAGAGGAAAAAATATGAGTTCCTTTTGGACAACGGAGGTGAACAAGGATGAAAACCTTGACTTTTCAAGTATCTGATGAGGTTTACGAGGCGTGTCAGCAGATAGCGGCTAAGTATGAACGGACAGAGGAGGAAGTTCTGCTGGAGTGGCTGGCGAAGCGAACGGAAAAAAAGCGTCCTAAGTTGACTGAGGAAGAAAGCCGTGCGGCATGGGAGCGTATGCAACGGCACTTCGGCGCAGTCAATAGTGGCGACCCGCGCTCTGGCGACAATGAACGCATTGATGCGGATTTGGCGCGGGAATACGGGAGCACACACGAGGAGGAAAGCTAATGATAGTAGACACTTCAGGGTTGTTCTGCTGTTTTGATGAGGGTGATGCTCGTCATGGCGACGCTGTAACATTTTTTCAATCCGCTCGCATACGGCTAACGCACAGCTATGTGCTGGAGGAATTCGTAGCGCTATGCCAGTCGCGTGGATTAAACCGCATCCGCGTATTGAATTTCTCCGCAGACTTGCTGGACAATCCTCATGTCGAAATCGTTTGGGTGGACGAGCCCTTGCACCGTTCGGCGCTGATGTTGTTGCAAGAACGGCTGGACAAAACCTATTCGCTTTGCGACTCGGTCAGCTTTGTGCTGATGCGTGAGCGTATCATTACCGAAGCATTGACCACTGACCGACATTTTGAACGGGAAGGATTCACGCGGTTGCTAGTAGGATAGCCTTAACAAAAAAGGCATCGTGGTAGTTGCTGGACACCCCAGCAAAGAAGTGGCACCCGGTACGCTAAAAAGCATTTGGAAACAATCCAAATTGGAGGACTAACTATGAAAGAATACGCGGTCATTTACGAATGGACGGGCAAGAACTACTCTGCCTACGTGCCTGATTTGCTTGGCTGTGTTGCATGCGGAGATACTTTGGAAGAGACTGAGCAGTTGATGAAAGAAGCCATTGAATTATACATCGAAGGCTTGAAAGAGGAGGGGCAGTCAGCACCGGAGCCCGTCACCAAAGCCAAGCCAATTGCAGTGGCGGCGTAATAAAAGGGTTTGTGCAGTAAGGGTTTGGTTACCCAGCCCTTACTTGCAGATGCGGCCCCGCCGTACCTTAGACGATGTAGTCTTTGACGTGTTGGGACTGACTGTGGGTGAGCGTGAGGCGGTATATGAGGCGGTGGTGGAGTTGGTGAGAAGGCGGTTGGAGAAGGCGAAGAGCGTGTGAAAGGAGGATGAATATTATGCTGGATGTTAAACCCAAATATCTTGTGAATGAGGAAGGAAGGAAAACAGGAGTTTTTCTATCTATGAGGGATTACCGCAAGTTACTTCAACGCTTGGAAGATTTAGAAGATGTGTTGGACTTAGATGAAGCGGTTGAAACAGCAACGGGCTTTCGGGATTACAATGAGATTCGGGCGGAACTCCAACAAGAGTGGAGGTGACACAAATGTCAAAGCAACTTGTCTTAGAACTACCCGAAGATGTATACGAACGACTTCAAAAAGCAGCAAAAGCCGCTGGACAATCCCTCGAAGATTGGTCAAAGAGACGGCTGGGGTTAGGTCAATTATCGGCAAAAGAAGCCAAAAGAGGGAAGGTTAGGAATCATTTTGGCGCGGTAAATCTTGGCTATCCAACAGGTGCAGACAATGAGAAGATAGATGAAGATTTAGCAAAAGAGTATGCTAATATACATGAGGAGAAATAAGGATGTTAGTGGAGGGGCTTTATCCAACGCGGAGACGCAAGGTAATCACCACTAACTACATCATTGCCGAATTGGTCGCGCTGATGAGCAGTCCACTGAAAACTAAGTAAAAAAAGGAGATAGACAAATGTCAGTATTGAAAATCTTTGCCGACGAATCTGGAACTATGCCAATAAAAAATGATGATGAAATCTTTGTTGTTGCATCAATTGCTACAACAACCAAAATGTCGAATTTCTCTAATAAGATAATTGGTGAAAGGGATTGGCTTGCTCAAGAATTGAAGTCGAAAAAGGTATATCCGAGTGTTGTCTATGTTTCTCCACATCTTGGATTTCAGAAAAAACTTGAAAACAAAATTAACAAGATGAAGCTAATGGCACGCACAACCAAACTTATGACTGGCGCAAATGCAAAATATATTTCAAATCGAAATGTTTTCAATGACCGAAATTATATTTGGACTGCTTGTATGTCAATGTCCATTAGTGAAGTTGTAATGCCTTTTTTGTCACAAACTATCGACAAAATCAAAGTTATAATTGACCAGATGTCATTAGCTAAAGAAACAGAAAATTTACTTAATTATATGATACTCGTTCGCTTAGAACAAGAAATAAAAAAGATTATTTCAAAATATCCTCAACTTTATAAAGGTGGATTCAACTTTAGCCCAAACTTCATATCATTATACTGGAGAGATAATCCTTCTTGCCCACCTAATTCTGATAAAGCGCTTAAATTTGCAGACCGTTTAGCACATTTCTTTCAGGAAGACTTAATGAACTCTAAGAATGATATGGAAAGATTTCTGTTAAAAATGGTTTTCGACATTTTTTAAAGAATGTTACACCAATTATCCTGGAACCTCTAAACAGAGAGAGTATAACTAAATGGGAACGAAATACTGGGTTAAGAGAACCAAAAATAGTATAGAATTCCCGGTTCGATTACGAAACTGTCCATG
>CAZRLY010000294.1:0-6921 GCA_964601015.1 uncultured bacterium
TATAAATTAAATTAACTTTGAAAAGTGAAGGAGATTTATGGAACACACCACTTAGTCATTTCCGAAGGCGGAAAAGTTTGGAACTTTTTTGCAGGAAGTGTGTGGAGTAGATAACACATAACCTTCCCGGAGAGGTGCCCGAAGGGAAAGTATTTGTTTTGTTAGCCTGATGTGCTAAGGGAAGGCAATTATGGAGGGAAATAGAATGAGAAAATATTTGTCAGAAACAATCATAGCTATCGTGTTAATTAGCGGATTGTTCCCATTAGCAGGCGCGGCGGATGAAACGTTGCAACAATTGAGCGAAAGTTTTACGAAAGTATCCGAGCAGGTGATGGAATCTATTGTAAGCATCAAGGTAGAGCGTAAGATTCGCTCAGAGGGTAAAAAAGAGTTCCCGTTTGATTATTTCGACAGGAATTTGCCGCGTTTTCGCTGGCGAAGTGCTCCACGCGAACGGCAAAATGAGCGTGGCTACGAATTCGATTTGCCAGAGCGTTTGTTCAGGAAACAGGAGTTTTATTTCTACTCCCCTGAATCAGACAAGGGAACTCCAAAGGTACGCGAGCGAATTAAGGTATATCCAGACGAGCCGTTCATTGAAAGATTTTTTGAAAACAAGAAACGCCTCGCTCCGACAAGCTTGGGTGCGGGAATTATCGTCAACGCCGACGGTTACATCGTTACAGCCAGCCATGTCGTCGAGAAGGCAAAGAAGATTAAAGTAACCTTGAAAAATGAGCGCACTTTCGACGCGGAAGTTATCGGTTCGGATTCATGGACGGGCATCGCCGTAATCAAGATTGATGCGGAAGAACTACCCATGGCGTGGACTTACAGTACAGAAACTGACCGATGAGTTAGCCCAAAAGTTTGGTTATGAATCTGAGGAAGGCGTACTGATAGCTTCGGTAAAAACCAACAGCCCTGCTGACAAAGCCGGGCTGACAAAAGGTGACTTGGTTATGGAAGTTGAGGAACAAACCGTTACAAATTTGTCTGAATTCAAAAAGGCTGTGAAAAACGTCGAAGGCGATGTTAAACTTTGGGTGAAACAACGGAAGAACCCAATGTACATAATCGTAAAACAGAATCAGTAATACGAGTAGGTGCGAGGCATCCTTCCTTATATTTTAGACAGTTCTGTCAAAATGTCTATAGGTAGAACACATACACATTCATGTCAAAAATAAGCCCAACCGCAAGCCAAAGCCCACCTGCGATGAAATCTCCGAGTATCAGCCCCCAGAAGAACGGAAGCGCCCTGCGGTAGGAATGCAACCCGCCGTGTTTTAGAATTATCAACTTCGCTAACCAGCTTATCAGCACACAACTCCAGAGATTGTACATCGCCCAACTGCTGGCGAGGATGTAGCCCAGCGCGTGGAACTGCCACCAGATAAACCGCATGCGCATGTACATCAGAAACGAGCCGGCTACTGCGCCAAAACCCATAGCTCCGATGGCGATTGGATTTGCGTCCGCAGGATAGTTCAACTGCCGTTGTAGTCGGGAATACAAGCTCTCCCCATACCATCTGGTCATCGTAGTGGGGATATTTCCGGAGGATGCGCCATATTTATAGTACATCTGCAAGGCTGTCAGGAAGCAAAAAAATGAACTGGCGACAATAGCAACCAGCATCGCGTAGAACAGTTTTCGATGGTTTGCGCCGGTGCGTTCTGCCATCTTAAAACCTTCCAGATAGTGTGGCATCGGATGCGGGTTGTAATCGCCTGTTTCAGCCCATCTCATCAACGTGATAGCCGTCAGGTTTTTTGCGCCGAGACGCAATGTCCCGGTGATTGTCAGCAGGCTTTTTCGCGGTTCTAAACCATCAAAGTCGTGGACTGGCATACCTAATTCAGTTCGGACACGCGTGATGACAACCGATAACGCATAAAGGATGCCCAAATAACAGCCCGCCACCCATACTGACATCCCCATTCTCACAAGAAACAACACCAGAAAAACGATGCAACCGCCGAATGCCCCAAGAGTAGTCCTGTATCGCATCGGTTCACCAGCGTCATAGTCGTTGCCACCCAAAAAGAGGCTTTTGACCACCTGCTTAAAATGCCCTCTGCCTACCCAAACGTAGAAGCCACAAACGGCAATCACCGCGCCAAAGGATTGCTCTGTAAAAAAGGGAAAATTTGACCTGACTCGCAGTCCAAACGCGCTGATTAAAACAAGTTGTATTTTGCTGAACAGGTAGAAAAACCATGCTGAGAAACACAAATCCAGCGGCATCATGAACCCCAAGCCGATGATGAAGGGATAGAAGGAAATCTTCATTGGCACAACTGCATTCCACGGCTTTTCTGTGAACAAATGGTCAATGTGCCGGCGTTTGACGGGGATGTAGGGAATGGATGGGAAGAAGAAGTGAATGCTGTTAATCATGACGATGCTACTTGAAATAGCAAAACCTACCCACATCAACCGATGCTTAAAAAAATCTCCCTTGGGGTTCATCATCTCCAACGGCATCTGAATGACGGGGTAAGTTAGCCGTTCCCGCTGTGTCCACTGTTTGCGCAGGATTGAACCGAGGAGCAGCATCGACGAAAACAGCACAGAAGCACACGCCGTCCAGAGCAGTACAGGTGCCGCCCACGCCTTCATGTATGCTGGAGTGAAAATGGTCGAATCGCCTTGATAGTAGTCCCGCAATATCGACTTGTCGTTTATCGTGAGCCAGCTCGGAAGGTGTCGCCAGATGAGTTCCTGCCACTCGTTTTCGGGGCTGGCGAACCAGAACGCATGCCCGACGCCGGGAACTGCCGCCGCAAGCATGTTCCAGTTGGCAATGGCAGACGAAAGCGACAACATGATGTAGATGACGATTAGCTCGCTGTATGTAAAAGCCTGCTTTGGCGAAAATCGCTTGATTGCAAAATTTGTGATGGTAAGAATAAATACAATGACGATAACCGTCGAAAAAGGCACGGCGTCAGTTGGCCAGGCGTACCAGATGGCCTCCTGAAATACCGTCCAGTAGCAGTTTACATAGATGAGCAACAAACCCAGTAACCAGCAGCGTATTCGTATGTCCGATTGTCTTTGGGGTTTCATCTCTATTTTGGGGGAGACAAGCCAAAGGAATTGAAGATTGTCTATTGAATATTGAAGATTGTAAGACTAAGCAATAGTCAATTGTCATTCTTCAATCTTCAATCAATTCACCTGTTTCCGGACACATACTTGTCTATATCCGAGAATATTTGATACAACACAGCTAAGTCGCGTTTCTCCATTTCCATCCGTCCAAACACCCGTCGGATAGCAAAAAGCATTACCTTCCAATCGTTGTTGTATGGCACGAATTCAACCTTTGTCAAAAGGGAAACAATTTGCTGATAAAATCGCTCAAGTTCCGTTACTTCCGCCAAATCCTGCGGGTTAGTCGATATTTCCTCAAGGCTTGCCATAAAAATCTCGTAGGCGAACACCAACACAGCATGCGATAGGTTGAGCGGTGGGTTTCTCAAAGCCATAGGAACGCTGGCAGTAAGTTGACAGATGCTCAATTCTTCTGATGTCAGCCCACTGGCTTCTCGTCCAAAAAGTAGCCCGACAGTCTTATCCTGTGAGACAGTAGCTATCTTTTGCGCCGCTTCGCGAGCTGTCACTGGCGGGGGGAGTTTTGCCAGTCGCCTTCGATGTGTCGTAGCAACGAGATAGTGCGTCCCTTCTATCGCTTGCTCAAGCGTTTCGACAACCCGGCTGTTTTCCAGAACATCCCCTGACACGCGAGCTAAACGCCAGGCGTCCTTAGAGTCACGCCACGGCGACGGATTGACGAGTACCAATTGCGATAACCCCATCCCCTTCATGGCTCTGGCTGTTGAGCCGATGTTCCCCGGTTCCGTCGGCTCAACCAAAATCACACGGATATTCTTCAGATTCCCGGGAACTTCAACAGGAATAGCTCTCAGACTTTCGACCGGTAACTGTTTTCTGTCGTCCGTTTGCGCAGATTCTGTTTGTTCTTTTTTCAACTTGGTTTAACACCTCCGCATTCTTCTTACCCCGCAATTGTGTTCCCATTAGCCAACATGCAAATGAGCTGATGAACAGGGATGCGAGTACCTCTAATACAAGCTTGCCCTCTGACAAATTTAAATATATACCGAGGTTTTTTCTTGACTTGTAGCCAATTATAATAGTAATATTTTGTTTAAGTTTCACGACTTGGAGGGTTATTTGTGCCGAATTGTGAAGCTCAAGCGATAATCGGGCACTGGGGCATTGGGGCATTGGGGAACTGGAGCAGTGGGGCACTGGAGCTCCAACGCTGTCTTTTGCTCCAACGCTCCAACGCTCCAAAGCTCCAGACACGAGTCATCGGTTCAGTTCTAACCTTCCAAGTCGTGTAAGTTTAGCATCTCATGGGTGAATTGTCAAGAACAAAGAGCGTCAATGAGGGGAACGTTTGAAGCAGGTGAGCAGATGGGCAGATGAGAAAAACAGAATAAATAGAAAGGAAAATTTGCAATGAAAATCATTAACAGTATCACCCCGAACAGTACACAAAAGTTTATTGATTCTGTAGCGGCATTCGCTGACAATGTAGTGGAGCGCTGTCGTGACGGATACGGTGAGAAGGAAACCCCCCTCCTTGCCGATGGAATCAATCTTGAAACAGGCGTCCCTGTCAAATGGGAAAAACACATCCTCTCAAATTTGGCATGCCAGCAGAATTTCTTGCGAACACTTGATGGGCTTACCGCAATTACCGGTGAGACAAAATACCGGAAGCAGGCGGATGAATGGATTGAGTATGCTTTGAATGTACTTCAGGACAAAGCAAGTGGCATGTTGTACTGGGGAGGGCATACATCCTACGATATTCTGGAGGATAGGCCCCTCGTTGGTAACCATGAATTAAAGTGTGTTTATCCGTATTATCAGTACCTGTATAAAGTTGACCCGGATGCGACTCAGTTCGCAATCGAAGGTTTCTGGCACAAACACATTAGGAGTTGGTCAAACCTGTTATTTAACCGTCACGGTGAGTACAGGGACTGGGATAGGACAACAGCGTGGGAACACAAGTACGAAGGGAGTCCGCTGCCAATCGTTGATAACGCAATGCTATCATTTATCAACACAGGAAGTGACCTAATTTATGCGGGCGCGCTCCTTTTCAAACTAAGCCACAACAGGAAACCACTCCTGTGGGCAAAGCGTCTCTTGAAAAGATACGATGAAATTAGAAATGAAACCACAGGGCTTGGTGGGTATCAGTTCAATCACAGAGAGCCATGCCGCGTTCGTATCTCTTTCAAGAAGCCACTGAGTGAGCGTGAAGATGTCAATGAAACAACGGTTATCACCAGTGGTGTGATGCAGACTCGGTATGGGCGAGCAGCGTTGACTTGGTTAAACTTGTTTGAGGAATTAGGTGTTTCAGACGGTCAAGATTTTCTCGACATGGTAGTCAAGGATTTAACAGCCCTCGGTAAACATTCGTATGACGAAAATGACCGCAGTTTTTCTCCCATCCTCATTGATGGCATGAAACTCTCCCCGGAAGATTGTATGGAGGGAGTCGGTTATTGCAGTCCACGAAGTTTGGAAAAAGTGAAAGCCAATGGACTCATGTTTTTTACCTACGCGAAGGCGTACCGACTCACCGGGGACAGATTCTTCTGGCAAATGGTTCGCAGTTTGGCGCAGGGAATGGGATGGGGAGAACTCGGCGATGAAAACGATTCACAACCAAGTGACTCGCAAATAGATGCAACAATCAGCCGGATGTCATCCTCGAATCAAAACGGTATATTTGCGCTATTCGGCTTGCTTGAGCTTTACAAGGCAACCGACCAAAAAGAGTACCTGGGCTTGGCTGCAAATCTTGGGAATAAACTGGTGGAAGCGTCTTTTATTGATGGTTTCTTTATGACGAGCGAAGTAACGGCGAAAGGCTGGAGCAAAATTAACAGCTATCTGCCGTTGGCACTGCTTCACCTAACAGCGGCTATTGAAGGGAAGAATATTGCCCTTCCCGCATTTTATCCAAATTCTACAGCCTTTGACCCAAAAGTAATCATCGCACGGCGATAGGCTTGTACAACATCCAAGGTGGACTTGTGTGTACAATTACATCAGGCAATCAGGAGGCAGGCGTTTACATGATGACGTTACTGGTTATTGGTGATTGTACCAGTAACCAGTTTACCAGTCACCAGTCACAGTCTCCTAGCGCGTACACAATAATGTTGATTTTGCAGAATACCTTATGGTATATTTGATTTTGCATGAAACGAATATACCAAGAAAAATTTCAAAGACTCTGGCAGAATTTCAAAGGAAAAACAGATGTGCAACTTTATAATCCTGAGCAGATGCGGGACAGTCACGGAAGGGAAATCGGTTTAGCTCTCGCCATTAAAATTGATGAAGCGGGTATTCGCGATGAAATTCTTTCAACCGTCAACAGGATTCGGGATATTCCAGGGCTATACATTTTTCCGCCGGAATACTACCACATAACAGTCAAGATTTTAGGTTTTATGTCAGAGATGAAGGTTGAGGCAGATGACATTGTTCCCAAAGAACTGGGTGATTTTCTCTGTCAGGTAGAACTTGTGCTTGAGCAAATTTCACCCTTTACACTGGAGATAGGTGCGGTTAATTCGCTTGGCTGTTTTATAATTTTAGAGGCCGAGGATGGAGGCAACATTTCACTGATTCAACAGGCGTTTCGTGAGAGAACTATCTTGATTCCCAGTTATGAATTGGAGGGTGATAGTTGGCTTCCGCACCTTAGTATCGCTGCCTTTCAAAGTTTGGAGGGTTTGGAAGAGGTCAAAATTCGTTTAGGACAGTTGAGAGAAGGAAAGATAGGGAAGATTGAGGTTAAACAGATAGATTTAATAGAAGCGGGTTTGCAAAAACCCCTCCCAAAACTTC
>CAZRLY010000295.1:0-4002 GCA_964601015.1 uncultured bacterium
AGACGTATTCTGCGACTTCTAAACTCGATTTTTCGTTTGCTTCCAAAATGCTGTTGCTGATGTGTCTGCTGTTTTCCCAACAGACTTTGTACATGGCAATCTCTTGCAATGGAGTGGGAATGTCCATTGCACGCACGGGCGCTGAACCGTATACGCCGTAGGAATCTTGAAGTTTGGTCAGTTCCTTTAAATCCTTTAGCGTGGAGGGGCGGATTTCTCCCGTATCCAAATCAATTACGTTTAACTCGTAAGCGCCTGAGATAATTTTAATCTCATCGTCCCACAGCCAGTCGGGATACGAAAGTTTCTTTATGCTGGCTTCAACGATGTCTCTGCTGAAACGGACATCTTCGCCTTCTATTGAGACGCCGTCGTGATGTGACAATAGCTCGCGGATGTCCTTATGCGGAACGTTCAAGCCTACCTTCCCGATTATAGACATTGCTTTGTCGTGAATGGTTTTTATGTGTTTATCTTCTAAACCGCCGGTGATGGCGTATTGAATGTTGTTCATGGTATTCCTTTTTGCGAGTGCAGAACTGATGCTCAAAGAGACGAGAGACACCAGCATTAAACAACCACCACAGATATTTTCATCATATCTGCTTCTCTGACAAACTTTTCAGGTTCCACCAAAAAAATACGTTCAGTTTCGACTGCCAGCGTTTTCGTTCCGGCTTTTTGCATCACACTAAGCGTATCGCATCCCACTGTAGGCACATCAAACCGAAAATCATGTTGGCTTGCGGCGGCTTTAGCCACCACAACACCTTTGCCCCCAAGAAAAGCCCCACGTCGGATTGTCTCGTCAGTACCTTCTATCGCCTCGATAGCGAGGGGCATCTGATTTTTCACGACGACAGTTTGCCCAATGTCCAGGTTAGCAATTTTTCGAGCTAAGTCAATGCCGTAGTTTACATCCTTCCATTCGTTATTTTTCGGCTGTCTTTTGGTGAGTACGCCGGCTTTTGGAAGCAACGACGAGAGGTATTTTCGTTGGTCGATTACAGTGAATCCGAGAGATTCCAGTTCTTCCACAATCAGCTTCAAAATAGATTGGTCGGATTTATTTCTGGCTTTCGCCAGTATTTTGCGCGCCGTGGAATCAAACCAGAGCGGTTTGAGAAGGACGTTCTTGTTGACCTTTCCTATCAACGCTATTTCCTGCACATCCGCATCACGGAAGGTTTTTATGATTTTTTTGATTTGCCCGACGTGAAACTGAAAAAACGCTTCGTCTCCTACAGGCTGGAATTCTGATGCGATTTCCGACAGCTTTGGCGACGGCGTTTTGGTGACGCTGACGATAATCGGTTGCTTGCCGTGTTGAATAGCGCAAGTTGCCAGCAGAACGGGCAAATCACCACTACCTGCGATAATGCCTAATTTTGGGTTCATCTCTATTTTGGGGGAGACAAGCCATTCACCTTTGCAAAAATGCACACAAAGATTTTTGCACTCCACAATTACCTAAAATCCAACTCCGCGTTTAGAATTTTCGATAAACTGCAACAGATATTCTACCTCTTCATCAAATTCGACCTTTTCCCGCACTCGCTTGATGGCTTGGCTCATATTCAATTTTGAGCGGAAGAGAATTCGATAAGCCCTTTTGAGGCGCGCAAGCGTTTCTGAGGAAAGCACTCTCAATGGGTTTATTCTGGACGTTCGCAGCCCGATAATATTCAATCCACGGACTTTGCCAGGGTGTCCGTCCGATACCGTAAACGGTGGTATGTCCCGCGTAAACTTTGAGCAAGCGCCAGCCATAGCCATCTTCCCCATTCGTACAAACTGATGAAAGGCCGACTTGGCACCAATTCTACAGTTATCTTCAATAACCACATGCCCACCCAGAGTAGCGAGATTTGCCATAATGACGCCGTTTTTAATGATGCAATCGTGTGCTATATTAACCCAGTTCATAAACAGATTGTTATCGCCAATTACCGTTTCCGCTCCCTCTGCTGTCGCCCTTGTAATAGAGACGTATTCTCGTAGAACGTTTTTATTGCCAATTTTTACATAGCTTCGCCAGCCCCCATATTTTAAATCTTTTGGTGGATTTCCCAAGGTACAGCCGAAAAATATTTGACAGTCAGCGCCGATAGTAGTCCAGCGGTCAATTTGTACATTCGGTCCGATTTTAGTGCCAGCCCCAATTTCCACATCCTCGCTAATGATAGAAAATGGGCCTACTTCTACGTCATCCGCAAGTTTTGCTTTTGGGTGAACGATGGCAGTTTCATGTATATTCATAGGACATGGCGACGGAAACCACATAATTTTATCGCGTGGGGGAAGTCGCCATTTTTCTCCTTTTCCTGGTAGTTGAATTAATATAGCATTATTCGCCAATAAAAGCAAGGAAAAAATAGAAATTCCCCACGTAACGCAAACTGTTAGTTTGCTTCCCCATAAAACAGTGTGGACGAGTGACAAACTAATACACGTGGGCAGAAGTTCTTAACCCGCCCGTAGAACAGGCAGCCTTGCCTGTTCGGATTGCCGAGTCGAACGAGTAAGGAACCACACGTTCTACGGGGCAAAGATTTGCGCCCATGTGTACTAACAGCTTGTCTTACGAAAACGGGACTAAAATTTTTTCATGGGGAATTTCTGAGGAAAAAATTTAAGATTTGTCATTGACAGCGCGTTGAAAAGGATGTATAATAAATCCCACGATACGGAAGAAAGAGAGGACATTACTATGGTACGCATAGGCGTAGTTGGAACTGGTGGGATGGGACGAGGACATTGCAATTCCCTTCCCAATGTGGCAGATTGCCAATTCACAGCAGTAGCTGATATAAGGTTGGAAGCAGCTAAAGAGGTTGCCGAAAAGTTTAACCTGAAGGCTTACAGCGATTGCAACGAGATGTGGGACGATGTGGACGGGATTGTCGTCGCTACTCCGCCCGATTTCCACAAGGAAGTAGTCGTAGCGGCGGCAGAAGCGGGCGTTCATTCTTTCTGTGAGAAACCGATATCCCGGACGCTCGCCGACGCCGACGCTATGATAGAAGCCACCGATAAAGCTGGCGTTGTCTTTATGATAGGACAGGTTTTGCGATTTTATCCCGTACACGTACTTGGAAAAGAGTTGGTTGATGCGGGGGAAATCGGCGATGTAGTTTACATCGAAACGGACTACAGCGGCCGATACAGCGCGCCAAGAACGAAACCGAGCAGTTGGTACGGTACTATGGGCGGGCTTCTGGAGAATGGCATACACAAAGCTGACCTAATAAACTGGTACGGCGGGGAAGCTACCACAGTAGCATCCGAAGTGGGCAGCTTTTCAGGATACGAAGATTGGGAAGATTACGCAGTTACGCTAATCAGATACAAGCCCGGTGTTGTGGGCATCCTGCGCTGGGGGGGGTTTATGGGCGCAAGGGGAACTAACGACACAATCATCGACGGTTCCAAAGGTTCGCTCAGATTGAGTATGTCCAGCGGCAAGGTATCCAAAAAGCTGATAGGCGAAGGCGACTGGACGGAACTTACCCCCAACGTTTCGCCAAGTGGCGTGGTAGGTGAATTGACCCATTTTGTCGATTGTATTCGGGAGAACAAAACGCCGATCATTGACGGAAGAGGGGGAAAACACGCTATCGAAATAGTCATAGCAAGCTACCGCTCTGCTAAAGAGAAAACGAAGGTTGTTTTGCCAATATCGGATTGAACGTCTAACTGGTTCATTTCATAAATCCGCAAAGGGTTTGAATGACGATAGGCGGCGGGACAGAGTAGCAACGTTTCTCCGTCCCGCCACTACGTAGAACGTGCTGCCTAGCTCGTTCAATCTCCGAACAAGCAGGCTGCATGTTCTACGTTACTCTCGCTGAAAGTTCCAAACAGCAGAGGTGGTAACCGGCAACACAATGACACACGAGTTTTTTAGTTAGCTACCGCCGGTTGAGTAGATTCGGAGCTATGTAGAACGTGCTGCCTAGCTCGTTCAATCTCCGAACAAGCAGGCTGCATGTTCTACGTTAC
>CAZRLY010000295.1:4102-6843 GCA_964601015.1 uncultured bacterium
CAAACAGCAGAGGTGGTAACCGGCAACACAATGACACACGAGTTTTTTAGTTAGCGAACGCCGGTTGAGTAGGCCCGGAACGAAGTGAAGAATCGTATCGAAACCAAGTGAACGTTGGTCGGATGCTTTGCCCACTCTCCGCTTGGTTTCGATACACTACGCTTCGCTTCGCTTCGCACTCAACCCGGAGCCTGCGTTCAAAACCTACTCAACCGGCGTTTGCTCACCTTAAGTTGATGCGCATGGCATCGGTCCCAGCCCGATGCGGTGGCAGTCAGGGACTGCTACTACCCAATTGGAATGCGGCGATTCAATCGTTGTGCTCCAAATGTAGCCAATACGAATAGAATTTAGCGTTACGCAACGTGAAGCGCAAGCTCACGGTTTGTCCCTTTAGGTCAACAAGGTTGCCCTGCCGCCAATCCACCTTGCCGCGTAGTAAATCGCCTGTCACAGGAGCGGACACTGCCAGCACAGTGTGGTGTTCGTCCAATACTTCGACGCCCAGTTCGCCGTTGAGCGCGTCAACGTTGACGGACAATTTGTCGCCGGTCAGCAGAAACGGTTTGGTGAGCATTGTGCCTTTTTGTGCTTCGGCATCAAGTGAAATGAAGCCGTCCCGCCGCAGCACTGCCAGGCAGATTGCGCCGGTGTCCGGGTCAAGTCCGGGAAGCGGGATGTGTTCCCCGTTGGGGTATTCGCCGACATACTCCCATGATGCGCGGTATTTGATGCCGGTATAGTAGAACCACAACTCATCTCCACGAACCACCGCATTGGAGGGACCGATTATCTGAGTTTGGTCGTAAGCTCCCGAACCAACAGGCGATGGGCCGATAAACACCTTGCGGTCACCCAAACGTTGCCAGGTTTTCAAATCGTGGCTACAGGTTAGTTGAATCAGATGAAAACCATCGGTGTTCGGGTAGTTTGGAACAGCGCCCGTTGCGTGATACATTGCCGGCATCCCGATGTAGTATCCCTCGTAGCGGAACACGCCCATGTTGTATACGTCCACTTTGTATACGTCCGGGTTATTATGAAACGGTTGGCGTAACCGAGAGTCCGCCAGCCGAGCTTCGATATTCTCGCGACCAAGTTTTTGGTCTAAGTCATCCGCCTCGAATATCAACTCTGGTTCCGTCCAATCTTCAAAGTCCTTGCTAGTGGAGAGCGAAACGGCTCTTCCGCCGCGGGTTCCTCCCAATTTCACAGTCAGGATAAACAATTTTTCAATAAGGTCAAAACTCATGTTGTGTTCGTCGGAACTTCGGACACTCGGGCCGTCAAGCATCTTCCAGTTGCGTGCGTCTGGAGAGACGAGGAATCCAACAGCGGATTCGGTTTTGCCATTTATTTGACGACGGAAGGGCGCGCCGCCTTTGTACCGCCGGGACGGGTTAGGCTCATTTGGGTCAAGCACCAGCATGTAGGGTGACAATTGGTATTTGCCCGTGTCCAGGTGTACATAGTTGTTGTCCAGCGAACCGCGATGTTCCGCCTGTCCTAAGGAAGGTTTTGTCCAGTGCAGTCCGTCCTTGCTCTCGAAGTAGCTGGATGCGCTTAGTGGTAGGTCATCTGGTTTGCCGTGAACCAGTAACTTGAATACCTGTTCGTCCGGTTCCCAGACAGGTGCGGTGCGTACCTGATGGCTGGAGATGCCAAGATGATAGTCGGGACGTATCACCGCACCCTTCTTCACCGGCTGGTGCATCGTCCGGTTCAAGTTCTCAATGTATGCAATACCGACATCGTCAAGGAACAACTGACGCCGGCCGGTTGGAATGTCGAAAGGGGTTGAGTTCATAAGTTAGTCCTCCTCTTCATGGTAATTTTTAGAATACCACATCCCTGATACAAAATCAAATTTTTTCTCATTGACATTTTTCCTTGACTTTACCGCCCTCTTATGCAATAATAATACGACAATTGCCAAATTCCCGGATGACAAATACTAACCGCATCATATCCTAACTCCCATAGGTGAGACAGATGCGTCCTCTAAATATTTACAATATCTCAACGATTGTAACTTGCGTTATCTATATTGGTTTTGCTTACTTTGCATACATAAGGCGTAGGGGAGATTCTGCGATTAAAAAGTTTGTGGCATTTTGCATTGTTTACAGTTTATATTGTTTCAGTATGTTTCTGCTGTTTGGATTTTATGACGATGCCATTTCTCGTCTTGGAAATATTCTAAATGTGGTTGGCGCTTTTACCCTGGCTATTCTCTGTGATTTTCTGCTAACAGCAGTGAATGTGCGAAAAAAGGAATATTGGTTTGCATATCTTGTGCCGATAATATTTCTCAGCGTCGGCATCTATCATTCTTTTAATACCCAACTTATCGAATACGAAAATCACAAATTCCCCCCGAGAAATCTTATTTTAGCGTCTGGTATTCCAATCTTCTTCATTGGACTTATCCTATATACATGGTGGTGTTTCAGGGCAGCATACAAGATAACACATTCGCCAACCCGTTTGAAATTCCTTAAGCGATTATTTAGGGGAGTGTTCCTATTTATCCCAGCAGTCATATTAGATATTCTTTTTATCGCTGCTCAGAAAGGAATCTTCCCTTTTTCGATGCCGATACTCGTTGGATATGTCTATCAAATAATACATGTGTTGGACCTGGAAGCCGAAAACCGGCAGAGGATGGAATATGTCGTGAATCTTGTCCATGAACTCAAATCCCCACTAACTCCAATTCAACTGCTTATAAGCTGATTAGA
>CAZRLY010000296.1:0-6754 GCA_964601015.1 uncultured bacterium
ATTGCCGTTTTCAAATTCTTTAACCAAATTTTAGCATATTTTCGGCTTCATGCCAACAAAAAATTTGACTTTTGGGGGTATTTTTTCGCTCTTTTTAGGAAAGAGGGTTTGCCGTAAGACGAAGGGGTGCGCAGCTCCGTAAGACGATAGTCGTCGGGCTTTATCGGCGGGCTTTTTCGGGGGAGAAAGTTTTGTCTCCCCCAAAATAAAGATGAAGTGTAGGTGAAAGTCACAAGGTTAGGGGCGAAAATCCTTGTATTGAGTGGATTTCCTTAATTTTTGCCGAAGCTCTACTCTTTACATTACCTGACAACAATCTCCGTCGGTTGCGCTACGCTCTTGATTTCTGGATTGTAGTATTCGTAAACCCGCGAAAGGCGAGTTTTTGCTTTGATGGGGAATTTAGCGCGCAGACGGTAGGCAAATTCGGCCGGCTTTTTGGGCGCGAGTTTGTCGAAGTAGATGATGATTTGCCTGCCGGTCAAGTTGAATTTTTTGATTTTTCCGTCGCCCACCAATTCCGCCAAATCGCCAGCTTGTACTTCAAATCCGGGCGGGATGCCCACATCCACGATTATCATGTTGGCGATGGCTGGACGGTTGTTGACAACGGTAATGTTGCAGGTTATCATGTCATCTTTTTCCAGTTCACGTTTGTCGTAGTCTACGCTGATGCTCAACGGTTCCTTTATCGGTTTCTCCTGCGCTTTCCAGGGGAGGTAGTATTTTCCTACCACCTGATACATGCAACTGCCTTTACCATCAAGCGACAACTGTATGGCGTTCGTGCCGGCTATGGTATGTTCGGCTAAATCCACTAAACGCATCACATCGCTGTTTTCCGGAGTGATTCTCAGGCTTCGTGCTTTCCTGCCATTCATGCTGATGTTTACGGTTGCATCAACTTCTTCCGTGGCGTTTCCGACGGACATCAGCAGTGATTTCAAAGCTAAGATGGTAGCCTGTGTGGAACCCCACATTCCGTTGCTATCCTTCTGGCGAATCAGATAGGTTAAAACTTTCGTTGTCAAAGCGCCGTATCGCCCGTATTTGATGAGCGCCTGTGCAACCGTCGCCGTAGTTTCGATGTCCGCCGCGCCGCCGTGTGAATGAGTAATCGTTTCGATTTTGGATTCCCAGTGAGCAGTTTCTTTATCTTCTACCGCCATCTCCTTCAGCTTTTCCATTACCTCAAAGGTACTGTCGTCGTTTTTGTCGGCACGGACGAGCGCGTTGGCGATGATGGCAAGTGTGTAGGCGTCTTTGGCTTCCTCCAAATGTGTGCGGATGTATTCGACCGCTTTGTTTACGAGGTTTCCCTTGTAGTTGCTTTCGAGCAATTTCCAGGTTATGTACGCCGTCGGCAACAGTTTAGAATTTTGGATTTTTCCCCAGCTCTCGGCGTGGAGGTAATGTGCGTCAGGCGGCCAGGAACCGTCCCTTTCTTGTTGGGATACCAGCCACTTTTGAGTGCGAGTGATGATGTTTTCGTCGATAGCATATACTTTCGACATATCGTAGAATTCAGCCAAACCGTAAGCCGTCAAAATTCTGTTTGCAGGTTTGTCGCCGAACCACGAAAAACCTCCGCCGTCAACTTCAAAACTCAACAGCCTCTGGTATCCGAGGTTGACGTATTCTTCGGCTTTCATCTGGATTTCAGGTGTGTTTTGTTTCGTCGCCTTCATATAATCCAGAGCGAGGATGTTCGGATAAGTGGTCGACGAGGTTTGCTCGAAACAACCGAAGGGCATCTGCAAGATATTTTCTAAACCTTCCATTACCTGACTGAATACGCCCGGATAGATTTTGACAAATACCTTGCTCGCACCCTCAATGGCTTCTACGGGGATAACGATTTTGCGTTCGACAAAGCCTTCCAACCTATCGCCCTGCGCTATGCGAAATTCCTTACCGTCGGGAATCACTTCGATTTGACGGGAGATAGCGTCGCTCATCTTATCGCCGTAGGCATGGACGGTCAACTTGTGCCAGCCGATCTGTTTTACCTTCAAACGGTAGTAAAGTACGCTAACCTGGTCAACGCTCATTTTTAACTGTTGTTCAGCGTTGCCGTCCAGTTCAAACCAGGGTTTTTTGTCCAGTTTGAGCCGGAGCGTCTGGGGTGTGGGCAGATAGTTGTAGATGGCGATGGGTACGGATACCTCATCGTTTTGAGTCAAGCTGACAGGTAGGTCAATATCTATGAAGAAATCTTGGAATACGCGGATGCCCTCCGTCATGCTTCCTAATTGTCCTTGCAGGGATGACGCCATGCTTGTGAGACGCCAGGTAGTAATGGAATCGGCCATTGGGATGTTGAGATTAGCTTTGCCCTTCTCGTCGGTGATTAGCGCGGGCGCAAAGAACAGCGTCTCGGGGAAGTATTGGCGGATGCGCGGTTCTTCTGGGGCTTTTTGTTTATTACCAAGGCCGATTTTGCGGCCTATACTATCAAGTGTATTCGCCCTGGCCGCCTCCATCTCAGGCATAGCTAATGCCCTTGCCTCTTTGACGCCTGCAACTCCGCCCCTGGCGAATGCTCTTTCTCCCTTGAACATAATAGCCCTGCCTCCCCCCAGCCCAGTTCCGATAGCTATAGAGGTATCAGTCTGTACCATCACATCGTCATCCGTATTCAACAACCCGTCCGGTCCGAGGCTGTGCAAACTCCAGGAGTAGTAGAGGAACTCGTTACCCCACGGGTCAAAAATATCATCGGGTTCGAGGTATTTAGCTTCCACCAGTTTTTTGAGCGCGTCCTGCTTGTCCAAATAGCTGTCTTTTTCCTCAAAGTATTTTTCGAGTGCTTTGCTTATCTTCTCCGCGCGCTCTTCTACTTTCCCTTGCAATATCTGTTTGTATTCTTTGTCCTTCTGTTCGGCAGTACGCAGATTCAAACTGTAATCCGTGCGCACTTGCTCTAACGAGGCGAACAATACCCTCGCGGCGGTTTTGCGCCTCTGTATCTGTTCAGGCGGGGCGGTTACGATTTGCTCCATCGTATAACCGTGTATTTCGTATTTTGGCTTGAGCAGTTCCTTCTCTAAAGTGAAATATATTTTTTCCAAACCCGGTTGCATCTCTTGCAGCGCGAACACGCTCTCGTCAACAACCTGAACCCCAAGCGCGGCGAGTACGGGGTGTGCGTTTTTGTCCGTTACCTCGAAATGAAGAGTAGCTTCCTCTCCGGGCAGATAAACTTTTTTATCAGCGGAGACTGCAATGCTCAAATCATCAGCCTGGTCAACGTAAATAAGGCGCGTATCGCGGACGATGTCGCCTCCGGGGGTAATTTGATAGGCGTGGACTTCCAGTGTGCCGAAGTCGCTGGCGGAGAGGTGAATTTCCACACTACCCTTGCCCTCTTTCATCTGCACGGATTTTGTCAAAATCGTCTGTTTATCCTTAATCAGGTCAATGTAGATGGAGCCGCTCTGTTTTGCGCTGAATATTTGTGCGGTGATAACATCCCCGACTTTGTAAAGTGCTTCATCAGTGCGCAACAACAGGGTATTCTTCAAACTCGTCTGAAAATCGGCTTTTTTCTCCCCGCGATTGCCCTGATTGTCGGTTGCCTTTACGAGAATGGACAAATTGGTCGTCTGTGGGGTTATGCGAAAAGCCGCTACTCCTAACTTATCCGTCTTCTGTTTCTCTTTGAGAGAACCGATTTCCAGCCTTACCGTCGTCTCCACCGGCTTCCCATCGGGATAGGTAGTCATAACGTAGACAAGATTTTCGACGTTCGGAACTATATCGCCGCTTTCAGGTACGATGACGATGGTAATAGGATGTTGTACCACATTGCGGTTTTGAGTGATTTTCTCCTCGTGTTCCGCCCCATCAACGACGGAGATGTCGAACATCGCAAAGGTATTTCCCTGTTCCAACGGCTGTCCGACAAAATGAGTCGGCAGTTTCATGTCGAAGGTATAATGTCCGTTCGCGTCTGTTTTGCCGGTGATGTTCGCAAATTCGCTGAATCCAACGTCGAATTTCGACGCTTTCACGGTGACTTTCCCATCCGTCACAGGTTTGCCGAAGAAATAATCTACTTGCAACTCACCCTTGACGGTTTCGCCGGGCTGGTAGAAATCTTTGGCGGTGGAGAAATTTATCTTGAACTTGGGCAACACATACCGGTCAACCGTAACTTTTTTCTCCTGCCTTACCTCCGCCATGATGGCCCGTATCGCATAACGCCCCATGTTGATGTCGTCAGCGAGTGTAAAATCAGCGGAGGCTATGCCGAATTTGTCCGTATCGGCTTTGTATTTGTATACCTTGTTGCCTTTGGAATCTTCCACCTCAAGCGTAATCTCTGAATTTCCTACAGGCTTCAAAGTTGCGGTATTCAAAGCGAGGCTGCGGATGTGAATTACTTGACTGGGTTGATAGAGCGGTTTGTCAGTGGAGAGCAGAATTTTGTGTGTTGTTGCGATATTGATGTCGCTTTTTGCGCTATCAAAGCCCTTTTTCGAGTTTACATCGACGAGAAGTTCCGCTTCGCCTTCAGCCTCTTCTGGCACTTTGAAACGCATCTCAACCGTGCCGCTTGAATCGGTTTTTCCAGAAAATTCGGTTATAGTATGTTTATCATCTTTTCGTACAAGCCGCGCGGTTATGTTAGCATCTTCGACCGGCTTCTGTCCTGCGCGGTCAAACGCTATCAGACGAAACGACGCAGAAGCGCCAGCATTCCACTCATTCTGTCCTAAAATGCGCGTATCCAGTTCGCCCACGAGTTGGGCTGCTGATATGTTTCCGTCATATCGGAATTTCTCCGTTATCCACGAATATTTCACCCTGTGTTGTTCCAGCCACGCGGTCGTCTCTGGAACGCTGAGAAGGGATTTCTGCTCTCTCCTCTTCTCATCCGACACCTTCAATTTCTGTTCAAAGGAGGAGAGCGTTTCCCCATCCGGAGCCACCAATTGCAAGGTCAATATGCCCCTCTCCTCTCCCTTATGGGATATGACGCCAGCTTTTACCTCAATCCCATCGGCAGTCCGATTCGCACCCAAAAGGACGGGCGTATAATCGTGCCACCTGACCAATTTTGAATGCTTCAGGGCGTAGAGGGCGATATTCACGCCGAATTGTGCTGAAGTGCCGTCTGGTTGTTCGCTAATATCCCAGTAGTCCCACCGTTTTGGCATGAGCGCGACCAACCTACCGTCTTCAATAAAAAACCCCTCCGGGCGGTATCTTGATGAATCCAATTCGTTCCAACTGTTATAAACAGCGTGTTCAGGCGGGATATTTTGAAACGAACCCAGAAAGGCCGCTTCGCCTCTCCACTTCGCTCCGAGTGGAAACATCCCGCGCAATTCGTCTCTCAAACTTCCTTGAGCATCCGTCCCGCGCGCATCAAGAAGCAGAAATCCACCCTTCTCAACTAAATAACGCTTTAAGTTAGCGCGTTCACTATCTTCTAACGCAACTTTTCCTTGCCCTGTTATGACGAATATAGGCATATCAAGTATTGCATTGTCATTTTTCGTCGCAGAAGTCCCCTTCTGATTGTTCCAATCAGCGGATAAGGCCCGACGACTTCGTCTTACGGCGGGGATGAATACGACAGGACCAGAAATATAGTTGATTGTTTTAGCATATTCCACAAGCTTGACTTTCTTGTGCGAGATAGACGCATACTTTCTACTGCCGTCAGATTGATACCTCCAATAATAAAATCCTTTGCCTTTGCCATTGATGGAAGCTATTTCGGTCTGTAAACCTAAGATGTCAATTACATCTCCTTTTTTATAAAAGGTGTAACCATCTGGCAAAACAAAGTTTCTATCCCGTTTGTCTCTTAGAATGCAATCTGTTCCATTACTTGCCAGCCCTTTGTACTTTTGCCATTGCTTTATCTTTCCGCCTTTTGATGGCTGCGTGTTAAAAATGCGTCTGGTTTGTTTAGCTCTAAACCAAATATCATAATGATTATCAAAAAGTGAAAAGATGTCGGCGAAGCCGTCATCTTTTGGCTTTGCCTTTTTATTTAGCGGAATAACTTCACCTGTTTGTAAGAACGCAATACATACAGCATCTAGGAAGTGCTCTTTGGGATAATTGCATGCTTTTCTGAATGCCGCCGTTTGATAACCATAGCAAGTGGACAGGGGTGCAATTTTCTCTAAGAGAGAATACATTAGAGTTTTACCTTGCATCGTCCTAGCGGCAATTTTATCAGAAAACCCATCCATGCCTGTTGCTACTTCGCCACCTTTGAGCTTGATTTTGCCACTTTCTCCTGTAGAGTGCACCTTTTCATGGCACATCAGGCAAAGAGTTATCAAGTTGTAAATACTATCTTTGCCACCTTTAGAAGTCCAAACTATATGATGAGCTGTTAGTTTGACTTCCTTTTTACCGCATTTCTGACAAGTAAAGTCATCTCTCATCAAACAAGCAAGTCTCAGATTCTCGTCTAACCGATTAGATTGCTGATACTCACTACCTCTAACATTAGGATTACTTAATCTTCTGACATCCACCTGAACATCTTCAACGATAATAATCGAGATTGGCAAGGGAATACTAGATACAACTCTAACAACCTCCATTACATTCATCTTGATAGTCGGTGGCAACCTACCGGATCTTTTTGATGATGCTCTATTATTGAATCTTGGCTTTCTGTGCCATTTATGGCGATGTCTACGACTTCTACGCCTTTCGGCTCGTACTTGAACAAATGTCTTGGAACCATCCTTCTGTTGCAATGCTACTGGATTTCTATGTTTGA
>CAZRLY010000297.1:0-6685 GCA_964601015.1 uncultured bacterium
TACCCTGCGCTGGGGCGGAATCGAAAGGGATGAAATAGTGCCTGTCGTCCCCGAATCCCCCATTGCCAAAAGTCCCCCCCCTGTCGCTATTCCAAAGGAGATACTTAACCCGCTCTCCGTTTCGGAGAAAACGTTTTCGCCAAATGGCGATGGTATAAAAGATGTGGTTGTCTTTAACATTGACATGGAAGACGAGTGGGCGCTGGAGATACAAGACAAATACGGGGAAATCGTGAAAAACTACTCAGGGACAGGAATACCATTTGGCGGGGTAAAATGGTATGGGCGTCACAACGATGGCTATATAGTTGATGATGACATTTATACGGCGAAACTTATCAGGGTGACCGCGGGAGACAACCCCCTCGCCAAACTCAACGTTACCGTTGATACCACACCGCCAGATGTTTCAGTATCCGCTGAACCAATGGTACTGGTGTCGAGGGTGAATCAAGCCCAAAGAAGAGAACAGATTGTGATGGAGGTAGCGAAACTTCATGTTCGTACCGCAGATAAAAGCGCTATTGCTCGTTGGCAATTGAGCGTTGTGGATGATAAAAACCGGTCAGTGGGAGATGTTTCGGGGGAGTCAGAGATACCACAAACCATCCTCTGGAATGACTGGCAGAAGAAGGTGGACATCTCCCAACTGAAAGGGGAATATTTTTGTACGCTCACCGTGGAGGACATCGCAGGCAATCAAGCTAACAAGGAGGTTTCTGTATCCGTCGTGGATTTGGGAGGTGAGCTGGCGGGTAGACGTGAACGGCGCGGCATTGTGCTGACTCTGCCCGGTATCGCTTTTGAAAGCAACCAGTACAACGTGAATCCCAAATGCTACGACGCTTTGCAAGAGGTGGCTAATGCCGTAAATGCCTATCCCGATGCGCGAATACTAATCGAAGGACATACCGATGACGTTGGCTCTGACTCTTACAACATGAATTTGTCCAGCGCACGCGCCAACGCTGTCTTGACATATCTGGTGGAGACATTTCAAATTGACCCGCGCAGGCTGTCAGCTACCGGATACGGTGAGTCCCGTCCTATCGCAGACAATACCACCGAAGAGGGACGACAGAAAAATAGGCGAGTGGAAATCATACTGCTGACAGCGGAGGACAAAACTGATGTGGAAAGCGAAGTAAATATTGAGGACTTAGAAACGGACATTCCACCAATCCCTGGTGAGGAAGAAGTACCTTCTAAGTTTACTGTGCGTACAGGTTCTTTCAAAGAACGAAAAAACGCGGAAAACTCTGCCGATACTCTGGAATCCCTAAATCTTGGACATGAAATTCGCATACTCGAAGTAACACTTGATACGGGAATTTGGTACAGAGTTACAATCGGTGCCTTCTCCGATGAAGATGACGCTAAAGCACTGGCGAAACTACTTGAGGAACAGGAGGGGATACAAGCGATGGTGACTTCTTATTAATGCTACTTTGTTAGCTAAATATTTTATCGGTAGCCAAAGGACGGAAGTGTTGTGGTAGACGCTCTCTGTCCTGAAGAAAAGCGACGGGCAAGTTGCCAAAAAGGAACTTGCCCGTTTTTTTTTATTGATTGTGTCTGCACACTATGATATAATTTCAACTTGCTATTGCTGACTGGGTGACTGAACATAACCACCCTCCACGGAACGCCAAAACAAAAGGACATGGCTGGTGAATAAAAAAGAATTCTCGATAAATGCATACACTAAAGGAATGGTTAGCATCGGCGAAGCCGCGCAAATGGCGCAGATGCCTTATTTGGCTTTCTTTGAGGAATTACGCCATCGAAGAATTGCTGTGCTGGATGAATCGGTAAACTTGAAGGCTGAACTAAGCGATTTAGCTGATAAGTTTGCGAATGGACGGCTGGCGAAAGTTGCGGAAGATATATAATTGCATACTTACCTAATTTTCAATTTGCGTTGCTCAATGAAAACTGAAAACATAAGGTGGCGAATATGAACGTAAAAAAGATTGAAATTTTAACTGCAAACGACGATGAATTAATGTTAATCAGCGAGCGTGGGTTGTTGTCGTTGAACCTCGCTGAGATGAAAGCCATTCAAAATTATTTTACCTCTTTGGGGCGGAATCCAACTGATGTAGAGTTGGAAACGATTGCCCAAACCTGGTCAGAACACTGCGTTCACAAGACTTTCAGGGGTTTGATAGAGTATTCCGAAGAGGGCAAAACCCAAGTGATAAATGGCTTGTTAAAGTCGTTCATCATGCGGGCTACGCAGGAGATAAACAAGCCGTGGTGCGTTTCGGTATTTTCGGACAATGCGGGAATTATCGAATTTGACGAAGATTACAATGTAGCGTTCAAAGTTGAAACCCATAACCACCCGTCAGCGATTGAGCCTTACGGCGGCGCAGGGACGGGCATAGGCGGCGTTATTCGCGACCCGTTGGGGACGGGTTTGGGTGCGAAGCCCATTTTGAACACTGATGTATTCTGTTTTGGCCCGCCTGATTTGCCTTACGAAGAGTTGCCCAAAGGCGTCCTACATCCCAAGCGTATTTTCAAAGGCGTCGTTGCTGGGGTGCGGGACTACGGCAATCGAATGGGCATCCCCACCGCTAACGGTGCCATTTTGTTTGACAAACGGTATACGGCGAACCCGATAGTCTACTGCGGCAACGTCGGGCTTATTCCAAAGGACAAATGCGAGGAAAAAGTCAACCCGGGGGATGTGGCAGTTGTTGTCGGCGGAAGGACAGGCAGAGATGGCATTCATGGAGTTACCTTCGCGTCCGTGGAGTTGGACGAGACTTCGGAAACATTGGGTAGCGTTGTACAAATCGGCAACCCCATCGTGGAGAAGAAGATGGTGGATACGTTGTTGCAAGCACGCGATAAAAAATTGTACAGCGCTATCACTGACTGCGGCGGTGGCGGACTTTCTTCAGCCTTAGGAGAAATGGGCGAGGACACTGGCATTCGGGTTGATTTGGACAAAATCCCCTTAAAATACGCGGGGTTGGCGCCCTGGGAAATCTGGCTAAGTGAAGCGCAGGAGAGAATGGCGCTCGCTGTCCCGCCTGAGAACGCAGATGAACTGATGGAGGTTTTCTCAAGCGAAGATGTCGAAGCCACAGTAATCGGTGAATTTACAGGGGATAAAAAATTGCGTCTCTTTTACGACGGGCAGAAGGTAGCCGACGTGGACATGGAGTTTTTGCACGATGGCCTGCCGAAAATAACCAAAAAGGCGGTATGGGAGATGCCGGTTTATCCTGAACCGGATCTTGCGAAGATTCAATCTTCGCACTCCAAGGAATCAAAAATTGAATTTTTACACTCCAAAACGAAAACTGAGTTTTCGCAGTCCAAATTTGATTTGACGGAAGACTTGAAAAAAATTCTGGCAAGTCCAAATGTGGCAAGCAAGGAGTGGGTGATAAGACAATATGACCACGAAGTGCAGGCAGGGAGCGCACTCAAGCCACTTCAGGGTGTCGAAAACGATGGACCGGGAGACGCGTGCATAACAGTTCCCGTCTTAGGAAAAAAGAGCGGGGTTATCGTCGCAAACGGCATCAACCCCAAATACGGAGAAATTGACCCGTATTGGATGGCGGCTTCTGCGATAGACGAGGCATTGCGAAATGTCATAAGCGTCGGCGGGAACTTAGAACACACAGCGCTGCTGGATAATTTCAGTTGGGGCAACCCCGACAAACCCGACAGACTGGGCGCTTTAGTACGCTCAGCACAGGCCTGTTACGACATCGCCGTCGCCTATGGTACACCATTCATCTCTGGCAAGGACAGCCTCTACAACGAATACCGCGACACCACCACAGGAGAACAGGTTGCTATCCCGCATACGCTGCTGATTTCAGCCCTCTGTATAATGCCTGATGTGACGAAAGCCATCTCAATGGACGCCAAATCACCGGACGATTTAATCTATGTAGTGGGCAAAACCTACGATGAGATGGGCGGTTCACACTACTACGACATATACGGCTACATTGGAAACAGCGTCCCAAAGGTACGCCCCGAAGAGGGCAAACGGACGATGAAAGCCTTGAGCAACGCAATCGACAAAGGGCTGGTTCGCGCCTGCCACGACTGTTCTGAAGGTGGAATCGGCGTAGCCTGCGCGGAGATGGCGTTCGCTGGTGGATACCATACGAAAATCCGCCTACGAGACATCCCCAAATCAGACGACGTTTGCCGGGACGATGTCCTGCTCTTTTCCGAATCCAACAGCAGATTCATCGTGGAAGTGCCGAAAGAATTGCAGCCCCAATTTGAAAAGATTATGTCGGAAACGAATTTTGGACTGGTGGGTGAAATTACGAAGGGGAAAATTTTTGAAGTTATCGGCTTACACGGAAATGCTGTTGTCCGCGCAGGAATTGATGAATTGAAAGCTGCCTGGCAGGGAACTTTTGATTGGTAGGTATCAGCGGCTCTATGGAGTGCAATGACTGAGTCATTGCAAGAGCAACGATTGAGTCGTTGCACTCCAAAATGGAAAACAGTTCCAGAAGCTCATTTTTCCCTTGCTCTTGAAACAAATTTCTGGTAACCTTTCCCGAATATATTTTAATTCTCGTGCCACTGAACTTTATCAGCAGGGGAGAGGATGGCAACTTCCGTCATGCGGGGGAAACTATCGGAAAGAATCTAAGGTAAACCGGTGGGTTTATGGAGGTGTCGAAATGTCAGAAACAATTAAGCAAAGCAAACAGGAATCCTGCAAAAAAAACATCAAACTTAAGGGAGTTATTCCGCCTGAACCGATGACAAAGGAGCAGCGGCGCGAAATCGGAGAGCGCATCATCGGTGGGTTGTTGCGCTTGGGGTTTCGTGAAGAGGACTTTGGAGACTTAATTTGTGGGGAGGCTGATTATGGCGAAGAGAGTGATGTTGATAGCCGAAAGTAATTACGCGCTGGATGTTTGTCTTACCCGCCACCACGATTGCCTGTATCTCTTTCGCTTGGCTTTGGATGGCGAGATTGAACTTGTCGTCCCTGACTACGCGCTGGCAGAAGTGGAAGCAAAGCTCAAGACACTGGAACTTGAAAGAATAGAAGCAATTCAGGCGGCTCGGTCAGTGTTGCGTACCTTGCCACCTGACGTTGAACGAGAGCGTATCTTTGCCGAGACGTTGGAAGTTGTTCAGCGAATGTTTGTCGGCGCGCATTCCTTGCTGGACGACTTGCAGCGCATCGCCACACGCATTCCTTTCACAGGCGAGATTCTCGCTGGCGCTCGCTTGAGAAAAGCTCGCAGGGCCCCGCCAAAAGACGTGAAGGACTTGGAGATTTACGAGTCCATTTTAGCCTTCGCGCGCCTCAATCAAGATGCTGAAGTAGTTCTTATCTTCCTTGAACGCGACGTTGCGCACTTCGACGTGCCTGAAGTCAAGGCGGAACTTGCCGCCGTTGGCGTTAAAATCTACTTTTCCGCAGGCGAAGCCGTCCGGCGCGTCCGCGATTGGAAACCGAGTATCTCCCTGATGAACCTCTGGTTTTTGGAGATTACATAACCCCCGACAACATCATTCGGTTGGAAAATTTGCTTGATAATTTCGTTCAACACATTAAAAGAAGCGCGTACAAGCTACTCGAATTTCCGTCTCCGCCTCAAGAATTTGTCGGACAGTACCTTCTACTGACTTATCTGGATATATTCGTCAGTGAAATCGGCGCTCACATCTACCCTGAAGTACACACAGGGCGCGGGAGGATGGACATCATCATCCTACATCAGGATAGAAAATACATCATCGAAACCAAACTCTGGGGCGGAGAAAAACGCTATCAGGAAGGTAAAAAACAATTGGCCCTGTATTTGGAGAGTGAGCAGGTAGATGAAGGTTATTATTTGGTATTCGATTATCGAAAGGGAGATGCCGAAGAGAGAAAGGAAAGGGAAAACATTGCCCAGAAAACAATATTGAGTTATTGTATCCCCGTTCTTTGAGTTACGGGAATAGTTGTGGGATGTCCTTTTTTTAACTTTTTCATAGCTTAGTTTTGATTATTGTCTTGTATACTAAAAGGGACGAAAAGTGCAAAAATATAGTAAACCTCTCAAAATTGCGAAACTTGAATGTGGAATTTATGGGGCGATTGTCGCCATCTGTGGGTTTGTTTTAGCTTTAGGATTGTCTCTGGCGCTCAAGCGATACTTTCATTTTGAGTTTCACGATGATTCTGGGGTAGTAGGTTGGGTATCAGTAAACAAATACCCCAAGCAGCAAGAGAACTTTTATTATCTATCGGCGTTGATATTCATGCCATCCTTTACTCTCTTTTGCTGGCTCTTTTGGGTTGGATATGCCGCGGCGATTTCCCGTTTAATGCGCATACCAGTTCGACGAATCTTAAAACAGGATGCTTTCACTTATCTTCCGTTTCTGCTAATCCTCGGAAGGTTGCACCAACTTGACCTACCGCTAAAAAAACTATTCCTTTTGCCCCTTGGTTTATTACTGGGTGCTAAAATAACTCTTCTACTTTATAATCTGATAACTGCGATATTGGCGAAAAAGCTCTCCAAATCGCTGACATCCCAACCTGTTGAAGATGACATCCCCTTCAAGGAGTTGAAAGCGCATCCCGACGCAACCAAGGAACAGTGTACGAGATTGAAAAGGGAAGCGGTTTGGAGTATTTTAGCTTCAGGGCTTTGCATCGGATTTTATGTGTTGCTTGGGTACG
>CAZRLY010000298.1:0-6647 GCA_964601015.1 uncultured bacterium
AGTTATTATCAGCAGGCAGAGCATCCATATATCGCAGATACCCATTCACAATTATCTTGAGGTGCAAAGTGGTGGATGCGGAGATTCAAGCACTACGATTAAAGATTGACCCTGGCAGTAAGAGAACAGGACTCGCCATTGTTAATGATGAAACTGGGGATGTAGTCTTTGCCGCTGAACTTGAACATCGTGGAGAGCAAATAAAGAAGGCGATGGATAGTCGAAGAGCCCTGCGTCGTGGGCGTAGAAATCGCAAAACACGCTACCGCAAGCCACGATTTCTCAATCGAAGGCGCAAGGAAGGGTGGTTGCCACCATCATTGACGAGTAGAATATACAATACCGAGACATGGATAAGACGGTTATGTAATCTATGTCCGATTACAGCAATCAGCATGGAGTTAGTCAAGTTCGATACTCAGGCGATGCAGAACCCAGAGATAAGCGGTGTTGAGTATCAACAAGGAGCACTACAAGGGTATGAAGTACGGGAGTATCTATTAGAGAAATTCGGACGCCAGTGTGTCTACTGCGGTGCAGACTCAGTACCACTGCAAGTAGAACACATCGTACCGAAAGCAAGAGGCGGTACTAACAGAGTTAGCAACTTAACCCTTGCTTGTGAGCCATGTAACTTGCGCAAGGGCAATCAGACTGCCGACGAGTTCGGACATCCTAAAGTGCAAGCTCAAGCTAAAAAGCCATTGAAAGATGCTGCTGCTGTTAATACTACCCGATGGGCATTGTATCGGCGGATACAGGGAATAGGGCTTTCTGTTGAAGTAGGCACTGGTGGTAGAACAAAGTACAACCGTTGTACACGACATCTGCCCAAAGCACACTGGCTTGACGCAGCTTGCGTGGGCGCATCAACGCCTGAATCACTCAATGTCGGTAATATTCGTCCATTGATAATCATTGCTACTGGGCGTGGTAATCGTCAACTGTGTGGCACTAACAAGTACGGATTCCCAACACGACATCGGACAGGACAGAAGCAGTTCTTTGGCTTCCAGACTGGCGATATAGTTAAGGCGGTTGTGCCAAAGGGCAAGAAGGCAGGTACTCATGTTGGTCGCCTTCTGATACGTGCTACTGGCAGCTTTGATATTCGCACAAAGTCTGGACGAGTGCAAGGGATAAATCAGAAGTATTGTAGGATAATTTATCGGTCAGATGGATATAACTATTAGAAATGTGCGATAATTCCTCCCTACGCATGAATGCTAAAAGTGAAGGCAAAGTCTACACTTTTAGCTTCCTTGTCGCAATTTATTGTGACTGCCTGTTCGTACCCCGAAAAAAAAGAAAGAGGTGGTTTGGGGGAAGACAATTGATGACAATATTCAATTCCTTTGGCTTGTCTCCCCCAAAATAAAGATGAAAAATTTTGCTTATGTCAATGCCACTAACTTAGAAAATGTGCCCTCGCTTCTTGCTGACAATTGGGACGAAACACTTGTGATAGCTGGCGGAATTGACCTGTTGGGTGAATTAAAAAATCACATCAGAAGCCCTAAGCGTTTGGTGAATCTGAAAACCATTCCAAACATGAGCTATATAGACTGCGATGGCAAGGGGTTGCGGATTGGCGCTTTGACGACGCTCACCGAAATCGAATCCGCACCGCTCGTTTGTGATATGTTTACCGCGCTCGCTCAAGCCGCCGGAGAGGTAGGTACGCCGCAAATAAGGAACGCAGGCACTATTGGCGGTAACCTCTGTCAGCGACCAAGATGTTGGTACTATCGCGGGGAATATTTCAATTGCCGTAAAAAGGGCGGCGAAGCGTGTTACGCCGAAGAGGGCAATAGCAAATATCTCGCTATTTTCGGTGGCGACAATATTTGCTATGTCGTCCATCCTTCAGATACCGCGCCTGCACTCATCGCCCTTGGTGCTAAGGTGAAGATAGTCGGGCCGAATGGAGCGAGAGTAATTCCGTTGGAAGAATTTTTCGTCCTGCCTAAGGTAAACGTTGAACGTGAGAACATCCTCAAACCCAACGAAATAGTTGCTGAAGTGCAAGTTCCCAACTTGCCGTCCGGCACTCGTAGCGTTTATCTCAAAATGAAGGAAAGGCGTTCAATGGACTTTGCTTTGGTCAGCGTGGCGGCAACGTTGACGACGCGAGGGAAGATTTGCGAAAAGGCTAATATCGTACTCGGAGGCGTAGCCCCCGTCCCCTGGCGCGCAAAAGCTGTTGAAGATGCGCTCGCAGGTGAACGCATCACAGAAGAAACAGCCCAACAAGCCGCCAATCTGGTAGCGGACGGCGCAGAACCCATGAAGGATAACGCATACAAAGTAAACTTAGCCAAAACGCTGGTAAAACGAGTTGTAATGATGGGAGCAGAATAAACAGCTATTGGGCGAGTAGTACAGAAAATAATTTTTGTTGAATTTTTTGTGGATGTATGCTATATTATTTGCATGCCTGTTTTTTTGGTTCCAAACTTTTGTATACCAAATTAAAGATTAAGGAGTAGAAAATATGAATAAATTTTTTGTAGGCTTACTTCTGGCGATGCTTCCTTTGTTAGTCTTTGGCTGTATTACCCCAAAGGCCGGCTCGCCTATGAATAACTATGCCAGCGGCAAAATAGCGATAGCTCCCTTTGACTTTGAGGAGGGAGCAGAGGAGATAGCAAAATTAACTTCCGATGTTGGAACAAGGTTGAAACTTAAACTAAAAGAAAATGAGTGGATATTTGATAAATCGGAAGCTTTGCAACCTGTCGCCGACCAATTGGCAAAGCTTGGGTTATCCCCCAAGAAGATTTATGTTGACCCAAAGGTTGCTGTTGAGGTAGGGAAAGCCCTTGGTGTTGATGTGATAATTGTGGGGCATGTGAGCAGTCCACGCATGGAACACGAGCTGGATGATGCCAAATATTATGATATGAGCCAACCAGTAGGACTCGCACGAGCGAACATATATACGTTGCTTAAACAGAGGGCTAACATTGACGTCAGTTTGAAAGTTGTAGATGTGAAAAGCGAAGCGGTTGTGTGGCAAAAGGATAAGCTGAAAGGCTCTATAAAATATGTCAAATGTTTTCAAGCGCAAAGTCCGCGCCCGCTAAAGAAGCCGAAAGATGAGAAGGTAGTAAAGGCTAATATGCGGGAACACATCACGCTAAGAGTCATCCACGCTTTATATCCGGACAAGTTTGAAGACAAACGAGTTCCTGAAATCTTGGAAGTTCCGCCACGGAAGCTCAAGAACGTAGCCGGCGAGCTTGTCATATTTTAGCTGTGTTATCGCTAAATTAATGTGTTATCACATATTGTCTGATAAATCGCACGCTGAGTCGTTTTTACCCTGAATAGTAATGAGTAAAGAGTAATAAGCAAGCTGTATTATCACTCATCACTCTTTACTTATTACTCTAACCATGAAACAGACTTCTACGAATTTGCCTTACCGCTTGTCGGAGTCGGCTTTCGTTTTCGACCAACGCCATCCGCACATATCCTTCTCCCTTGCTGCCGAATCCTACCCCCGGCGAAACACAAACTTCAGCCTCATTCAACAATTTCATCGCAAAATCCATTGAGCCGAGATGTTTATATTGTTCTGGAATTGGTGCCCATACGAACATCGTGGCTTGGGGTTTTGGGACTTCCCAGCCAATTCTGTTCAGTCCTTCTACTAAGACATCCCGTCGTTTTTGATAGGTGGAAGCATTTTCGCTGACAACTTCCGGGGCAGTACGCATTGCCATGATAGCGGATACCTGAATCGGGGCGAATATGCCGTAATCGTAGTAGCCTTTTATCTTTGCGAGTGCGTCAATGAGTTCACGGTTTCCCACAGCAAATCCGATGCGCCAGCCAGCCATGTTGTAGGATTTTGACAGTGAGATAAACTCAACTCCTACATCTTTAGCACCTTTAACCTGCATGAGACTGGGCGCTTCGTAACCATCAAAGACGATGTCGGCATAGGCTAAGTCGTGAACTAAGATGATGTCCTGGCGTTTCGCAAAGTCCACCACCTCTTCAAAGAAGGAAATGTCAACGACAGCACCCGTCGGGTTCTGGGGAAAGCTCAATATCAAGGCTTTCGGCTTGGGTAAAATCTCTCTTGTTATTTCTGCTAAATCAGGCACAAAATGGTTCTCTTGGCGCAAGGGGATGCTCATAACGCTGCCGCCTGCAATGATGACGCTGTAGATGTGAATGGGAAAGGTAGGATTGGGAACCAGCACAATGTCTCCTTCGTCTATTACCGCCAGCATGAGGTGGGAAATTCCCTCTTTGGTGCCGATGACTGAAATGACTTCATCTTCTGGGTTAAGTTGTACTCCAAAACGCCTTTCGTAATACCAATTGACCTCTCGTCTCAGATTGAATATACCGCGAGATGATGAATAACGGTGATTGCGTGTTTCTTGAGCGGCTTCGCACAATTTATCCACGATGTGTTGAGGTGTCGGCCGGTCTGGATTGCCCATGCCAAGGTCAATTATGTCTATTCCCTGACGTCGTCTTTCCAACGTAGTTTGCTTTAATTTCCCGAACATATAAACAGGTAGCCGGCTAAGTCGCTTTGAATTTATCATCATAGTAATCAACTCCGTTGATAAGCATTAATTTCCATTAGTGAGGGGATGGGAAATATAGAAAGAGTAACGATAAAACTCTCGTTGGGTTTCAGCGGGAAATGTAACGCTCTCAGAGATGTAGATACTGCACCTCTCCCGTCCTGATGGATTCAAAGCACTTTCGGATTAAAATTGTCGCTCGCGCTCCGTCTTTTGCCGTTGCCAAGGGTTCTGTATTCTCCTTGATACATTTTATGAAAGCAGGTATCTCTTCACGCATGCCTGTACCCTCAGAACCGTAAATCTTGCTTTCCCCGACGGATGGATTTTCAAAGACAACATCCTCGCCATGTCCTTTGACCATTCCGCTTTTGCCGTCCGCTGCTACTTCCACGAAAAATCCCAGTCCGCCGCTGCCTCCGTCACCTGCGATGAATGCGCCGACAGCACCGTTTTCAAACTTGATGGATGCGTTTACAGTGTCGATGACTTGGGTACCTTTGTGATTAAATGTCCCGCCTACGGCATATACGCTGATGGGTTCCGATTCGTTGAGATAATACATCAAATCCGCTAAATGACATGCCTGCGAAAGGACTTGTCCACCGCCTTTAATTGCGTCCTGCGCCCATGAATTATCTCCCCAGATATCACTCGCACGACAATGCGTAATTGTCACCTTTGGGTTTGGAATCGCCTTTTTTAAGTCTCTCGTCCCCCAGGCGAACCTGCTTCTAAAAGCTACCATATACTTGATGCCAGCCGCGGCAACCGCTTCTCGTATCGCATAACACTCCTCTATCGTCATTGCCATCGGCTTTTCGATGAATACGTGTTTCTTCGCCTGTGCAGCTTTTATCGAAAACGGTGCATGGGTGTCATGCCAGGTAGTGATGATGACAGCGTCAATTTTCGGGTCAATCATCACCTTGTCTATATCGGTAGTATAATATTCTCCAGAGAAACGCTCACAGAATTGCTTGGCTTTTTGCTCGTCAATGTCGACGCATGCAACAATCCTCGCGCCCTCAGTTTCTGAAACGACGTCGGAGTGCAGTCCGCCGAGCGAACCACATCCAATACACGCTATTTTTAAGTCTGCCATTGTCTTACCCTCCTTAGTGTTACGGGCAATCTCAATACTAACAGGTTTTTTGATACCTGAAAAAGTTAATCAGCAAAAGAAGTATAACAAATGTGGGCTATTATTGCAAGCAATTTTAGCGGCGGCAACAAAATCCAGCCTTTCGGTCAAAATCCATAAATGATAACACATTGGGATTTTTCGATTGACATGAGGTAGAAAGTATGTTAAGGTTTTTGTGTGAAAAAGCTGTCAGGTTTGCCGCTGTTATGAACTGCTGCAAACAAGACAATAGAGGACAGAGAGTGTAGTGTTGCCTCTCTGTCTGCGATTCGCATTACTATTGTGCGAGAAAGGATTGTATAAATGCCTCAATATACGATACGAGAAAAATTTCAGGCTGTCATGTTAAATGGTGATGTATCGAAGGGACTTCCGATTATTGAGTGGGCTGGTTGGTGGAATCTGACGCGCGAAAACTGGCTGCGGCAGGGAGCGCCTGCGAATATTGACCTCAGAGCCTGGTACGGTTTGGATGAACACCACCAAGTATGGTACTCCCCGCGCGGTTCAGGCAACACCAGTATCGCCAACGAAGATGATTACGAGAGCGTTCTGCCCAACCTCTACCCGACACCCCATTTTGACCCCGCCAGAATGGAGCATCTGCGTAAGCGACAGGAAAGCGGGGATGCAATTCTGTGGCTTACGCTTGAAGGCCCTTTCTGGTTTCCGCGTACCCTTTTTGGCATAGAACGCCATCTGTTCGCTTTTTATGACCAACCGCATCTGATGAAACGCATCAACGAAGATTTAGCCGAATTCAATGTCAAGGTAATTGAGACTGTCTGCAAATACTATGCGCCAGACTTCATGACTTTCGCTGAGGATATGTCTTATAACCACGGGCCTAACTCCGTTTTTTGTCAACTCGGGTACAACTCGCAGATAAAATGTATCCATGAACTCGTCCATCATATCATAAGATATCATAGGCCCGTGGTTATAAGACA
>CAZRLY010000299.1:0-6583 GCA_964601015.1 uncultured bacterium
TATCAATTTAACGAACGAATATAGTTTTGAGCGCCGGTTGAGTAGACTTGAAAAGCTTGGGTTGAGTGCCGAAGGTGTATCGAAACCCGTATCGATACAGTTCTCCACTCCGTTCCGAACTTACTCAACCGGCGTTCGCTTCCGAATTACCGCTGATATAGCGATAATACACTTATTTTAGCTTGGATAGCTCTTTGCTTAGATTCTCTCCATTCCGTTTTAACCACTGATATAGTATGACTACGTCAATACCGATATTGAAATCGCGTACTCCAAGGTCAATATATTTTTGAGCCCCTTCCACACTGCCTATCTCTGCCCTTGGAGCGACTCCCATCTCTAAGGCTGTCTTGATTACCTTTAGTTCCGCCTCCTTTACTTTGGGGTGTCCCCCCTGCCCCGGCAAACCGATGCTCATAGAATAGTCGCACGGACCAAATTGTACCATGTCTATCCCCTCTACTGAGAGAATTTCCTCTAAATTGTCAACCGCCGGCTTTTTCTCTATCATTATCGCCACAACAGAATCTTCCATCGCTTGAACAAAAGCCGGCGTACCTCCCTCCAGCACATACCCCACGTTTCTGCGCATCGAACAACCATTAATGCCCTTAGTTTCGGGCGTTTCTGCCCTAACAGCCCTTACGCATTCTTTGGCATCTTCTACCGTTCTAATGTCTGTGAACAGTATATTTTGTATGCCTGAACCGAGTGCCCTTTGAGCGAGATAGGTTTTGGGTTCCTGGTCAACCTTCATCATGGTTGACATATCAAACAGTTCGCTCGCCCTACCAAGGTTCTCAAGAGCATACAAATCATACGGTGCATACTCGCCTGAAAACTCAACATAATCAATTGCGCCGCAGTGACCAATAACTTCCATTATACCAGGCCATGTGCTGAGGACGCGAGTTCCAATAGTTGGCTTCCCTTGTTCCATCATTTCTCTAAGTTTATTCTTTCTCAAAACATCACCCCCATTTGAGATGGTCAATCTTCAATTTCTCTGTCATCTTCTCCTCTGTGTAGATGTCCTCTGCGTTTTTTACCGCGCAGATTACATTCTATCCAGACTTGTGTATAGGGCGCCTCTGCGATGGCGAGAATCGCATGTTCATCGCCCTTATGCGTACAGACAACGTCGCCTTTTTCGACGATGTATTCTTCACCTTCGGTCATCACCTTCGCCTTACCGTTGAGCACAAACCAGAACTCTTCAGCATCATGAAAGTGCGGTTCGACTGTTCCTCCCTTGTCGCGGGTAGAACAGCCCATAGCGTTGATGCCGCCTTGTATTTTTACCCAGGCAGGCGCGCACTCGGTGCCAAAGTCTTCACACTTGATTATAGGCATTTCACTTCTCCTTTCGGGCGTATGCAAAATTTGGGAAAGAAAACAATAGTGCTGATGATTGAAATTATAACACAAAAAATCGCTCTTGTTAAGTGCAAATCTGAATTTTGTTAAAGATTTTTGTTGACACCGATACGAAAAATTGATAAAATAAATTTAGTTTTAGAGAAGATACTGAAACTCTGCACGCATGAATGCGGCAGGTTCTAAAAGCAAAGAGGAAAGGCGAAATGCGAAAGGCAATTCCCCTGCTCGGAGCGAAGCGGAGAGGCGAAGCGGCTTTTCACGCTTGAAAGCGAAAAAGTGAAGGCAAAGCCTACACTTTTAGTTCCCTTGTGTTTTAGCTTCTCACTTTCCACTTCCCACTTTCCCCTTTTCTTTGTGGGGGTGCAGTAATGAATACAGAAAATAGCCACAGGCATATCATGGAAGATGCTGCCTCTTACGATAGGTTTATTGAGGAAAAACTTGTGCGAACCTATCCTCAGACTGCGAGACGTATCATTGACGAATATGGGATAACAGAGGGAAGATGCCTTGACATCGGGTGTGGTACAGGAAGATTGGAAATTGAGCTAACGAAGATTTCAAAACTCCAAATAATCGGTTTGGACATCAATCCATCCTTTGCGGGGTTCGCCCGCAAGAAGGTATGCGATGCCGGTCTTTCTGACCACGTCAACTTTTTGGCAGGTGATGTACACGAACTGCCTTTTTTGGATAATTCTATTGACTTGATTATCAGCCGAGGTTCGTTGCCTGCCTGGACTGACAGAGTTCGCTCCTTTCAGGAAATCTACCGAGTGCTTAAATATGATGGCATTGCCTTCCTCGGCGGAAGATACCTCTATGCTCCCGAAGAATACAAGATAACGACAGAGGAACTCAGGGAAAGCACGGGTAAAACAGGTATCCCTGACATCAGGATTAATCTGATGCGTGGACAATGGGTGGAAATTCGCGGGCCTGATTGGAAAGAAAGGACACCATCCGAGATTAGAACGAGACGGATGGACCAACTCGCCGGACGCATCACCCTCGACTACGACATCACAGAAGGGCTCTGCGTCGATATTGGTCCGATGAGCCAGTTGGACATTGAGCTAACTAAAATCACACAACTCCAAATTATCGGCTTGGCTTACTCGGAGGAACAAGCCGCTGCTGCTTCTGACGTTGCGAAAGAACACGGATTTGAAGATAAGATTAGCTACATCGTTTGGGATGCATCGACTATCCCCTTCGATGATGGAGAGGTTGCTCTGGTTGTTTGTGTCGGTCCTTCGCTGGTACATCTTAAAAACAGGGCAAGTGTTTTCAAAGAGATGCACCGCATTTTACAGCCGGGTGGCGTTGGATTTGCAGGCGGGCGCTACCTACCTTGGCCACAGGAGCGTAAAGAAAGGTTCGTAGCTGAACTAACCGAAGCTGTTGCAAATGCGAATGTTCCTTTCCTCAAGTTGATGAATGATGAATGGGGGATATGGCTCGAACTCCGCAAACCACTTGCGAATAAAAGTGTCGATTTGCAGACGACATAGATTACGCCAATCGGCGCGGTCATGCGTATCAAGTTAAGAGAAGCGAACGCCGGTTGAGTAGGTTTGAACGGAGTTCAAAATCGTATCGAAACCAAGTGAGCGGGGCGTGTCAATGCTTGCGATACGCACTCCGCTTGGTTTCGATACGCCTCTCCGATGAAGCCCGACGACTTCGTCTTACGGCACTCTGTTCCGAGTCTACTCAACCGGCGCTACGGGCTGTTCGATCAGAGTTTAAAAACCTTAAGTTGATACATTATAATTGTAGACGCGGACTGGCATGTCTGCCCCGGAAGGCGCACACACAGGTGCGCTGCTACCCATCATTTGAACCTTGACAGAGCACTACCCTGTACGCAGGGAAATTACCATGATAAATTACGTTACAATCAAAAATTTTATCTTTATTGCGTTTGTGTTTGGAATGATTAGCATTGCGGGATTTTCAGTCATTGGAGAAATTGAAGCGAGAAACACCCACAATTCAATTCTTGATTATAAGCCAAATCTACCGATCCTATACATAGAAACCGAAGAACAGATGTTAGGGAACCAAGAAGTTCCATGTAGCGTTAAATTGGTCTGCCCAAAGGGTTTTGAACGTTTCAATACGGGCTTGCTATCGGGTAAGATTAAAATTCGCGGGGGAGTTTCCCGAGGGTATCCCAAGAAGTCGTATTCCTTTGAATTGGAACAATCCGTCCGATTACTCGACATGCGTAGGGATGATGACTGGATATTGACCTCGTCCTACATAGACAGGGCATTAATCAGACATAAATTGTCTTTTGACCTATTCAGATCTCTCTCGTCAAAGGGGAAAAAACGATTTGCTGTTGGCAGCCGATTCATAGAACTATATTTCAACGGAATATATCACAGCGTCTACCTGTTGATGGAGCGTACTGACGCCAAACTTTTGAACCTGGGCAAATACAATAGCATGGATGCGTATCATTCGTGCAGTTACAAGGCGGTTAATCATGCGGCTAATTTTGCCGAACCTTGGCACAATGGGTATGAACAGAAAGAACCTAAAATAGATGGACAGTTTTATTGGGAACCGTTGGATGAATTCAATCAATTCGTCATCTCATCTACGGCAGAACAATTTTTCCATCCGAAAACTGGCATACGCTCCCGACTGGACATCGAAAATGCGATAGATTTTCATCTGTTGGTTTTGGTAACGAGCAATTATGATGGCATCACGAAAAATTTCTATTTCTCGCGTGATAGGCAAAAGTCCGCGCCACTAAGGAAGCGGTTTTTCTTTGCACCCTGGGATTATGACGGTGCCTGGGGGAGAAACTGGAATGCGACCATCACTGGCCATTCTGATTGGCTTTCAAACAACCTATGCAATCGACTTTTAAGCGATGAAACCTATCGAAAGCAATTTATCGCCCGATGGAACTATCTTCATAAACGCCAATTTTCCGTTAAAGCGATTCATGGTTTAATCGACCAATATGTGCGAACCCTGGGGGAGGCGGCGCACCGCAATTTTATCCGCTGGCCGACAAATGCCCCTATCTATCCAGATAGAGTTACCTTTGAGGAGGATATTGCTTACATCAAATCGTGGACGGAAGCCCGGATAAATTGGCTTCATCAGGAAATCAATCAGAATCTCAAGCAACACTACTAAGGCTTTTCCAGAGAACAAATTCATCCAATATGGTAATGAAGCAATAAAACGGCATTGGGTTGCGTTGGGGTATTGGGGTAGAAACTAAAGTGTAACAAATTTTTTTCCCATTACCCCATTTCCCCGCTCCTCCAACACCTTCTCCATGCCTTCATTACCCAGCCGTGTTATCCTAAATAACGCAAAATCTTCATCACAACCAGCACCGAGACTTCAGTCATTGTCTTTAGATTCTCTCATAAAAGTGTTGATTTGATGAAATGGAGTACTATTGGTGGAGTAGCAGGCTTCCTGAGTATCATAACGTTAGAACGCAAGCTAAACTATTTTGACAAAATAGAGCTTCTCTTTCTATCTCTTGCAGCCTGCGTTATGCGGGAATATAAAAAAGCTTGCTACTCCGCTTTAACATGAATAGACTTCTCACACACCCTCTTAGACCGGTGACTTGTCTTTCCAGTAAATAGAAATTTGGGCTACAATCTCATATACCCAAGGAGGTGCTATGAAAAGCGTACTCACAATTTTAATTACATTGGTAATCGCCTTCATAACCCCGCCAGCCTTTGCCGTCAACAGCGTCCTGAGTCTTGATGGCGACGGGGATTATGTGGAGATCGCAGATAGCGAGGCATTGAATGCTATCAATTCTCAGGTGACTATGGAAGCGTGGATTAAGGCAACAGCGTTTCCAGACGTATGGATGCATATTATTTACAAGGGCGATAAAGGTCCTTTTGCCAACTTTAAAAATAGAAGTTACGGCTTATGGTTACAGAATGATGGCAAACTTGTTTTAGCTTCAACGCCAAGCGACCTCAATGCGCAGATTGGCTTGAAAACACAGATAGGCCTGATTGTTCTGGATACTTGGCATCATGTTACTGGAGTTATTGATGGGCAAAGCGGCGTTATGAAAATACTTATCAACGGTGCTGAAGTCGCAAGTGGAGGTTTTGGGAAGGACATCCGAGTTAGCTCCCTTCCACTTAGGATTGGCTGGACGCATGAAGAAAACGCGCTTGACCCCACATATTCTCCATTTGCAGGGCAAATCGACGAAGTGCGGATATGGAACGTCGCTCACACTCAGGAAGAGATAAAAACAACAATGCACACCACCCTTTCAGGCAAAGAACCTGGCTTGGTTGGCTACTGGCAATTTGACGATGGAAAGAATATTGCCGCCGATTCATCGCCAAATCATTCCGATGGTAAACTGATGGGCGATGCTCATATTGCCGAAGCTGAACTCCCTACAGAAAGCGAATTGGTCATTCCTACCGTGCTTTCAGGGATGATTACGGATGAGGCAGGAAAGCCTATCCCGAATGTCTCCGTCCGCTTGGAAAAGGATGATTTGGAAATATCGCAAACACAGACAGACGCCTCTGGGAGCTACCGGATAGTTTTCTTCGAGCCGCCGCGTGGTTTGTATGACCTAGCCGCGACGAAGGATGAAAAGGGCGATTGGCGGTTTGGCATCCGACTGCGTGAGGGAGAGCGCGTAAAGCTGAACCTTACATTGAAGGAAGCCATCAGCATCGAAGGCAGGCTCCTGATGCTCGACGATTCGGACCCGCATGTGGCTGTGCCTGTCCAGGCGATTCGCAACGGAAAGGTGATAGACGGGACATTGAGCGATGAGAATGGCAAATACCGATTCATCAACCTCAAGCCCGGACGGTATCAGGTGCGCTGTCAAATTCTCGATGGGTATGTCTATTATGGGCAAGGAGGCAAAGGTGTTGAGGGTCAAAAGAGCAAGACGCAATTTGGAGGAACTCTACAGGTTGAGAAAGGTAAAACACTCAAGGATATTAACTTCCGTTTTGCCCCCTTCAAAAAGGGCAGGTGGAAAAACTACACTCCTGTTGACGGATTGGCGGATAACCAGCTTCTTGCCATCCATCGTGCCCCTGATGGGATGATGTGGTTTGGGACAGAAGTCGGTGTTTCTCGTTACGACGGGAAGGAGTTTAGAAACTTCACCACAAAAGACGGATTGGCGGGTAACTGGGTTGCTGCCATCCATCGT
>CAZRLY010000300.1:0-6468 GCA_964601015.1 uncultured bacterium
CCACCGCCCATCCGTATTTTTCATCCACGAAGTATACAGAGCAAAAACACTCCATAGTAGGACTATTCAGGTGTTCCCACGTTTTTCCGCTGTCGGTTGTGCCAAGGATTTCTCCCCTATCGCCTACGGCAAATCCCTTCCGCCCGTTGACGAAGTATATGCCCTCCAGCAGATAACTTTGTGTGGATTGTTGCCGCCAGGTTTTTCCGCCATCGGTGGTATGATAGATTGTACCAAATTCACCTACAGCCCACCCAGACTGTCCATTGACAAAATGTACTCCCTGTAGGACGACATCACCGCCGGCTTCTTTGTTAGGGCAGCCAGCCTGATGTATCCAAGTATTCCCGCCGTCATCTGTAGCCATGATAGTCCCCATGTCGCCTACTATCCAACCATGTCCTTTGTCAGTGAATTGGACGTCGAATAGGAGGAAGGTATGAAGCAATTCTTCGCCCATTCGACGTTGCTGTCCATATTTTTCCTCATGAAGCCGATTAGAATCCCTCGTCAAGTGACGCCAGTTTTTTCCACCATCCGTCGTACGAAGGATGACGCGTTTGTCGCCGACTATCCAACCTGTTTTCTGGTCAAGGAAGAATACCTCCGTCAACTCTAACTTGACGCCCGTCCGCTGGCGTTCCCAACTTCTCCCGCCGTCGCGCGTACGGAAAGCGTTACCTTCGTAGCTGACAATCCAACCATCCCGTTCATCTATGAAATGTAATCCCCGCAGGGATTCATCACCGATGACGTCGTTTTGTTGTTTCACCCAACTTTTGCCCCCATCTTGAGTATACAAAATCAATCCCCAATCCCCTACAACCCAACCTTCTTTCTCCGAGAGGAAATGCACATCAAAAAGATTGTTCGGTGTTTGGCTTTTTTGAATCCGCCAATTTTTTCCACTGTCGTTAGTATGCAGGATAATCCCGTTTTCCCCGACAATCCAACCCGTTTGGATATCCACAAAATATATCTTTCTGAGCGGATAGTGAGTGCCGCTTTTTTGGGGCTTCCAGTTTTCTCCGCCATCTTGCGTATGCGCTATTACGCTATCAAATTCTTTACCGACATCGCTCCCCTCGTTGTTTCCAACAGCCCAACCAGTGAACTCATCCACAAAGCACACATCGTAAAAACGCGCCTCCCAATCAGCTTTGCGGACAATCTCCCAATATCCATCCGAGGAGTCGCCGCAACCGATTGTAAAGAACGGCGCGATGATAATCAAAATAATTGGAATAATTAGTTTTTGCATGTTTATCCCCCCTCAATGTCACCGTAATTTTTTTAGTGTGGTTCATAATGACTTTACATCTGCCGCTCACTCATTGATTATTCTCTTTATATAACCAGCTTTCAGTCTTTCTGCCAATTTCCGCACTTCTTCTAAAACTTTTTCTGCCGATTGCATAGCCTCTTCCGCTTCTTGCTTGGTGTATACCTTTTCCATATAGAAGGCGGGAGCGCGTTCTTCAGCCAGTTTAGTTGAAACTTCCTTTATCTCCTGGAGAATCTTTTCTGAAATATCAATGCCCTTTTCCGTACAAGCCATCTCAAACACATCGCCAACGTCATGTACTTTGGGATATTCGACTCCCATCATTTTAAGAAGCCCCTTCAAGCCGTGCTCTACCGCCTCTTGCGATGCCCTCACGACACGATTCCAATGTTTACTTCTATACTCACTATTAACTCTTTCTAAATCCAGTTCAGCTTCTGCGAGAAGATTATCACCAGTTTCAAAGTTATTCCCGTAGCCTTTCATAACTGAATTACCTCCCCAGGTTTCCAATCCGGCTTGAGGTTCCAATACCATTTCCCGTTTTCCAAAACGACTCTTTTAGAGCCGAGTTCCGAGAGCCTTTTTTTCAAAACATCTAACCTTTTTCGCAGAATTCCTGTATCGTAAAGGATGAGCCCGTGGTGGACTATGTCAAGGAGAATAAGCGGTTGTTCCCACAGGGCTTGTTCGGACATAAAGATAGGAGAAGGATACGGATTCAGTCCGGACTTCTTCAATCTCTTGTATTCCGCTTCATCTTTGAGCTCGAAGAACACTTTCACAAATCTCCCGATTGGGTTAAAGTCAACCTGCTTGTGGACAATCAAAATGTCAATGTCGCTGTCTGGTCGCGCTTCCCCTCTCGCAACGGAGCCAAAGAGAGCGAAAGAAAGAATTACATCCTGGTCAAAATGGTTCTTCAAGCACTCAAGAATCTGATTCAAAAATCTTTTGTAAACTTCGTATCCGATATTGTTCATTATCTCCGGTCACCTCTGAGTTTGCGCATTTTTGCACACCCTCCATTCAAAATACATGCCACAATCAACACGGGTATACGCCCAAGAAGAGCGGCTCATCCCACAAACAAATGCACTATATAGTCCAACGATGCTAAACAACCTGCACGTATTGGGGCAGTGCTGGGTGACAGAGTCATACTACCAGTTCAGTTCCCCTTGATAGATGACTTTCTTCTCTCCTTTGGTAATCTTTCCAATCACATAGCTATCGCAGCCTTCCTCTGAGAGGTGTTGTTGAATGCCTTCAATCGCTGCTTGTTCCGCCACTATCGCCATCCCCACTCCCATATTGAAGGTACGCATCATATCGGTATCCTCATCTCTCGAATCACATTGAAAATAGGAAATACCCGTATCTCACTCACATCTATAACAGCATTCAAATCTCCTGGCAAAATGCGGTTCAGATTTCCCTCAATCCCGCCTCCTGTGATATGAATATGTTGTTATTTCAGGTCAAAAACAATTTTCAGTGCTGAATCAATATGTTGCATACGTTCAACCTCAAGTTCACCCCGAATTTTCACTACACGGAACCTGTGGTCAATCGGACGAGTCTGTAAGCAGTCAGCAATTGATTTTTTAGTAAGTCCATTCATCGAAGTTGGGAGAATAGTCACATTCGTTATGATTTTACTTTTCTTCTCACTCCAAGCTGTTATCGGAACAACCTGGATAACTGGTACGCGGGCATTATAGATGTCATTAGTTACTACGACGCACGGACGTATTTTGCCGGTCTCGTACCCCAATGTTGGGGCTAAATTCACATCAACAATCATACCGCGTTTTAATGAATTCATGCCGGCCACCCAGCTAATGCGGATTCGGTTAATTCTCGAACTTCTTCATCTTCTTCATAAATTTCAGCATACAGCCCGGCGCTCTTCCGTAGATTTTCTCGCTCCAATTCCTGTTGGAGGCACCTTAAAGCCTCTCGCACAAGAGCACTTTTATCTTTGAAACCATAATCTTTATACAACTCTAAAAAACGGGTTTGGCTTTCTGAAAGGCTAAATGTTGCTTGGAGCATGAAATCCTCCTTTACCCAAACCAACTTGACTTTGTCGGATACAAAAGCAATCGTCCGAATTCTGGCGATTTGCAAAGTGGACGGACGGAGAAAGTCCACTACAACGAGGGTGCTTACTTTGCTGCTACGTTACAACTGGGTAGTGTCATTCCTCTGTGGTGACACAAATGATGTAGCGTCGTCCCTCCGTCTCGACATTTCCCACCTTACACGAATTTGAAAAATCGCTTCAATCCAAACATTAGTCGGCATCCCCCATCGCCCAGAGAATCCCACCCAACAGGTGTTTTCTTAGTCGTTCGTCCTGCCATATCTCCTTTGGGTGTCCAAGAGCCGTGTAGAAGACGCGTCCCTTGCCGTAATCATGGCACCATGCCATCGCGTAATCGTTATCCTCGCGATTGCCTTTACTCAAGTCGATAGAATCGTTATCGAGGCTCATCAATACATGGGTTTTGTCGCGAGACCAATTTCGATGCGTGTAGATTTCGTCACTCACCTTGAAAGATTCATCAAGGTGTCTGGTCGACGGGTGATTTCGGTCTTCAACGCAGATGACAACCTCTTGCGTCCAAGGGTGTCCGCTAAAATAACCACCTATCATCTCACCGTATTCGGAAAAGTTGTAGAACGTATCGGTCGCGTTGTGAATGCCGATGAACGCTTTTCCAGATGAGACGAAATCTATGAGCGCGGTTTTCTGCTCATCGGACATCGGTAATTCACCTGTGGTGGCAAAAATAAGCGCGTCGTAATTTTTCAAGTTGTCCGCGTTGATGAGCGAACAATCTTCCGTCGTCGTTGCTTCAAAAGCTCCTGATTCCTTACCTAATTCTTTGACTACCTCCGACGCAACGGGAAGGTAGTCGTGTTTGAATCCTGCTGAATGTGTCAACATTAAAATTTTCTTCATTTTTTCCTCCTATGTAAGTAATGAGTAATAATTTTACTTTTTACTCTTTACTTGTTTTGGCATCGGTGGAGTTTCTTTGATTCTGGTTTTCACTTCGATTTGGTGTAGTGTCAGTTCCGCTTGTGGTTTTTCACCGCGCAAGATGCGGGCAAAATCGTCGGCGATGGTATCTGCGACGCTAAGGTTGGCATCCCGCGTTCGACCAGCGATATGCGGCGTGTGAACCACGTTGTCTCGCCCGCGCAACTGGTCAGTTTGCGGCAGAGGTTCAACATCGTAAACATCAAAAGCGGCAGCTAATTCATCAGTTAGTATGCGTTCTCGCAAGGCCTTCATGTCCACCGGCTGTGCGCGCGTAGTGATGACGACGAGCGCTCCGCGTTGAAGTTTGTAGATGCGTTCCCTGGATAACAACCCACCTGATGATGGCGAAGGTGAAATGGCTATGAAAACTACCTCCGCTATCTCAACCAGTTCATCTATTTCGACGGGATGAACTCCAAGTTCCTCGTAAACGGAGATGGGAATATACGGGTCAAAACCGTAAACCGTTGCCCCGAACGCGCCGCACCATCTTGCCAGCCGCCGCCCAATTTGTCCCAGCCCAACCACTCCCACTTTCTTCGTGCCGATGGTTCCGTTGACAAAATCGGGAGCGTCACAAAACTGTCCGTAAGCATAGCTCCACAGCCGTTCCCCCGCCGCCATCCGACAATGCCACTGTGTAATGCGCCGCAATGCGCAAAGCGCCAACCCGAAAGCAAGCTCTGCGACTGATTGCGCCCATGCCCGGGTAGTTTCAATGATGGGGATGTTTCGTTCAACGAGTGCTTCCAGCGGTAATCCCCCGCCGCTATTATCGGTCAACGCACCCACCATGCGTAGCTTCGGTGCCGCTTTGATGCAACCCGCGGTCAGTTTTCCGCCGAAATGCGCAATCCCGACAATCTCAGTCAGGTCAATTTGCTCATGTATCGGCGCGTCCCTTTCGGCACCGAGTACTTCAACCTCGCCCAATTCGCTTAGGCGTTCTACCATTCTATCATGCAAAAACGGCCAGCTATTTTCTAAGCCAGTATGCCGCGTGAATAAAAATTTGGTCATCAATAATTTCCCCCCCTTTTCGTGAAGCGTAAAGCGTGAAAAGACGCTCTACGAGAAAAGCGTTCTTTTTAAAAAACTGCATAAGTTAACCAGCACCGTCGCTTTAGTATAAATGTCTATATCGGTGGTATCCTTATTGTAGCATTTAGCGGAATTCAAGTCAAGGATATTTTGTCAAAAAAATTATTCTGACATTTTGTCCTTCAAAATCAACTTGCTTATCCTTCTCCTCTCCCCTGCTTTAATTTGACAAATCAGCACTCAAATAGTATACTATCATGCGTGGCAAAAACCGAGTTTTTCCGAAAACAATCGGTTTCCATGTATCCTTCCAATGTGGAAATGGTGAAAAAAATGACAATCAAAATCTTGATTTTTATTTCCCTTGTGGTATGTCTGGCGTCTTGCGATAGTTTTTTTGAGGACGGGGACGATAATGAACCCCTCAATTTGCCAGATGTTGATATTGATATGAGCGCTGAAGAAGAACGCTTAACGTCTTTAATCAACGAGCAGCGAAACGAACACAACTTAGAATCGCTTACCACGCATCCCTCTTTGGTGTTGATAGCGCGGAAACACAGCGAAGATATGCGCGATAGGGATTTTTTTGACCATGTAAATCCCGACGGTAAAAGCGTATCAGACCGGGCGGAGGCAGAAGGTATTGCATATCAAATTATCGGGGAAAATATCGCCTGGGTAATTTTGCCTGACGGTACCAAAGAGAACCCGTTAACCATGACGGTTTCTAACTGGATGGAAAGCCCTGAACATCGTAAAGCAATTTTGAATGCAAACTTTACCCATACAGGGGTTGGAATTGCCATTAAACGCGATGAAAACATCGGTGAAACGAAATACTATTCTACCCAGGTTTTTCTGAAACCCCGCTAATACTACCACGGGATTTCGCCAAGCTGCTTTAAGAAAACCAGACGCATCAGACATAGAGCGTTAGTTATCCCGTGGAGCGTAGAGCGTGGTTCTCGTAGGGCGTATCGCTCTCCGCTTCCCGCTTTACGTTTTTCTCCGTGTCCATTACTATTGACCCTATACTTTCGCATTTTTCGTAGTCTGATTTTAACAAAACGATAAATCTAATAAC
>CAZRLY010000301.1:0-6415 GCA_964601015.1 uncultured bacterium
TTATTCCGCTAACGTGCTTATGTCCGCTCAGAAGGCCGGCTATGACTACTACAATGCCCCGATGCCGCTGAATTTGGACATTGACGAGCGGGTATACGGATATACCTTTCGCCTGAAAAAAGGCCCGTCGCGGTATAACCTCTCAATTAAGGTCAAATCAGGACAAAAAGGCTTACCCGGAGCATCCCTGGAACTACTCTACGGCTCAAGGAGTATTGCTACTCGTCGGACAAATCCTTTTGGCGTAGCAAACTTTTCTTTTGATGGCGAGCCAGGCGACGTAATTACCGCACGTTCACGGGATAAACGATATAGCATACCCACGCGAACATATCAATTGGCTGGTAAGCAAAATATGGAGCATACTATAAACATTCCATCGTTAAGGTTGAACGTCACCTGTACAACCGCCGATAGAAATCTCCAAGCGAAATCGCCCGTCGTAGTCAGGGTTTTAACCTCTCCTGGACGTGCCGAACTAACGCGTCGTGAGACATCATTGAATGCTGATGCAATTTCGTTGCAGTTTCCAAAGATCATCGCGGGAAAAGTAGAAGTTACAGCCACTCCAACTGACCAAAATTCTGATTATACACAGTCTGAACCAGTGATAGTCAAACTTAGTGAAATAAGTAAACCCATCCAAATCGTTTTCAAAAAGGCACCTATCATTCCGATACAACTGATGATAACCTGTTCGCGAAAATCCCCCCTACCCCCCTTTGGGAAAGGGGGGGAAGGGGGGATTTTGCCAATCCAGGATGCTACAGTTGAAGTGGATGGAATCGCCCTTGATAGTAATACGAACGCAAAAGGGCAGATTACCTATAGCGGTGAAAAACCGGAAGGCAGGACTGTGTTGTTCAGTGTTTTCAAAGAAGGCTATACTTTCTCAAACCCTCCCGTTATCAAACTGAGCAAACGGAATGCTTACAAAGTCGAGGACGGCACCTATTATTATCGAACGACGATAAGGGGCAGTTTGCAGCCTATCAGTTTGGTTGTGGAATGCAAGACTGAATCGGGAACCGCTGTTGATAATACAAGAATATACGCTAATAAAACTCGCCTGAAACACACACAAAGTAAAGGCGTCTTTAGCAGGACTGACTTAGAATACGAAATCGGCGAAAGTGTCGAACTTCAAGCCGAATGCGATGATTACAAATTTAACCTCTGGCAGCCTGCGCTAAAAGATTCAACGTTTACTGTAGGCACAAATAGAGACTACAGTTTTGTGGCATATTTCCAGCGGATACCCAAACTTCACATAACGCTCAAAGACGCCCGGAAGGATGTGCCAATCTCAAACGCTACGGTTTATTATGTGAACGAAGAATACGGGACTACCGATGAAAGGGGACGCCTGACAGAATTTTTGCCTGATACCGTTGGGGAGTTCACCTTCAAACTTTCCGCTGATAACTACCTTACTGAATCTACCCCTCCTGTAAGGGCGAACCCCGACGGAAGCGATTCCACAGTGACAAAATACCTCTTGAATATCACCCCGCCCAAATATCGGATAGGTTTGTCCGGGGTGATTGGGTTCGATGAACTGCCCCCCGATTCGCCCATTGCAAGGGTAAAGGAAGACATCACTGAACAGATTAATAGAGCGCTTTCATCCTATCTGTTTTCTCAGGGGTGTTTGCAAGAATACAAAAGCTTCCCCCGAAATCTTGCCCCATCTGATAAAGACTGGGCTTCTGATTCTCTTCCCGACTATGTCGTCTTCGCCAGGTTCTCCCATTCCGCGCAGACGGATGATGACCAATTGAGCGTTGATGTATACACAAGGGAAAAGGAATTGGTCGCATCTGCTTTCCTGGACGATTTGGATTTGCCTAACTTGGAAGCCCAGATAGAAAGACACATCGCCCCGGCAATCCAATCCCAGTTGGAAGTCGCAGGCTACATAACAGAGATAAACGGGCAAATGGCTACCGTCAATATCGGAGATGACCGGTTTTTGAAAGTTGGCGATAGGTTCGTCGCACAGGGAATATCACGCGACCCGTTGGGAAAGTACCTTGGCGAACAAGCCCCCGGAGGGGGACTTCAAGTGAAGGAAGTCAAAAGGCGAACAACTTCTCTTCAGATATTAACATCTCCTCCACCCGATATTGGCAGCCGTGTTGTCCGCAGGAAGAACGCAGTTGGAGAGCGGAGTTTTTCGTTTACCGTACTACACGAAACATCGCGCCAACCGATGGAAGCGGTTAAAGTATTCACACAGACTGAAGACGAACCGAATACAAAATATGTGGATAAAACCACTCAGGATGGTAAAGTTGAATTTAAAACCTCCAGCAAGTCCATACGAATCATCTTCGTCAAAGCCGCTACCTCAATAGAGAAAAGATACCCAGCGCATACAAATCCAATAAACGACATCCTGTATTTTAAACCTTCGTTTTATACCCTGATTATAGAAGTCAACCCGCCGGAAAGCAACATAACCCTGAAGGGAGAATCTCACGCATATTCTGGAACCGGGAGAAAAACCTGGACGCTTGAGGCGGGTGCTTACAAAATAGAAGTCTCTCCACCCTCAGAAGCGTATTCCCCCGCCAAGCTCACCGTACAGATTCCCGCCACGGGGACAGTTAAACGCGGGAGCGCACAGATTGAAATGACAGACGAAAATACCGTGTTTGTCACAATATCGCTGCCGAGAGATTCCCTGAAATTACTTGAGCAAGCCAAAATAGAAGGTAAACCTGATGAGGAACTCATCAAGATATGCGAAGAAGCCGACTCATCCGAGGTTAGTTTTAGAAAGGTGGCGTTGGAAGGCGGGCGTTTGGGATTGGGGTTGAATGAACCTGAAAGAGCAAAAAAACTCTATGAAAAGTTGCTCAAAATTGACCCGCATGATACAGCCGCGCTTTATAATACAGGCTTGTGCCATCTGGCAATTGCAACGTCGAACCAGAGTAAAGATGACTACGAAAAAGCAAGGGTACATTTCAATAACACTCTCAATTTTAAACACCGCATCAAAGATACCAGAGAAGCTCTGCTCACAGCGCATGATTGCTACTTCAATCTGGTCAAAGTACAAAATGGACTAAATGACCGGGGCGGTTTGCGAAATGCCATCAACCAATACCGCGACTACTACGATATATTGGAAAAAGAGTACCAGAAAGTTCAAGGCAAAGAATATTACCTTGAACAAAAAAAACACTTTGATGCTTGCTACGAGGAAGTGAAGGGATTTGAAATTAAATTTAAGTGATAAGCGATGAGTGATTTGCTCATCACTCATCAAATTACTTATAGATGAAAAATGATAAAAACGATATGTGCTACAGGTTTAACACTCTTCTTGTTGATTGGTTTGGCATCTTATGATACTCAAGCGGATATTTTCCAGCCTTTATGGCAAAATGAGAGCGGCTCCCGTAGCGGCAACCCTATGTGGTTGCCGTCCAACTCAAAGCGTAAACCGCTCAAGCAGGAGTTCTCGCCTGCGTTACAATGGCTTCCAATGCCGTTGGACTGTGAATTGAAAGACGGTAGCAGGAGCATTGAGGATTATAAATCTTTTAAATCAATAGCGGAAGGCAAATCCCCCCTACCCCCCTTTGGAAAAGGGGGGAAAGGGGGGATTTACATCCTCCAAAAGAAAAGGATGGATGTTTTTTATATGCCGCCTGAAGGCAAGCATGTTGAACCGAACCTTTCCAAGGATGGCTCTAAAGTTGCGTGTACCTCAATGACCGGCGCATACGCAAGGACATGGTTGTATGATTTTGTAACAGGGAAGGCAGGATATGTCGCCCCTGAGACTGTCGGTTCTTTTGGGCGTTCCGGCCGTTCAGGGGGCATAAGTTCTTGGCGTGAGGAAATTGATGTCACGGCTACAGAAGACATACCCATAGCTGAACTAAGTTGGGCATCTGATAACAAACACTATGTCTTTGCCAGTGGAAACCGTCTGTATATAGGCTTCAGCGGAATCCAAAAACCATTGATGATTTTAGAAGAGTCAAACGCGATTAGCATGCCGCGCTGGGCACCCGACGGAAAGAAAATAGTCTATGTCTCATCCAAAGCTGGGAGTGTAATTGACCTTTTTCTCATTACCAACGTTGACGACATTCTAAAATCCGCGCAGCAGGGCAAAGAGGTAAAAGCCAGTACAATCCAACTCACCGGGAAAGAGGAAGAAGAGACGAGAGGTTTAGAGTTCCTTGCATCCTGGCATCATAACAGCAATCAGATTGCATATTCAGCCAGGCGCGGCGCGTATGATAAACAAAAAAAAGGTGTTGTTGATTATGATATATGTATCTTAAAGTTAAGCGATTCCCGACCAAAATCCCCCCTACCCCCCTTTGAGAAAGGGGGGATAGGGGGGATTTTGATAAATTTCGTCCGCGACCAATACTTTCCCCAATATTCCCCCGACGGTGCGCACTTGGCTTTTTACTCAAACTTGTGGCGCTACCAAAATCGCTTAAACGATAACTTAAAACGGTTTGCCATATTCGCTAAAAAACTGTCAGATACGAATACTAAGGATATCTTCACCCTTCAAAGGACAGCATGGGTAAAATTGGACGACAGAAAAGGCCCGTTATGGAGCCCTGATGGTGAATTTTTAATCTATATCAAACATTCAGTTGCAGAACAGTTTCCAATTTACGCCCTGCATCTTAGCGATAGACGGCTTAGACGTTTAACAAACCCAGAAGAGAATCCGAATAACGAATTCGTGGATATATCGGATAACGGTAAAATAATAGCCTTCTGTTCGCAGGTGGGTTACGAAATACGTCTTCATCTGGGCGTCGTAAATTTCAGGCGTTTTAACGAGAGGTAGGTATAGGCAGGCAATGTCGAGATTAAATCGGTTTTCATTTGTAGGTATTCTTCTGGTGTTTTTTAATGTTTTGCCCACTTGTGCAAACGACGGGAAAAGATATTTTGTGATGAACTGGTATAAACAAGCGATTGAATCATTTGCTGTCGGCACAGATGAAGAGAGTCAGTATGGTTCAGGACTGTCGTATCTCAAGTTAGGGTTGTTGTACAAGGAGATGTGCGATTCGCTGGTTGCGCTTAATATTCACTACTATGAACTTTTATTAGCGCGAGAACAACACCTGAAAGTTGTATATGAAGAGGCAAAGAACCTGAATACTTCAAAATATCCAGAATACGACATAAAATATGCAAAATACAACAGCAAATATGTCCGCTATTATTTGGGCATCACATACTGCCAGAATGGAGGATATGAGAAAAGCGAAAAGATGCTAAGGCAGTTTCTGCAAGATGCGACAGCTCGGAACGAAGTGGAGAGGCGAAGCGGCCTTTCAGAATACAAAGATTATGCGTTGATAGCACTGGGCGAATCTCTCTATTTGCAGGGAAAAAAAGATGAAGCGCAAAACACCTGGAATAGCATTTCCGCAACAAATTTCAATAATCCATACATCGCTTCAGAACTTGCAACAACTTATGTGCGGTTGGATTACAACATTGCTGAAGCCGAAAAGATTTACGCTCAAATTACTAACGTCAAACCAAATACTCAAAACGAGTTTGACCTGAAGCGACTTCATCGCAACATAGCGTATATTTGCCTTTCGCAAAATAAATTGAATGATGCAAAAGGACACTTCGACAAGCTGTGTCTATTCAAACCCTGTTTTGTAGAAAAGTTGGATAAAATACAGCGCGGAGAGTTAGTCCTTGACATCGAAGTGGAATTTTTTGACCCAATCATTTTCAATCATTTCTCCAAATTCTACCTTGCAAACGCCCTTGAAAAATTTAAGGTTTTGAAATCCCATCCCAAGTACCGATTAGACGCACTCTATGGTGAAGTCCTTTGTCTCTACCAACTGGGACATTATAACACAGTTGTTTCACGTCTCGACGAATTGACCGGGGATGACGAAGTCGGAGGTTTTGCTAAAATTCTATTAGGAGCGTGTTTGTATAAATTGGGAAAAAAAGCAGATGCAACGGGTGAATGGGTAGCCGTTAAAAACCGTTACAAAAATTCCCCCACGCTTATGGTAGAACTGGCGCATACTTACGCTGAATGTGGAGTTGAGCTTGAAGAAGCGGCGAGGATGTGTAATCAAACTCTAAAAACAATTTTGCGCAATCCTAAAAAAGTAAACCTGACGGAATATCCCCCGATGAATGCTTTCCCCAAAGAAGACATTTACCGTCGGATGGGCAAGACGTTTTTTGTCGCAGGCAAGATTGACGATGCTATCAACGCATACGAAATCGTATACGATGCTGTTCATAAGGGCGTAGTTGGCATGCGTAGACGCGGCAATGCTCCGATTCTTATGCTAAATCTGGCGTTCGCCTACTACAAACGTGGGTTCAACACCTACAAAGAACCAACGGGTACCTATAGCATCATGCAGCAATTTTATCC
>CAZRLY010000302.1:0-6414 GCA_964601015.1 uncultured bacterium
TTCTATTTGCTCATAGGACAGATTGGGAAGATTTGCCTGTTGACGTGCGTGTTCGATGGTCAATGCAACCAGATTGCCGGAAGCATCTAAATCAATGTAGATATTCTCGCTAATCTCTCTTGTTTCAGCAACTTCGCAACCTGAGAATTCAACCAATGCTGTATCCGTATCAAGAAAATATTTGACTTTCATAACGCGCATATATTTCCGCTATCTCTTTAGCGATGTCGGAGACGCTTTTTTGGGTAGTTTCGATGGTATAATCAGCGCGTGCGTAGTATGGCGCGCGTACTTGCAGCAATTCCCGGATTCTCCCCGTCGGGTTTTCCACTTGTAACAGAGGGCGATGAGTTTCATGCCCGACGCGTTTCCATATCTCTTCTGGCGTTGCGTTCAGGCAGAAGACAATCCCGTTTTGCTTAAATTCTTTGATATTCTCTTCTCTGATTACAGCGCCACCTCCAGCGGAGATAATGTACCCATCCATACGCGATACCTTTTTTACCGCTCCACTTTCTAAATCACGAAAGTGCGGTTCGCCGAGTTTTTCAAAGATGTCAGAGATTATCATCCCGCTGTCTTCTTCGATTACGTCATCTGTGTCAATCAGCGGCATGTCCAAAAGTTTCGATAATTCCTGCCCTACCGCCGTTTTTCCAGTTCCCATAAATCCTACAAGTATAATGTTTGGCATTGTTACCTCGCTACTCTGTGATTATAAAAGCCCCATGTCTTTCCGTCTTCGAATTCTTTCTGTTACAAAATCAAAAATTCCCCTGGCTATTGACGTTGCTTCGTGGGCTGTGTCTGCGGTGAAATAATAATCAACATCATCAGGATAACGAGCTTCGGCTATGTAGCGGTTGAGAATTTCGCATTTTGTTTGAAATATTTGGAAGCTCTTGTCAATAGCGCGACATTCCCGCAACAGGGTTCTCAAACTATGAACTTCCGGTGCTTGCTTTCCTGCGGCTTCAAGAAAGGCTTTCAGACTTTTTTCAGCGCATTCACGGGCATCGAAACAAGGTTTGTGATGAAAATGCGTTTTTTCCTTAACTGCCCGTTCCGCAGCTTCCAGGTCAGCTTCAGCGTAAAATAACATCTGTTCGTAGTATTGCTGTGGATAGACTATAAGGTTGCTGGATTTTTGAACATCATTTTGCCCTTGATGATTTTTCATACAGAAGTTTCCCCTTTCCAAGTACCTCGTATTTCAAGAACGAGTTTCCGCCTTTAAGAGCGCGTATCACTTGCTCAGGCGACCGAACTAAAACGTCCAGCGGAAAAGAATGGTCCCAAAAGAGACTATCAATCTGCCCTTGCAACACGAGATAGTTGTCGATGCCAGATTTGATGACAAAAAGGTCTAAATCGCTGTATTCATGGGGGTTCCCTTTAGCAAACGAACCGAACAGGATGATTTTGTCCGGGTCAATTGCTTTGACGATACGTTCAACTACCACTTTGATAAGTTCTGGAGTAATCGGTTCAAGTTTAATTTTTTCTCTACGCTGATTCATCTTTGCCTGACTAGAAACCGAGTTTTTGGCAAAAACTCGGTTTCTAACTTTACTTCTTACAAGTCACGAACATACTCCATGTATCCCTCATAATTCCTGCGCATTTCGTTCAAACTATCCCCGCCAAATTTCTCAATCATTGCGTTTGCCAGTTCAATAGCCGTAGCAGCCTCCGCTACAACACCCGCCGCCGGCACTGCGCAAACATCAGCCCGTTCTTTGGTCGCCTCAAAGGGCTTTTTGCTGATGAAGTCAACGGACTGTAGGGGTTTGCGTAAACTTGGAATAGGCTTCATCGCCGCACGAATTACGATAGGTTCGCCGTTGCTTATTCCACCCTCTATTCCGCCCGCGTTGTTTGTAGTTCGGTCAAATCGTCTTTCCTTTTCATCGTATTTGATTTCATCGTGAATCTGCGAACCCGGTCTTCTCGCTACGTCAAAACCCAAACCAAATTCGATGCCCTTGATAGCAGGGATACCCATAACTGCGCCTGCCAGTCGTGCATCCAGTCGTCTGTCCCATTGAATATGACTTCCCAATCCCACGGGTATGCCCGACGCTACGATTTGCGCGACGCCGCCAAGCGTATCGCCGTTTTCCTTCGCTTCGTCTATGGCTTTCATCATCTCCTGCTCGGCTTCCGCATCGGGACATCTGAGCGGGGAACCGTCAAAATTACTGTCAATCATAGCGTTGTCTGTCGCTACGGAGGACTGGCGGGACATGGTAGCGGCGGCCTCAGTCCCGCCACCGCTACCTTGCGACAGGAGGCTTGCGCGGATTCCGCCAATCTCTACCACAAAACTTATGATGGAGATTCCAAATTCCTTCAACAGTCGCTTTGCAACTGCGCCCACGGCAACCTTAGCGGCAGTTTCGCGTGCGCTGGCGCGTTCGAGCACGTTCCTCAAATCCTTGTGGTTGTATTTGATTCCGCCGGCTAAATCTGCGTGTCCTGGGCGCGGACGGGTTACGGTTGCGACATCGGTTACGGCGTCTGGATTCGGCGACATGACTTTCTGCCAGTTTTCCCAGTCACGGTTTCTGATAGTGAGCGAGATTGGACTGCCCAAAGTAACGCCATTGCGTACTCCAGCAGTTATCTCTACCCTGTCTGACTCAATTTTCATGCGTCCGCCGCGTCCATAACCATGCTGCCGTCTTCTTAAATCCCTGTCAATGTCTTCTGCTAAAAGTTGCAGGCCGGCAGGTATGCCAGTCAAAATTGCCGTCAAACATTTTCCGTGCGACTCGCCAGCAGTTTGAAAACTTAACATGCAGCCTCCTTGACACTATCTGATTGCAAAGCCGCCGATAAAAGACCGCGCTGATTTTGGGCTGTATTCTTTCGGCATTGTCTGAGAGGGTGTGTGAAAAGTAGGTTGGGTTGAGGCACGAAACCCAACAGACACCAGTTATTCACCTGTTGGGTTTCACTTTCGTTCAACCCAACCTACATGGGCATTCAAGGGACTTCTCACACACGCTCTGAGAATCATCTGAAAAATCAAACTATAAAAGTATACATTGTTTGCGCAAAATTGTAAAGGGAAAAGAATTACCAGTTGTGTCAACCAAAATGTCCCATTTTACGGCAAAAAACAGTAGCATTTCACTCTGCATCCCGTACCGGACTGCAAAAATCTTTCGTGTATTTTGCAATAAGATTATTGCACTCCAACCACACTCCGCATTCCAGTTTACCAGTCTTGCACAGAACCATCTTCCCTGCGCAAATGCGGTGGTTCAGACGGCGTGAAGGGGTGAGCTAAAGCGGCTTCTTCATTCAAATCTACGCCCAACCCCGGTGCGTCATTGCGTAGCAAATATCCATCCTCCGTCGTCAGCGCATGCTCTATTACCTCATTTTGCCAGCCACCATGCGGCGCATATTCCTGCACAGCGCAGTTTGGCACAGACGCATTCAGATGCAGCATCGCCGCTGTGCTTACGGGACTGGCGGTATAGTGCAATGCTAACTCCTGATAGTGTACCTCTCCCATTACAGCGATTTTTTTGCCCTCAGTAATTCCGCCGGTGTGGCAGATGTCCACACGCAGATAATCAATAAGTTCCTGCTCTATCAATTCGCGGAACGCCCATTTTGTGGTAAGTTGCTCGCCCGTGCCGATAGGGACGTTTGTGTGGGCGCGCAACGTGGCAAACGATGCTGGATTCTCCGAACGAATTGCGTCCTCTACGAAAAATGGACGATAATCCTCAATGGCGTTGCATAGCTCTATGGCGCGAGCAGGAGCCAGCCGGGTATGTACTTCAAAGATTACCTCAGGTTCCATGCCGATAGCGTCTCGCAACGTGCGAAAGTGTTCTACGCTTCTCATGATGGCTTTCGTTGCGTTAAAAATGCCACCAAGCCCATCCGTGGGGGAAATTCGCAACACCTTCCAACCCTCTTCGAGCAATCTCTGGGCATTCTCTGCAAGTTGTTGGGGCGTCCCACCTCCGACATGCCGATATACCAACACCTTGTCGCGCGTGGCACCGCCTAAAAGACGATAAACGGGTACGCCAAGTGCCTTGCCTTGTATGTCCCATAGCGCAATGTCAATGCCCGCTAAAGCGGATTGCAAAACCGGCCCGCCGCGCCAGAATGTCCCCCGAAAAATATCCTGCCAGATGTGTTCAATGCGCGTGGCATCTTGGCCGACCAACAGCGGTTTGAGATGCCCCAGTGCCTCCACCACAGCAATTGACCTGCCGCTTAAAGATGCCTCCCCTACACCAGATATACCCTCATCGGTTACAATCTTTACATATACAAATTGCCTGACTGGAAAAACTTTGACGTCGATAATTTTCACGGTTAATTTCCTCCTGTTTGAAATATTATAATCAGAAAAAAATCATTTTGCAAGCAATTTTTTGTATACAACAACAACAAATTTTGATAGAATGTGCAGACACAGAAACCAAATTTTTTTTAGAAACCAAGTTTTTCCGAAAAAACTTGGTTTCTTGAAGGAGTAAAATTATGGTTATCCACTACGACAAAATGTCGCCGCGTGCCAGTTGGGTACAGCGGTACGAGATTCCCTATGATGAAACGAATCTCGACCATTTGGACTATAACATTTCCACTGCCGAAATAGAGTGGAAGGACCCACACAAACACGAAGAGATGGAGGAATACTGGTTTGTCATGAGCGGTGGGATGCGCGTATATCAGGCAGGGAAGGCTACCGAAGTAGGAGCGGATACACTGATAGTTCATGAGCGCGGTGTTTTACACAGGATGGAGTGCGACGACAAATGCGAATGGTTATGTTTGGCGTTTCACGCGCGTTTCGCTGATGGGATGCGTCAGATACGTGAAGAAAAGGGTAACTACGGTAAACACGAAGGTTTTGTAACGCCCGTAGCCAAAACTATTCTGACGTCGGCTGACCTGCCGCCTATGGAGGAACACGGCTGTCAGCGTTTTCCCACGGATAGGGCGTTGCGAGATATTGACCACTGGGACATCAATACATGGAAGCCAAATCGCATCTGGAAACCCGGACACAAACACGAAGGGCTGGAAGAATATTGGTACATTTTGGAGGGGCGTGCGCGGGTGTTTCAAGGGGAAGAAGATGACGAAGAGATGTATGAAGTCAAACCACACGATTTCATCATCCATCCGCCTGGCGTCGCACATCGAATGGAAACGGACGAGGTTGGTAGCAAGTGGTGTTGTATCATGTTTAACCATTTGATGGCGGAACCGCTGGAGGATTTGTTAGCAAAATAAAGCATGCGTTTTATCCACATGAACTCAGGCAACCGCAGAAGAAACCGAGTTTCTTGGAGAAACTCGGTTTCTTTTCGCTCCATAAAATTATTTACTCTCGCATCGGCTCAACAGTTCTTCCCAATCTTTGTCAACTTGTGCTTGAATTTCCTCCAACATTGGTTTATTTTCTTCATCGAATAGATGAGCAAATCGCCTTTGTTGTTGAAGCCATTCCACCATCGGCTTTTTTTCTTTGGGTTTGTAAGTCAGCTTGTATGCGCCCTCTTCGATTTCAAAGAGGGGCCAGAAAGATGTTTCTACCGCTAATCTCGCCATCTCAATGCTATCTTCCATCTTGAATCGCCAACCGCGGTGGCATGGGGCGATAATGTTGAGAAAAGCCGGGCCATCGAACGATAAGGCCTTTCTCACCTTTGTCGTCAAATCTCGCCAGTTATGGGGCGATGCCTGGGCGACATACGGAATGTTATGTGCCGCTACGATAGCAGTGAGGTTCTTTCTGCCCTGCAATTTGCCGGGCCGTACAGTTCCAGCGGGACTTGTCGAAGTTGACGCGCCGAACGGCGTCGCACTGGAACGTTGTATGCCTGTATTCATGTAGGCTTCGTTATCATAGCAAACATACAGAAAATTATGCCCCCGCTCTAACGCTCCGGATAGCGACTGTAATCCGATGTCATAGGTGCCGCCGTCCCCGCCGAACGCGATGAATTTGACATCTTCGGTAATTTCACCCTTCTTCTTTAAGGCACGATATGCTGTCTCTACACCGCTGATTGTGGCAGCGGAATTTTCAAAAGCGCTGTGTATAAAAGGCGTTCGCCAGGCAGTATATGGATAGATTGTTGTTGCAACCTCAAGGCAGCCTGTCGCACATGAACAAACAACAGGATTCTCAGCAGCTTGCAGAACCTGTCGAACCACGGTAAGTCCCAAACAACCTGCGCATGCTCTATGTCCAGGCGCTAAACGCTCTTCTTGCGCCGCAAGTCCTTTCAAAGTAATAGCCATTTTACCTCCTCTAAAGTTCTGGAAAGCCAGACAACTGGAAAGCCAATATTCTTTAGTTATCGGACGTTCTCTTAGAGCGTGTGTGAGAAGTATCGATTTCCCTTTTTATAAACATTCATGATGGCA
>CAZRLY010000303.1:0-6407 GCA_964601015.1 uncultured bacterium
ACCAAATCATAATGCCTAAACCCCATTTTTTCATTACATTGCTTAGTAGGATTTTCCTCCCAGACTTTTGCTCGCTTAGGCAGGATGGTATATTCCAGAGAAGCGATTATTGGCGTGTAATTTCTACAAACCATCGCTATCGCATCATTAGAGTGACTCTTTTGTAAGCCGATATTCTTTCGCCAGTGGGCTGTCATCCAACCAACACAACTTTTGACTTCAGCAAAAGCGCTACTAAGAAGTTCATAGATATATCGCTTTCCTTGCATTAAGTGCATTGGATACTTGAAGGTTTTCGGCTTCTTTTGTAGTATCCACTTTCCGTCATGAAGGGATGAATGACAATCCTCACAGAGAGTTACGCCATTTTGGGGGGTATCAGTACCACCTGAGATTTTGCGCAGGATATGATGAGCGTTAAGTTTTTCTTTGGCGCCACAGCGAACACAGGTGTAATTATCACGCCATAAGACTTTGGCTCGGAAGTTTCTTCCCTGATGCTCGCTAACGCAAAATTCTTTTCCTACTAACTTTCTGCCTGCGGCTTGAGAGGAGACATCGAACTGCCCCTGCTCAATGATAACTGAGCTGATATTCAGAACTTTCCCTAAATCATCAAGAGTTCGTAAGATAGATTCTTTTCTTTGGCGAATCGAAGGTTGGGGCTGAATATGTTTGCGATTTAAAAACCTTGCTTTTCTGTGCCTGCATTTTCGGCTACGGCGCGTCCGCCTGTAGGACGCTCTCTGTTTTATTCTCCGTGAAACATCCTGCCGTAATTTGATGGTACCGCGAAAAACAACTTCTTTTGTCTTTTCATTAACAATGGCAATGCCAACATACTTTGCGCCATCGTCTATTCCAACAGTGAAAGAACCAGAAGGAGAGGAAACAACTTTTTCCAACTGTATCGTAAAGGGAACTACTCTTTTGACTTTAGCTTTACCTTCACGCAACAACTTTCTCGCTCTGGCGGGATGAGTTGGCAGTAAAGGTTTGCCTTCTTTATCTATAACAAAAACTTTTGGTGTCATTTAAGACATCTCCTAAAAGGGATATTGTTATCCTCATCAATGTACGCCTGTTCTTTGTTTAAGTTTCCTTGAACATTCTCAGAAACCATCAGAGCCTGGGCTGGACAAACCCAAGGGTGACTGCCTTTTCAAGCAAAACTCCAAACCATTCTTTAGCCAGTTTGAAGCTGCGCTAACGCACAGGATACATAGCAGGATTATCCAAAAATTTCTGGACAGTTGACTTTCCCAAAATACGGGATTCAGCTTAATTCCCTGAAAAGCCGCTTCGCCGCTTCACTGCGTTCAGCGCTGAGACTCAAAGCCATGTAAGAAACTTCAAAAAAGGTAAGAAAAACTAAACTTTTTTGAAGCTACCACAGAGCTCCAATATTCAGTTGACTAACTACGAACGGCTCTACATATTATACCATTGTTTCAAGCCGAAAGTCACGCAATATCTTCCCGCGCGGAGAATTTTCGGAATGGGAATGTTTTGTGGACACGGCAAACAATACCCGCAACGCATACAATATGGCTCGCCAAGTAGCGTAGCTTCATCAAGATAGGTTTGTCTCTGAGACTCCGCAAGCTGCGAGAACTCCTCTGCGGTTCGGATATACTTTGTTTGCGAATGAGTAAAAAGTCATTACTCTTCAAGAATCATCTGCTTTTTCTGTTCCCAGTAGTAAACGAAATTTTCGTAGGGCACATCGGGCGGGATAGAGTGGTCAATTGTGGGGATGTAGCCGCCTTTGTCGATTAAGCCTGCTACCTTGCGTTGAAGTTCTGCGTCGATATGTTCTTTGCCCCACGCAAGTACGCGTTTGTCGATGCCGCCTGTCATCAGCAGATTTTTGCCGTATTTTTTGCGCAACTCAACGACGTCCATATAGGCATTAGCTTCCATCGGATAGATGCCGTTGACGCCGCCTTCGAGCCAGAGCGGAATCAGTTCTTCGACGTTACCGTCGCTGTCTACGAAGATGATGTCTACGCCGTAACTGCGGATAAAATCAGTAACCTTTTTGTAATTGGGCAACATGAATTCACGGAACATTTTGGGTGAAATCAGGGATGCTGTGTGGTATGCCATATCCTCCCACATAGCCACCCAATCAACCGGTGCTTCCTCCAATGCTTTTTTCATGACACCGATAAAAAAGTATGCGAAATGTTCCATCATCTCATGGACGAGATTTGGATTGTCACACATGGTGAGCATGGTAGCCACCGGTCCCATCAATTCTCTAACTCCGCCGAAGAAACTGAAATAACGCCCGCCAGAGATTTGCAAAGGAGCGTCTTTGTTCTTCCAAACTTCAAGCCTTGCATTCCAGTCTGCCGGATACCGTTGAGGGGTGTTTGGGTCAAAACGTTTTCGGACTTCCAGCCAATCTTTTCTGTCTTTGACTGGATATTCTATGTGTTCCGGCATCGACAACTCTCGCTGACGTAGTTCTCGCAGTTTTTGTCCTTTTTCGTTGATGTAGGTTACAGTGTTTTCATCCTCTTCAAGGACTACCCTTTCAAACGGCGGAATCATCGCAAAACTGATGCCGCAACTGCGCCTCGGGTCAAGAGCGGCAAACTGCGGCACACCGCCAGTACCGGGCATTCCTTCGCTACGCCAACGGGCTACCGTCGTCGCCCATGGGCCCCATTCCCATAACGGAATGCGGTCAACCGGTTCAAAGTGCATTGTGTTTAAGAATCTTTCTCGTGCATTCATACGTTATACCTCATTTCAGTTTGAGAGATTTTTCAAAGCCAAGCGGTGGCAATATCAACACTATCTATTCCCATTTTCTGACAGTATTGCTCAAAATCTACGGGCTGTTTTGGTGGGCTGTGGTAGTCGCTTCCAATACTAAGCCGTGCTCCGTAGTGTTTTAGCTTTCGCACAGTATCGTAATGAAATTCTACGATAGGGTGATTGTCGCCGACATACCCTCGACTTGTGTGTATGTTCACTTCAAAGAACAGATTCAAGCTGTGGATGGATTCGACTACTCTCAATAAATCTTCATCTGGTATGATTTCATCACGGCTTTTAAATCGTCTTTCACCGCTATCCACCAGCCTTTTGGCATGAGAGAATATCCCGCGGAAGGGATGAAACACAATGGCGGGGATGTCGTATTTTTCGCCGATAGATTGCAGGGCTTCGATTATCGGCATTATATCCTGATACCAGCTTTTTCCCACGCCGCTTGAATAGTAACAACAGCCCATATAATCAGGAAGTTTTAAGGCTTCGTCTGGAATATTCCTGATACCCTCTCTCTTTACCTCAAATCCTTTTAAGAACAGAACATCACTATTCGAGTTTAGTTTATCGACTCTCCCGTAAAAATCCATCAGTTCCTGAACCCCGTTTTGATAAGTGGAGGGTTCTTGTGGGTTCAGGTAAAGTTCTATATGGTCAATTAATCCTGCAATCTTGCAACCTCTTTCTACGATACCATCTACCCATTCAGAAAGGGGAACTCGTAGTTCTTTGTTGCTGTGAAGGTGCATGTCTATCTCGTTAAGAGATGATATGATTGGCATTTTTTTGGTCCTAATTAGTGTTATATTATCAGTATTTGGGAAAAGTAATTTTTGGAATAATGAGTGACTTTTAGGATAGCAAATTACTCTTTACTCTTCACGCTTCAGTCCAACAAGCAAATCTTCTCAAGTAGTCACATCTCTTCGCGCGGAAATTTATCAATCAATCCGACAACCCTCTGTAAGACCAAAATAGCGTCATAAACTGTGATTATGTCGTCGTTGCTTACATCGGCTGGTGTTTGTGCTTCGGCGGAGAGCGTGATGAGATGCGCAACGTGCTGAAGTATCAACACAGCGTCAAAAGCGGTAATTTTGCCATCGCCGTTGACATCGCCGCATTTTGTTTTTTTATTGATGCTGATGGCAACAGTGTGCTTACCTTCGGCTAAATCTAACTCGAATACCAACAATCCGCCCTCTGTGGTCAAATGAAGTACCCCTGCGCCTCCATCTAATGAGACGTAATAAGGAGTGCTCTTCTCAAGCCCACAAACCATTACATGATATACGCCCGGCCCGCTAATGGCAAACTGTCCCTTTTCCAGCGTCGTCTCAGCCTTGTTGAACATCACTACCCTATCCTCAATCTGCACGCCGACCAAAGTTGTGCCGTTGGTATTTTCGTCAGCCAGGTGCGGGGGATTAGGCTTGACATCGGCGGCAGACGCTAAAGAAAACAGGACAAAGCCAACTATGACAGATAGAAGAAAATATCTTTTGTACATTGCTTTCTTCCTTGAAGTGGGTTGTATTAGCAGTATTCAATTGGTCGGTTGAAGCGTAAAAAGTGAAGAGTAAAGAGTAAGCGGCTATCCGCTAAAGTTACTCTTTACTCTTCTCCTAAAGCAATCATCTGTTTCGCAACATAGTATACCTTTCCACGAAATAATTGCCGGTTTTGTAGTAACGACTTCAGTCGTTGATAGCGCAGAATAAGCGACTAAAGTCGCCACTACAATGTCAGAGGAAATTCTATGGAAAGGTATAGTATTACACTTTTTACACGCACTGACACCCAATGTATTCATTCACAATCGTCGCAGTTTTTGGGCTTCCGAAAGCGATGAGCAACTCTTTAGCTTTTTCGTAGGCGGCATCAACGACTTTTTCCTTTACTTCATCAGGGAGATTCAACGTCTCTTCAAGGAAGATGGCGTTGGCGTATTCGATGCCGACTTTTTCTAAACCGAGTGCTTCCTTTCTTTCCGCTGCCCAGACTTTGTACTTTTCCTCAAGCCCTTCGACGTTCTCCAGCAAGACATTTTGCCACAGAGTGCCGACATTGCCTTTCAAAACGCCGGCGTCAGCGAACTTGGCAATCTGGTCAAGCGGGGTGCCTGTGATGCCGTGTTGAGCAATCCTTATCCCCGTTGCGTCGTAGACTTCCTTCGTCCTATCTGTGGCGATGCGTACCTCCTCGCCGGGTTCGTAATTGCCGTGTTTGCTGCCGTTGTTGATAACCAATAGGTCAGGACGTATGCCGCCATCGTTCAATCTGCCGATGTATTCAACAGCTTCCTCAACCGTCGTATAGCCTTTTTCAGTTGTAATTTCGCCAAGTTCGGCTTCCAATCCAGAGCCGCTTTCGATAACCGGTCTGGCTAATACCGTCATGACGGCGACATTCTCAGGAATATGCACAAACGATGGGTCAATTCCGAAGGACGTAAAACCTGCTTCGATTTCCAACCGTATCAAATCCTGCGCTTCCCAGATTTGCTGAGTGCTGATGCTCTTGATTTGAATGTGGTCAGCGTGTAGGAAATAAACTAAGTCAGGGTAATCCTTTGCGTATTCATGGACGAACTGAGCGTAAGATGCCGGGTTCATCCCTGATAAAGGGCCGTCGCCTTCAGAATACAATCCCTCTATGTTCGTCAAGTAGATTTCGCGCTTGGATAATTCGAAGGCGACAACCGCATCAAGTTCCACAGCGGCTTTCATAATCCCCGGTATCGGCAGGGGATTTCTGGTGTTGCATGCCATTACAATCGAAGGCTTGTCCTTCAAAGCCTCCCAGACGAGTTTTCCATTTACCGATGCCATTGTGAATCCTCCTTTTTGTCTCTGGTTTTTTCATCTTTATGTTGGGGGACAGGTTCCTTTCTCCCTAATCCCCCCTGCCCCCCTTTTCCAAAGGGGGATGCACTCTTTCTTATTGTGGGCAAAAAGATACTCACGGAAACCCCTTCTTTAAGGAGAATCAGGAGGGTCAAAATTTGTTTCGCCCGTTTTCGTTTTTCTTCACAATCCGGTGATATTAGATTGATGTGTCCCATCAATCACGCCAGCTACAAATTCTGTCAATTTCTGAATTGTTGCCTCGACCAATTTCTTCCCCATCTCCGCCGTTCCAAATTTGGACTTTTCATCGTCCATATCATCCACCCGTACCAGTTCTGGGAAAACAGCAAGGGCGAAGGCGGTTTCGTATTCCTGGGCGTGTCCGGGTACGTTTTTGGTAACCATTATCTCATCCGCCAGTTCTCTTGGAGTGAACTCCCAGTATGAATGCGCCGGCAAATTTGCGTTTGGAAAATACCTGCGAAATTGATTGACGGCAGCGTTGATAGGTGCGACATTGCCACCGTGTCCGTTGAGAATTAAAATATTCTGAATGCCGTGTCTTATCAGACTTTCGCAGGCATCGAATAATATAGCGAGAAACGAACCTGGTTTAGCGGATAATGTACCTTTGTGCATCATGTGGTGTTCGGAGATGCCAATATTCATCGGCACTGCGACTACCACCTGCGGATACAAATTCAAAGCAACCTTTTGCGATGTGAGTGGGGAAGCCCCTCTCGGTAGCTCCCCCCTCAGTTAAACCGTACATGC
>CAZRLY010000304.1:0-6390 GCA_964601015.1 uncultured bacterium
GGTGTATACCCTCGCGAAAGACAAATGTCTCTGTCTTGAGTGGGTGTATACCCTCACGAAAGACAAAAATCAGATTCCCAGAAGACATCAATAGCAAAGCCTTCGTCAACTACATGCGCCGAGAACACGGCATAACTTACGCCGGCGGGCAGGATAAACTCTCAGGCAAGATTATCAGAATAGCACATTTGGGGTGGGTTTGCCAATACGATGTGATTGTGGCAATCTCGGCTCTGGAGATGGGGCTGAAAGAAGCGGGGTATCCAATCCAATTAGGCGCAGGCGTAACTGCCGCGGAGCAGAGCATTATGAGCGATATCGAACCTGGAAATTAAACTTGAAATTAAGCGCGGAATATGCTAAACTAAGTAAGGCACTGAGACGATTGATGAACAGGCTAAACACAGTGAAGAGAGGGATAATTCAAACCCCGTAGGTCGATTTTCCAAAATCGACAGTCGAGATGTGAATCTCGACCTACATATTAGGAGGAATAAGAGAATGCAAGCTAAAACAAGTTCGCAATCTAAATCCACTGTCGTGTTGGATTTTTTGACGTCTTGGCCGGCGTCAGGTACGTACTATGTGCGAGATTGGTTACGTTATCGCCCAAACCTGGAACAAGATTTTAGAGCAAGTCTCGAGGCCCAGGTGGCAAAGAATCCAGATGCAGTGATAGGTTATGGAAATCCGCGGGATCGCAACTCCAGTATCGTGTATTGTGGGTCAAATGGGAAAGGTGGTAGAATTCGTATACCCTCTAGCGAGTATTATGCAAACGAGGAATACTACAGGCGTCTTAGTCGGGGCGAAGAATAGTCGTCAGACAGATATAGAGCGACTCGTTCTAGAAAGCTGATTGGGAAAGGTATTGGAGTATACTCCGAAAAGGAAATACCGTGAGGTTTCGGAATCTTGTGGTTCACCGTTACTATGAGTTAATCCATTAGATAGGAAGGGGTGAGAACCAATGTCTGCCGTCATTAAAGATGTGAGGGCAAATGAGCAAGTTTATGAGAGGTTGCAAGAGGGACTTGAAAAGAATCATTGGGGAGAGTGGGCAGTCATCGTGAAAGGGAAGTTACTCGCAGTTGCCCCTACGATGGAAAAAGCCCTCAGGCAGGCGGGGGGAATGCCATCCGATGCTTTGAGCCGACTGGTTAGAAAAATCGGCGAGGAGTTACCAAAGGTGCTGCGAAAACTATGAACGCCTATTCGTTTCCGTTTCAGGATGGTGAGCCTGCCGTCACTATCACTCTCATGCCGCCTGAGCCGACGCTTACGAAACCACCAACGCGACGAGAAAACTTCGCCGTGGACACGGGGTTCTCCGATTACTTGCAGGTTGATTGGGAAACCTTCTGCGTCCTTAACCTCCATACTTATGCGGCTGGCACATTGACATCAGAATTGGCGGATGGCTCATTGGTAATTGATTTGGTGGCGAGCGTGCGGATGCTCATCTTTGAGTGCGGGATTGATAAGATTGTGCGCTGCATCTCCAATCCCGCTTACGGCAAAGATCTTTTGTTGGTGGGCAATCGCTTACTCAAAGAGTGCAACGCCATCATTGACTATCGACAGGAGCAGACGACGCTGTCGGATTAAGAGATGATTTCCGTGCAAGGAAGGGTGCGAAGGAACTTTATCCCTTCGATTCTCGCCTTTCTCAAGGGGTGCTATGTTACTCAAGCATTGTCTCATATCAATCATTTTTGTCATTTCGTCTCATTCGTCGTTAGCGTCTTTAATCCAGTTGGAAATAGTACGTCCAGCGAGCGAATTTGTCACAAACAACCAGAAACTTCAAATAGATGGCATCGTCTCTTCAGAGATACCTTCCGACGTGCTGGTATCCATCAACACTCCGAGTGGAATACGAAATCTGGCGGAGATGACGAATTCGCTATATTCAGTTGTAACCGATTTTGGCGGTTCGCAACAATTGAAAGCGATTTTGATAACACCGTCGCGGGAGGGTGAATACTCCTATGGGCCGAGAAAGGTTAAAATCGCCTTTTCACAGGATGGGAACAATTTTACAGGTGAGCAAACGCTGTTTGTTCCTTCCCACGCCAACGAAGAGAATGGTTGGATAACTGTGGAATTTCCCGTAACCTCAACGCAGTATGTTCGGCTTGACATGATAGAAGGTTGGCAGGCGGACGGCATTGTTCTTGAAAAGATTGAATTTTTGAACAGGGAACAAAAGGTAATACAACCCAGGATTAAGTCAATATCAATTTTGCTTGACCTGAAGGAACACAACACAGCAGATTTTTCACTAACCGTGTTGTTGCAGGATGGCGAAAATCGCATTGTCGTAGATGTTTTGACCTTAGCAGAGGATGCGCCCGAAGACGAAACGATGAAGGCCTCCGAACTTATTTTGCTCTATTACATTCCAGAGTTGACTGAAAAATACGCTCAAGAAGGGCGTTTTGTTTTAAGCGATGGGGACAAAGTTAGTCTCCTCATCCCCCTCAACGCTCTAAATGAGCAGCTTAAAAAGTTGGAAATCATTCCAGTTCATGCAGATGAAATTCCTCGTACCTCTTACATCAGAAATCTGCACATAGCCCAACATACATCGCCAGTGCTTGCATATCGGTTCAACGTATACCGTCAGGGAGTCTTTCCCGCTGAAGCGACGGCGTTTTTTAAAGACCAACCGCCTACTTTAGCAGTTGACGGAATCACCGCTCCGGAGGTGGAAGAAATTGACCCATGGCTCGAAAAATCAATCCCCTGGCGCTCTGCCTGGGTAACCAGCCTCGTTCCTATGCCTGTCAGCCTGACAATTGACCTTTTGCAGCCGCATACTATCAGCAAAGTTAAAGTTTACGCGAGAGTTGACGGTGGAAAATCATTCGGACCAAAACGAGCGAAAATTCTCGTTTCAGACGATAAAAAAACATTCACAGAAGTAATCGAATACGATAATTTTGCCAACAACATCACAGATATTCCGTTGCCAACGCTGCCTACCGGGAGATATGTCCGACTGCTCATTGAGGAAAGCAAACAGGCGAACAATATTCAAATCTATGAAGTTGAATTCTACGATGATACAAATGCCAAAATCGTGCGATACATCCCGTCTGACCGCGTTGTGCTGCAAGCTCCCGCTATTATGCGATTAAGTTACGAACAAATTGACCTGGATAAAGCTGTCGTGAATAATGAGAAAAATCTGGCGTTTTTTGCGTGGGATGAAGGCGTGAAGGAATGGCAATACGCAGGCGGAATAGTTGATACGAAGGAAAAGACAGTGACGATACAACTCAACTATCTTACACAAATAGCACTCTTTGAGGCAGCACCCAAAGAGATGGGAGTTTCGTGGAGTTTCAACCCGTTTTCTCCAAACGGGGACGGCATCGCCGATACAACAAGACTCACCCTCAAGCTAATTGAGGAACAATTTGAAAAACAACCCGAAATCATCGTGGAAATATTTGACCTTTCCGGTAGACTCCTAAATACGTTAATCGACCGCGTACCGGCAGTATCTCAATCCATAAGCGTGGTGTGGGATGGCAAAGACAAAAATGGTAGAATCGCAAATATCGGGCCGTATATTTATCAAGTACGACTTGGAAATCAAATCAGAAACGGCGTAATCGTAGTGGCAAAGTAAACGAAAGAGGATTTTTAGGACTATTAACAGTTCAACTTAACTTATACCGAATGGAAGACTTTTAGCGGGAAAGCTGGAAACTTTCCACTTTCCACTTTCGCAAGGGGGGAACCGCAGATGAAACAGGAGAATTATAAGATTTTAGTTGTAGACGATGAGGAAGACATAGTTGAATTCATAAAAATATATCTGGAGGAGGAAGGTTATGAGGTGGTAACAGCCTACGACGGCGAAGAAGCGCTTGAGATGGTTCGCATGGAATCCCCGCATCTTATCATCCTTGACATCATGTTGCCAAAGGTAGATGGATTTGAGATATGTCGTCAAATCCGTACTGAAAAGACTGTTCCCATAATAATACTCTCTGCGAGAAAAACCGATGCCGTGGATAAAATAGTTGGATTAGAACTTGGCGCTGATGATTACATGATAAAACCCTTTGAGACCAAAGAGTTGGTAGCCAGGGTAAAAGCTCTGCTGCGGAGGGCATACAGGGAAGAATACCGTCTGAAAAGTCCAAGCGGGAACATAACGTTTAAAGAATTGACTATTGACGTCCAACGCCGCCAGGTTTTCATCAGAGGAGAAAGCCCAAAATTGACAGCCAAAGAATTTGACCTACTCCTGTTTCTCGCCAGCCGCCCCGGACGAGTCTACTCAAGAAACCAACTTCTTGATGAAGTGTGGGGACACGAATATATAGTCGGCCCGCGCACAGTAGACGTACACATCAGACGACTGCGAGAGCAGATTGAAAAAGACGAGATTAAACCTGAATATATCCAGACAGTCTGGAGTGTTGGATATAAGTTTGCAGAGGATTGACGAACCCAAAGCCCAGTCAATCACCCCCACTGAATCATAAGATTCAAGGCAACGGTAACCCGTTGCCTTTGGGGCTTGTCTGAAAAAACAAGAAGGATTTTTAATTATCAAAATCCTTTTGCGAACAAGACAAGCTCGGTTGACCAGTTCAAGGTATTAACTACCTACCTTATCGGCTTCTATATAGGTACTTCGGGGTGCTTCACCAGCCTCGAACTCTACGGTATATGGTTAAAAGGACTTTTGGGGTATGTTCGCTTCGCTCACCGACGCCTGGCGCTTCGCTGGGCTTACGGAACTACCGGACGGTGCTGTATACACAAAACCGCCGAATAAGCTGAACGAGGTGAGCAAAAAGTGTAGGCTTTGCCTTCACTTTTTTACTTGCATTGACGTAAGTTGATGCAATGATTGGTTCGGGGGAACCATCCTAACGGTAAATCCCCCACCACTACTAACTATATCCTGCCGTAAAAGATGAATTTTGACAATCAAATTGGGTAAGAATGTAGTGGACATGGAGGAATTTGGGTGGTGTTAAGCAGATGAACTTTGAATCGTTTAGCGTTTTAGTTAAGCCAGTTTCCGCCGATTGCAATTTAGCGTGCGAATACTGTTTTTACAGCCCCAAAAGCGCTCTTTATCCAGAAACCAAACGCCATCTGATGAGCGACGAAATACTGGCAGAATTTATCTCCCAGTATATGTCACTCGTCGGTCAGCATGTTTCCTTTGGCTGGCAAGGAGGAGAACCGCTTCTTACGGGTTTGGATTTTTTCCAGAGAGTTGTAACCTACCAGCAACAATTCGGCAAGCCCGGGCAGGTAGTCGGAAACGGCTTCCAGACTAATGCCACACTCATTGACGACGATTGGGCAAGGCTCTTCAAACGCTACAATTTTTTGATAGGTGTCAGTTTAGACGGCCCAGCAGACGTTCACGACTTCTATCGGCGCGACCACGCTGGAAGACCAAGTTTTGAGAGGGTTATGAAGTCAATTGAAATTTTGAAACGCCACGGCGTAGAATTTAACATTTTAACCCTGCTCAATCAAAAGAACGTCACGCAACCTGAAAGGCTTTACGATTTTTTTGTAACGCACGGATTCCAGTATTTTCAGTTCATACCGTGTATTGAAAAGGACGCAATTACAAAAAAAGCTGCGAACTTTTCCATTACCCCCGGACAATACGGGGAATTTCTCTGTAAGATGTTCGACTTGTGGATGGGGGAAGGACGCCCTTCAACTTACATGCGCCTCTTCGATGCCCTGCTGATGGCTTACGCGGGCGAAGAACAGCCTTGCTGTGTGTTCCGCAAAAATTGCGGCGATTACGTTGTGGTGGAATACAACGGCGACGTATACGCTTGCGATTTCTTCGTCGAACCCGACTGGTTTCTGGGCAACCTCATGGAAACCCCGCTGAAGGAGATTGTTGCAAGCACAAAATTCAACGAGTTTAGGGAGAGAAAATCTCAACACGTTCAAAAATGCCTCCAATGTCAGTGGCTATCGCTTTGCAACGGCGGCTGTCCGAAAGACAGAACAGCGTTGCAAGATGATGTTTCGCGTCCGAGCTATTTCTGCTCATCCTACAAAAGACTGTTTGAATACAGCAATGAGCGATTTCTAAGGTTGAGCAGGCAAATTCTCGCTGAACGCCGTGGAGAGCAGTTTACAAGCACTATCAGTGCTGCGGACATCAAACTACCTGCGAAAACAACACGCACAGAACCTACAACAATAAAAACCAAATTTGGTAGAAATTCTCCGTGCCCATGCGGAAGCGGGAAGAAATACAAACGTTGTTGTATGGGCAAGTGAGTGGATTGAAGATTGAAAGGGGTTTGGGGGTTTGGGGGGAGGTAACCATACGCATCAACATAACATATTTTTCTTGAAAATTATGCGTGACAAATGCCT
>CAZRLY010000305.1:0-6370 GCA_964601015.1 uncultured bacterium
CAACTTTTGTTCTTGTATGGGTAACGAATGTCGGGATTCTCTTTGCGGAGTTCATGGGCGGCTTTTAGGTTAGAACAGAACTTTTCAACAACAGCTTGGACTGAATCAGAATGCAGAGCAAATCGCTGCTTGGTATATCGCTTTAAGGAACCTTCGGAGAGCCATACACCTTTCTTACGGTATGTTCGCCAAAAGAAGTTTTTGGCGGCATTCCAGACTTTGGCTGATTCCTCTGACAGTTGTTGGCAGTATTGGAATTGAAATTTACTGAGTTTTAATCGTACTTGTCTTGGGCGAATCATGTTTATATTATCTCATACTGACATTAATTTGTCAAGCAAAAAAAGGGGAAGGCGACTTCCTCCCCAGTCTGGATACGGGGGTTTCCGTCGCCGGTTTTTATGAAACTTGGTTACAGCACATGGGGAATGCCGACGGTTCCCATAGACGAAACACTAAAGCATTTAGCAGATTTAGGTTTCGACGGTGTGGAATTGACGGTTATCCCCGGATATACAACGGAACTAAGCACATTGGATACTGCCGAACGAAAACGCATTCGGCGGTTATTTTCAGAATATCGCCTTGGGCTTTCCGCTATCGCGGCTCACTCCAGCCTTCTTTCCAAAACTCCCCAAGCACACGCTGAGAATATGGCGCGACTGAAGGGCGCTGTCGATTTAGCGGTGGAATTGGCTCAAGGAGAAAACGTGCCCGCCGTAAATACAACTCCGGGCGGAAGCAGCGATAAATGGGAGGACGTACGTGATTTCTTAGCGGAACGGACGATGGAGTTGTTGGAATACGCGGAGAAACGTGGCGTCCTAATCGCAATGGAACCGCATGTCGGCGCGGCGATTGACACACCAGAGAAAATGTTACAACTTCTGGATTTGGTTGATTCGCCGTCGCTAAAGGTCAATTTTGATATAAGCCACTTCGACATCATGGGGTTTACCATCGAAGAAACTGTCGCTGCTCTTGCACAACACACTGAACATACCCACGTAAAAGACCAACGTGGGCATTACCCCAACTACGAATTTCTTATTCCGGGCGAAGGCGACTTCGACTATGTGCGCTACCTGAAGTCAATGCAAGAACACGGCTACGACAAATTCATCAGCGTCGAAGTTAGCGTGATGGTACAGCGCCGTCCAGATTATAACCCTTATGAGGCGGCAATGCTATCTTACGCAACATTGTCGCGTGCCTTCGCAGAAGCCGGAATACAAAGGAAATAAACAGGAACACGGGACTAACGGGCAATTTTTTAGCTACGCTAGTTAGCTTGAAAGGAGAACAATCTATCATGTCAGAAGAAAAGATTTACAAAGTAGCCATTATCGGTTGCGGTGGTATGGGTGGTTCGCATGCAAACGCTTTTTCATCCAATTTAAGGTCAAAAGTTGTAGCAACAATGGACATGCGCGAAGAATCGGCGAAAGCACTCGCTGAAAAACACTCCGCCAGAGCGTATACGGACTATAACGAGATGTTCGAGAAAGAGGATTTGGACATCGTCAGCATCACAACGTGGCAGAGCGTCCGAGCAGAAATTACCGTCGCTGCCGCAGAAGCCGGCATCAAGGGCATTTTCGGCGAAAAGCCGATGTGTGCCAACGTGGGAGAAGCCAGGGATATGTTAGCGGCTTGTGAAAAGAACGGCGCAAAACTCGCAATCGGACACCAACGCCGTTTTAGCTCCCAGAACACAGAGGCTCGCAGGCTAATTCAGGAAGGTGCCATCGGACAACCCACGATAATGATTAGGCGTGACGGACAAGGGTTGTTGAACCGTGGCACCCACGAAATCGACGAGATGAGGTACATTCTCGTTGACCCGATGCCGCTATGGGTTATCGGACAAACTTCACGCAAAACCGACAAATGGGAACGCCGCGTCCGTTGCGAGGATTTGTGCATGGGGTTGATTTGCTTTGAAGGCGGGATACGAGGCATCTACGAAAGTGATTTGCCTGGACCGGGCGTCAGAGGAGATGTTGTCTACGGCACCGAAGGGCAACTCAAACGCGGCGAAGGCGGAACCATAATGGTGTTAAACAACAAAGAAAGCGATTGGCAAATCGTACAACCTCGCGGGAATGGGAATCAATTCCAGGAGTTCATAGACTGGATGGATGGCAAAATCGAAGAACACCGTAGCAGCGGCAGACAAGCCGCCATAACGATGGAACTCATGATGGCTATCTACGAGTCACTCCGAATCAAAGACGTTGTCAAAATGCCGATGGAAACCAGAGAGAACCCGCTTGACCTGATGGTAGAAGACGGCACACTCCCCGTACTCGTACCCGGTCGATACGACATCCGCGCACCGTTCCCCGACCAAAAGAAGTAGCTGGAAATTGGGTAATTGGGAAACTAAGCAATCACCCAATTACCCAACTATCCAATTACTTACCTGCCGAAGTTTTTTTACCCCGGTCAAGCATCATCAGTAACCAGGGCGATATCTGGAATCGAGAAATCCCAGAGTACAAAGCAGATGTTGTTGTAATACATCCGTGGGGCGTCTGGGAGCAGTTCCGTCCATTCGCGTGGTTTGCCGTCCACGAGGGTGCGTTTAGTACCGTAGGCCCAGCGACTGCCGTTGTATCGCCGCCCAAGCATCATACGCCCATGACAATCCACAAAATTCTCCACCATGGTGTCCTTGGCGCTCTTTCCTGGCTCCAGCACACGGAGGCAGCGGTGTACCACCTTACCGATATGTACCTCCCACAGTCCCGCGCCGTTGGTATTCACCTCCGGCGACGTGGGAGTAGGACTCCCATCCGTAAAATGCTGGTTGTCTAAAAAACGCCATCTGCCAACGTCCGCGATGCGTATCGGTGTTCCCGGGTCATAATTCCAATCCTCGTTGAAACCGTTGTCTTTCCATGTGTAGATGCGGATGTTCTCCCCCTCTGCATACAAGAAAGCATAATCCCGCGAATAGCCGCGGTCAATTTTGGCGAAATTCGCACTTTCGCTGACCAGATTCCCTTCCGCATCGTAAGCGCGGTTCTGAATTTCAAAGCATTCAACATCATGGACACGGGCTTTGCGTTTTACCTTGCGTTCGCGGCGTTCCCAGAATTTTGGGCCGGGATATTCATAAGCGGCAGCCCAACTTTCCTGACCGAGCTCAGGTACAACAAACCCGAACAGAAATTCGCTGCACTCCACTTCAAAGGGTGGTTCATCTAACTGTTTGAGTGTGATGACAGGCGGCTGAATCTTGTATTGAGCCATGATTTTCCTCCTTTCCTTGTCCATCTTTCTTAACGTTCGTATTTAATCTCTCACCATATTGTGTAAGCTCTTGTTAGCTTACCCTACTCCCTGCCCTGCTGGCAGGGCTTTTGAAGTTCAAACGAATATGTTCCTCCTCGTATACTCTTCCAATTCTGGTCAACCGTCTCCGTACAGTTGGGTATGCAACAATCTTTCCATTTCGCCTGTACTGCGTTTCTTTAGGACGACTCAACCGCTTCTGAATTCCTTCCCACAAATTCTCCGGTACTTCGGGTACATTTAGCTTTTGCACCGATTCCTGCATTCTGAGCATACGGCGGTGTTCTGCGCGGCATTCCTCGCAGTTGTCCAGATGTTCATGCAGCAAGCGCTCTTCCAACGACGATAATTCATCATCCATCAACGCCGACAACAATTCACAGTAATCTTGACAGATCATTTTATCTATACCTCCAAATAGGCTCGCAGATGTTCTTTAAGTTTTTGCCGCGCCCGCGACATTCGCATTCGCACCGCTTCCACTTTTAAACCGAGAATATTCGCCGCTTCTGCGTATGATGTATCTTCGACAGCCACTAATATAAATACGACGCGTAGATTGTCTGGCAACGCCACTATAGCCTTTTCGAGTTGCTGGCTCAATTCCTTTCGTTCAAGCGTTTTCGCGGGATTCGCAGTCAAATCGACGAGTTCGCCTTCCATCTCGTCGATATTCTCCTCCACCGGCTTTGCTTTGCGCTGGTAATTCAAACACAAGTTCGTCGCTAAACGATACAACCATGTAGAAAACGCTGATTCACAGCGAAAACTGCCAATCTTCTCAAAGACTTTGATGAAGATTTCCTGCGTCAAATCTTGAGCGATTTCTGCATCTTTAGTGAAACGGTATGCAAGTCTATACATCGGTTCGCGGCACGATTGATAGATTTCTCGAAACGCCATCCTATCGCCGCGCTGGCACGCGTATACTAGCGAAACGTCTATATCCATGACAAAATTCCTTATACTTTTGCATTATTAATTTAGACACAACGAAGTCAAAAACGTAACAGCGAATTTTTTCAGTTGTCAAAGATTTCGGACTTATGTTACACTGTGCGATGCTCCAAAGGAGGATTTCGATGAAACTTTCACTTTCAGTAAGAATAGCCGAGGCACCCGGTTCAAAGGAAAAAACGCTAATGTCATTTACAGAGTTAGCTCAATTGGCCAAGCGAATAGGATACCGTGTTCTCTGTATGCGCGCTTCACAAGCGGGAATTTACACACCACCACAAACCATCAAAACCATGCGCGAGATGCTGGATAATCTGGGGCTCGCTGTCTCTATGGTAACGGGCGATTTGAATATCCCGATGAATAATGAAAAAGGCCCTTTGGCTTTGCGCAACATTGAGCCATATCTTGATTTCGCGGAAAAGTTCGGCGCTTCCCTGATTAGGATTGCGATGAAGAAGCATGAGGATATAAAATGGGCTCAACGGGCGTCTGACCAAGCACGTGAACGTGGCATCCGTTTAGCCCATCAGTCTCACACACGCAGTCCATTTGAGACTGTCGATGGCTCGCTGGAAACGCTCAAGCAGGTAAACAGGGAAAATTTTGGACTTATCTACGAACCCGCCAATCTTGACCTTTGTGGTCAAGACTACGGCGTTGAAACGATAAAACGACTCGCTCCGTATGTTTTCAACGTCTACCTTCAAAACCATCTAAAAACTGATAACGGACGCGCTGTCATTAATACGTGGATTCAAGGAGATGTGCGCTACGAGCCAATTCGTCTTCAGGACAAAGGCGACATCAACTTCGAGCAAGTCTTTGAAGGTTTGGCGGCGATAGGATACGATGGCTATGTGACAGTCCACCAGGCATTCAGCGACATCATGAGTCCAGCGGAAGCCGCTCAACAAAGCTACGATTACTTAACGTCAATAGCAGACTTTGATTGATATAGTGATTCGTTTCTTAGCCCGAAAATGTTAGATTTCAGAAGCTTACGGCACTGTGAAATACAGCGGAAACGTTACAACCTATAACGCTGTGGGCGACGTTTTGGCAAAGTGCAAGAGTAGGGACAACCCCATCTGGCCGCCCTGCGGCTACATCACGCCTCATGGCAAGTGCAAGTTGATAACGCTTGGTTTCTGGCTGGATAAGGCAGGCGATGATATGCTAGATGGGATACTAAGCCAGGCGGGAATCAGAAATTATGCGTCAACGGATGACATGGGTTCGGAAGCGGAATTGCATGTATCAACAGAAAACGAAATCCTGCTCTATATTTCTTTAAATCACGGCGGGGAATATCTGTGGACGCGCAAGGATTTGCAAAACGGAATAAGCCTGCATTTTGATGGGCAGGACGCGGTGATGATGAAAATAGTGCGTTGTAGTGGCTTCTGAAGCACCGTGATATTTACCGCGAGCGCGGTATACAACCCTGAGAATATTAGGAAAGGAGGCAAAACAAGTGGAAGAATCAAGCTTGGAATTTTTGAGGTTTAATTACCGCAACCTACATGCAAGCCTCTGGGAGTCTCATAAAATAGCATGGACAATAACCGGTATATTTATACCAGTAACCTTGGCTATACAAGGGTATCTGGCCAAAGAATACCTGTTATCTACTACTAGACATTCAATAGGAGAGCTTGTTGCAGTGTTTCTAATATCGGTATTGCCGTTGCTAATTTGGCGGCTGATGATATGGATGCTTGAACATTATAATTCTCAGAGACTAAGGAGCCTAAGAGGCATAGAGGAGTTTTTCGTAAAAGAGTTTATTAGAAAACAAAAGGAAGAGAGATGTGGATACCTTTTCCCACCCGAGTTAGTTAAGCAGTACGAAGGCTTTGAGTACACTCGGAAAATTCGAAAGATTAAAGTTTCATGGGGAATGATTTATACCTTTATTGTTGTGCTGATTACATTGGTAAATATCATTCTCATCATTATTTACTACAAATTCGTTCTTACAAAAGTGATAGAAAACGTGAATTCGGGATAAGAATTTGGGGTAAAGATTAGAGATTCTTAGTGTAAATTGTGTACTATCACATATTATTTGATAATCCCCTCGTAGCCTATGTTCGTAGCGATACGACCA
>CAZRLY010000306.1:0-6365 GCA_964601015.1 uncultured bacterium
TCCTAAGAGAAACATTTCTGAAAAGTATTTTTACCTTGACATAGTGAGTCTACGAGGATTACTGGCTTTGCCTACACTTTTCGGAAGTCGGAAGGATTGAGAATATTTTTCCTTCCGACTTCCGACTTCCCACTTCCGCCTTTGAGAAGGCTTGTCTCCCCCAAAATAGATGAAATGTTGGGTAGGTTGCCACCATAGTGAGTCTACGAGGATTACATTTTTCGGATAGGTTTTTATCCTCCTTCCAAATCGTTATGCTCTTAGATATAATTAATTCCATACCAGAAAGCCTGTATAGGAAGTACCTCCCTGAGTACCCCGGCTATTTCGCCTGCGTTAGCGAGCCAATCGCCTGAAACCTCCTCCTGAGTGCCAAACAGGAAATGTGCAAGCGCGCCTCTGTCCGGGATGGAAACAGTCTGTTCGGCGTACATAATTTTGAATGCCCCCTCCCCCTCGCTGAAGCGAAGCAGTCCAGCCTTTTTGTAGCCTAATATCTCTTCAAAATACGGGCGCATCCTGTTCATAAGCTGCACAAAGTTGACAATGCGCACGGTGCCGGAAGAATGGCTAACACTAAGTTTGAAGCCTTTCTCTTCCAATAAGTCCTTCATCACATTATCACAACCCGAAACGTGAACATGCAAGCCTCCCAGTTCGTAACGTCGGATAAGTTGACCAAGTATGGCGACGATGCTCGCCCGTTCGCCTGCATACTCAGCAAGTCGCACGCTATCTCCCTGCTTACCCGGGCGTTGTATGATGACGTAGCCGCGCGTAGAACCTACCTTCTTCACCATCAGAAAGTCAGAATATCTGTTCATCACCATGCCGTCAAATGCCCGTTCGTAATCTTCCCGACGCCTGTGAAAGCGCACAGATTCCAGCCGGTAAATCGCGGAGATTTCGGGGATGTCGGCTTTAGTACACAGTTGGAGGGCAAATTCGGCGGCGTCAAAGGACGACAGGTGTTCCCGTTTGACCGTTACATCAAAATCGTTCCCCACCCGCCGACAACCGCCGCGACGATATATTCCCCTATCGCCGGATACTATCATAATGTCCATCCCATCCCTCAACGCCTTCTCACAGGCGTCAGCGAAAAGCCGCGTCGCAAAGCCACGATTGCGGTATTCTTTGAGTGTGCCGACGCCGCCAATACACGCAACGCTAACCTGACAGCCCATTATCGACGCCCCCTGTTCGGTCATTCCGACATGGGATACTACTTTTCCATCGTCCAAAATCACGCGGCAATTTTCAAGGTTATCCTCGTTGAACAACTGCGGATATTCCTGCACCAAAGTTTCGCGAAATACAATTGAGGCTAAATGTTGTAACGTATCAAAATCTGATTTCTTTGCTCCCCTCGGTCTTTTTATCAATTTGCAACCCCTCCCTTCGGAAGTGGGAAATGGGCAGGTATACTTGCAGACCAAATTTGTGAATTTGCAGGGAGTAAAAAGTAAAGAGTAATAGTAAAATTGCTACTTTTTACAATCTCCTTGAATAATCAAGTCGCTTGTGTGCCAAGTTTTAACTTAGGACATTTGATATAAACCAAGATAGAATCTTAGCCTGCGAACTTCTAAAAAGCATCGTCTAACAAATTCCACTCTCGGGGATTAATATGACGAATCTTTTTGCGCTCCCGCGCTCTATGTGCAAGCGCAAACCTTAATTCTGCCTCAGCAATTTTCTTGTCATGATTTCGGTCTAATTTACGAAATAGCTGTGTTGCTTGTTGCGCCATTTTGTCTTTACTCATCTTGACTCGACCAGAACGTTTTAATTCAATCGCCCGGCTGCGATAATATTGGAGAAATGCCGCTTGGTCAATAACCGGACGCGTTCCTGCTATCTTGCTGTGAAAATCCTTTGCCCGTTTATCTAAATCAGAAGTTTGAGAGTCTGGCTCAGACGTAGTATATCCTGGCTCTCGCTGTGCGGCACAGCCAATCAATGCCAGAATGAATAGCGTAACTAATATTTGTCGCATTACAAACCCTCCTTTCTATAAGCCTCCATTTCCTTTACAACATCATCAAAATCCGGGTCAACTGCGAATATACCTGCGAACTTTCTCCAAGGACTTGACTTTGGATGTCGGGTTATTGCTCGTGGGCCCTTAAATCCGTATTTTATCTTTCCTTCATCCAATAACTCATCGCAAATTGATTCAACCAACTTTACATCAATACTTAGCTGCTCTACGATGTCGGAATAATGCAAGCTATCTGTTGAGTTACTAAACAACTCCTCTATTTGTGCTTTTGCTTGCTCAAGAGAAACGTCGTTAAGTCTTATTAGCTCTCGCAGAGCAGGCTGGTTTATTAATCCTTGCATTGCACTCAACTGTTTCTCCAGAGTGTCTAATCTGCGGTGGATAGGACGTAACACAGATTCAATTTCCGATTGTAGGTTATCAATCGCCATGTGGTTTCCCCCTTTCTATCACTGATTAACGTACTTCGAGGGTTACAAAACTTTCGATACCTGAAACTCCAAAAGCATTTTTGGTCTTTGCACATAATATGTTTTTCCCGTCGTGCAGACTCCAGACAAACGCTTCGGGTTTCTCTTCCCACTCGCCATCATCGAACTGCACAAGATATGTCTCAAAATTTGGAGTTACCGTATCCAGCAGCACCTCCAGCGCATTTGGCGTTCCTCCCTGTTGTAGGTGAATCACCGTTTGATTCAACGTCCAATGGAAATCGCCCTCTCTGAGTGATGTTTGGGAGAATTGAGGCAGCGGTTGAACACCTGAACGATACCACGTATGCCCATCATAAGTGTAGGAAGCAGCGCCGTGTTCCGGTTCTTCAGGCAGCAGAGATGTAAGAAAATTGTTGCGTTTAGTGGCGCAGAACTGTCGGTACAGGTTGATATTGTCTTTGAGATTACCGCCGAATTTCTCCGGGTCATTTTTTTCCACAACTCCGTCGTAATCATCGTTCACGTAAGTTTGGTGCAACTCCAATGCGCTCATGGGTATTCCGTTTCGTTCAAAGTGGCGCGTTCCCTTTCGTCCGTCATCGGTATCGCATCCTGCGTCCATCAACATCCATTTTTTGTATTCGTTTGACCATACCTCGGCAACACAGTGACAGGAGATGATGGTGACGCGCGCTGGAATGCCAACCGCCAGACAACACTGAACAAATGTGCTGGAATAGTGAGTACACATCCCAAGGGAGAGTTTTTGTCCAGCCAATTCCAGCACTACCATAGCATCCCACGGCGGCACAAATCGTAGCGCTCCGCTATCCCAGCCGTTTTCCCACTGTTGGCGTACCCATCGCTTCAGCCGCAAAATCTTCTCACATTCCGTCTTGCCGGCTTGTATGACATGCTCCAATCGCCAGCGTTCCCTAAGTATTTTCAAACGCGGTTCATCGGATAATTGATGTGCAAACGTATACGAAGGGTATACTATCCGCTCATTTTTAATGTCAATAACCGTCGGCTTCGCCCTCTGCGATACCTCCAATTCAGCGTTGATACGGACATTTTTGAGCGTCGGCGTACGTTTTGGATTGTCCGTATTCAACACAGCCCGCCATTGGAAAAATCGACAAACGCTCGGAGTTTTCCTCGACTGAAGTTGTATTTCCCCCTCAGGTTCATCCGTTTTCGCAAAAGGTTGCCAAGAATCCCAAGTATCCGGCCGGTAAGCAGGAGTGCTTCCGCTACGCCAAAGGATTTCAATATCTGTCCCCTCCGGGCAGTCTGCGTCTACATCCAGCGTGAAATTGTTGACCTTAGCGCTCGGCGCAATCACACCTTCTCCCGCCAATACATCAACAACCGGCGACTCAATCCAACCCGAAGGCGCGTGTTGTTTCAGATTCAAACGCATCACGTACTCGCCCTGACAAAAATCATTCCGTCCAAGCGGATACGTCGTCCACGTTTTGCCTTCATCAATGCTCTTAGCGCTCCTACCAAAACCCAGCCCATTGTCGATGTATAACTTCCAACCTTCATCTCCCCCAGCTTGCAGAATCACCTCATTTTCACCCTCTCTGAGATACTCAACGGGGACAGACACTATCTCCCAACCGCTTGACCAGTAGCCCTCCACTTTTCCCTGAAATGATACGTTCTCCTTCGTCGCTTGGTGTTCGATTGTATTTCCGTTGACCTTTACCAGCAAAAGGGCAGTACCCTCAATCCGAATGACCAATTCAGCAGTCTCTACTTTTGCTGAATCAAGCAGGAAAATCTTTTTCGCCAGCACACTACCCTGTACAACCTCAAAGGTGCGGCCGGTGATACCACCAAGTTCATCACAGATGAGCAGGCGATTTACCAATTGCGCGCATCCGTCTTCTATCTCAACGTGATGGTTATAAACACAATCTGCGAAGTTTGCTGAAACATTTTTTTGAAAAGTTTCCATGTTTCTCCCCCTCAGTTAAAAATTGACTAAATTGACTAAAATGACTAAATTGACTAAATTTATAAAAACAGGCGAGAAAGCTAAAAGCGTAGGCTTTGCCTCGCCTGTTTCGCTTTCAAGCGTCGGATGAAGCCCATCCGATAAAGCTCGACGCTGTCTAAATCTACAATGTAAGGCACTGAAAATCCGCAGTGTCTACGGAATGCTCACTTCATTAAGCTCGTAGACTTTAATCTCCGCTTCTGGTGTCGACGTAAAATCGGTGTATTCGTACTTGACAACGCCCACATCTGGCACTACCCAATATCTGTTCGGTTTCTCCAGCATCGGTTGTCCACCTCCGCTAAAAGCGTGTTCTTCCACAAGGTAGGCATTATCGTAGGTGCCCGCTGGAACCGTCACCTTAACTTTATCCTCGACGACTTTCCGCTTCGTCATAATCTCCGGGAAAGCATTTTGAAATACTTCCCATTCGGCGTCAACTTGAAGCGGAAACTCCCACAGTTTGCCTGTGGGAAAATGTTTTAGATGCCAAATCGGCTCTTCCCAGAATTCTATGTAAGCATCGAAAGCGCTTTCTATGTAGGAATCTGCTGTTTTAACGAAGTAGGTAGCGCTTATGGGAAATGGCTCTGGAACAAACACCCCTTTGAAACGGAAATATAAAGCGTTAGCCGCGTAGAAATCTGCGATGGCGACTTTCTTGTCCGCTTCCGCTGATTCTCCTTCTGGGGCATTTTCCTTCCCCGCAGTATTTTCTAATATGCGGTTGGTAACGCCGTTTATGCTCTTAATACCGTCTATATTCAAGGTATACGTCTTTCCCGCCGCATCAACATATTCCCACGCTGAACCGTTCTTTGTGGGAAATTCCAAAACCGATAGTCCTGACGGTTTTTCCGGTGGTGTTTCGTCCCAGTCAACGTCAAAAATTCCGTTTTCTCCACAACCGATGAAACATATAATGAGCAAAAGCGTTGCGAAAAAATTTGGTCTCATAATGTCTCCTTTCACTTATTGAAAAAAGGCAGACACATTGGTCTGCCGCTACGTTGATTTTTGCACTCCGGATTACCATCTGACGACAATCTTCCCCGTTTGCCTGAATCCATTTTCATCCTCCGCCACGTAGAAGTAGATTCCACTGCGTACTTTTTCACCGCGACTGTTGGTTCTATCCCACTCGGAATTTTCGTCAAGTTCTTTGATGAGTTCCCAGCGCATGTTGTAAATGTGGATTCTCATCCCGCGTGGGGAGAATTTCATGTATTTGTCTCTTGACATGCGAAACGGGTTTGGGGTTACAAACATCCTTCGCTGGATTTTTTTGTAAGTGAACGTTCGCCCTGAGATGATTATCCTGCCGACTATATCCTGCAAATTTCGACCGGAGATGGAAAAAACATACGTGCCTTTTGGAGGGAAAGAATTTAACATCAATCGTCCTTCCCACATCTCCGCCCCATTAACGGGGGAAGATTCTTTGCGAGACACGTCTACATTTATCTTCTTACCATTTGGCAACGTGCAGGTTAGTTTTGGCGGCGCATGCAATTGTTGCGATGAAATGACTTCCACTGCCCACTCACCGAGCGTCTTCTCTTTTGTATGGATAAAGAATGTTGGGGCGGCTGTCCCTGAAGTGGGAACGGGCGTGATGCCATCTTCGGCGATGGAAGGATTGCCCATGATGCCAAATTCGCTTACAGGAACGACAGCGTAGTAGTAACGAACGCCGGTTGGGTCAAAATTGCCCTGAGTCATGTCAATGTCAGAAAAGATGGTTGTATCCTCAAAGATAGTATCGGTAGCTCGTACTCTGCCAACTATATCCATGTTGTTTTCGGAGATGCTATCGCGGTTGTGGTCAGGTGCGCGGTTTAGTTCTGCGGGAAGCAGGTTGTTGTTTTCCATATCATCCTCCGAAGGCGCGTAGCGTTTGCGGACGATAGCGATTTCT
>CAZRLY010000307.1:0-6293 GCA_964601015.1 uncultured bacterium
ATCTTTTTGGTACCCGGTTTTTTGACCAACCCGTATACTACAACCGACTGCTCATCTGCTTCAATTCGAGCAGGGATATATACTAAATCATTCGGTTGCAATTTTAAGTTATCGTTTCGCATTTCTTGGATATCCACTTGAATAACCTGCCCATTTCTATGTATTATCTTGACATTTCTCAAATCCGCTTTATTCGTCAAGCCACCCGAGGAGTCAATGAAATTGAGTAAGCTGAGATTTTCACTCCAGGGATATTCGCCCGGGCCTTTTCGCGGATAAACTGACGACAGCGGTGCCGAATACACTTCGCCTGCGATACCGACGGTTTTATTTAGTTGCAACATTTGGTCTTTGAGCATGACAACGACATCGTAGTTTACAAGATACTGTTTTAACTGTTCTGAAAGCAACGCATCTATCTGACGGGGGTTTTTTCCAGCGACGTTTACCGTCCCGAGTTCCCTGTACGAGATTCGTCCATTTTTAACATACACTGTGTCACGTCTGAACTCACCATTATGCCAAAATACCATAATATCCAGTATGTCATCATCATAGAAGGGAGAACCAATATCAGCCGGTTGCGTAGTAGTGCGAAGTGGAACTGCAATTGGGACGCTGGAGGATGGCTGGATTCCCTTCATGAAAGTCACAATCACCTTTTCTGATGTGCGTTCTAAGGGCTTCAACTGTCCTTGATTCCTAAGGGTAAAAATTACTTGAAGCAATGGACGCAAACCCGGTTTCTGTCGTACCCTGATAGTTGTTATGGTATCCGTCTCTACAGCTCTGGGAGGTATTTCCTTTGAAAGTATCTGTATTCCATAGAGATTTAGAGTCAATTCTGATCTGTCCTCTGACAACTCAAGCGGAGCGCATCTTATCGCCGGTTTAATCGGGTTTAGCTCTATAACGCATTTAGTCGTATCATCTTGTATTGTAATTGTGAGTTTTTGCCCATTTCTCAGGGGAATTTCAAACGCAGTTGGTTCCGCCCACGCGTCCAAAATGAAGAGAAACAGGACTGTGAAAAGTAATAAATTTCTCAGCATAGTTTATCTTCCTCGCTGGGTCAAAAACCAAGTTTTTGTCGGAAAAACTTGGTTTCTATGTATCCCGTCATTATTCGTTCGTTGTGATAATTATTTCCACCCTGCGGTTTTTCTGCCGATTTTCTTCGCTGTCGTTTGGCACAATCGGGCGAGATTCGCCATATCCCATAACCGACAACCTATCTTTGGGGATGTTTTCCTCTTTAACGAGGTATTCATAGACACTGGCTGCTCTTTCCGTTGACAGTTTTATATTGTATACATCGCTGCCCATATCACAGGTATGCCCTTCAATTCTAACTTCCGAATTAGGATGTGCTCGTATTGCGTTAGCAGCGTGTTTCAGGGCGTCATAAGCAACAGGTTTAATTCTGGCGTTTGCAAAATCGAACATCACGTCCGATGAAATTACAATCTTATCTATGATATTTTCTCTCTCACGGATGCTCACAATCTGCGGCGGAGTGGATATTTTTTGCCCCTTCCTTCCGATGCTTTCCACTAAGAATGTATAATTTCCTAAAGGGAGCAAGGAACCGCTTTTATCTCTGCCATCCCATTTAGTTTTGACGGAAAGTTGATTGATAGGAAAATCCATCACAGGTTTTCCAGAGCTATCGTAGATGACAAGGTGAGAGCGCCAGTTTTTTGTTTTCCCCACATTTACTTTGGTTGATTTGACGGTGAAAGTTGTGTGCGCGTCTATCGCGTCATCGTCTTCGGGTGTGATAGAGGTAATTGACCAGGGAATGAAGGTAGATGGGAAGCAATTGACCTGAAATTCAGGAAACCCTTCATCATCCGATTGAGAAGTCTTTTGTACTTGTCTAACGGGGGTAAATGTTTTGATTTCAACCACTCTGGGTGGTGTTGAGCTACTATTGGCGACACTGTCGATAAGTGTCAAAACGTAAATATATTTCCCCTCTCCAAGGTGGTTCCCATTATCTCCAACACCGTCCCAATCCCAGTTTTTCTTACGGGCTGAACCTGAAAAACCGCTTCGCCTCTCCACTTCGTTCCGAGAACTGTTAAATTGCTTCACCACCTTGCCGTTTTCATCGTATATTGATAAAATCCAATCTTGTACCATATCAGAGCGGAGCAACTTTGCAGTGAATGTAGTTTTGTCTGGTTCGCCTGGGGAGATGTAGAATACCGGAGGTTTTGCTTGAACGTCCGATTCTGGGCCTTTGGTATCGACGACAATGGTTTCCCTGTTGCTCAAGAGATGAACTACCGCCTGTTTCGTTGCGGGATGTCCTTCTTGAGTTATTAAGAACAACTGCACATAATAGACACCGTCTTTCGCCCTTTGCTCGAATCTATTTTGCCCGTTCCAGTACAATGCGCGCGGGACATCGCCCATTCCTGCAAAACTTTTGATAAGAAACGACTTGGCCTGATTAACGGTTTCGTAAATACCCAGTTTCCAGCCGGAGATGGCGATGTTTGCCCTGTGATGTTTTTTCTGTACGCTGATAATCGCTTCGTCGTACAATCCATCGTTGTTAGGTGAGATAGTATTTGGATTTACAAGTATCTTAACAAAATCTGTTTTGCCAGAGGTGTTAGATGTATTCAACGATTGTGGTGCTGTACCTTCGGGTTTTGACGCTACCGCCGTATTCTCAGTTTTCGCGTCTGTTACGTGTGGCGTCTGGCGATTCTCAATGTAAGCTGACAAGCTAATCTGGTGTTCAATAACCCCTGTTTCTAAATCTCGCAGAAGGACGTAATCCAAAGCTGCTCCTTTTTGATGGATGCCAGCGCCAAGGGAAAGTTCCCGCTTCCCGCCTCCTACATGCGAGTTGTATCCAGCCCTGACGATGAGATGGTTGATAGGGATTTCGGTGCCCAGAGCAAATTGCAACTGGCTGTTGCTCGCCTTTCTCACCTCTGTGGAAACAATGAACGGTTGGTTTGCCAATTGCGAAAAATAAGCTGTGCCAACCCGAATATTAAGCGGCAACTTTTCATTTTGTCCCTTAAACTGGACGCGAGGGCCAATATTCTGAATGGATGCGCCCAACGCTATTGACGCCCAGACTGGACGGTTTAAAACGCCGATGTCAAAACATAAGCCGTCAGATTTATCTGCACCCAACCTGCGACTGAATCCCTTGGCACTTAGTCCTAAAAAGAATTCGTTGCCATCCGAATCTTCAATCAACCGAGCGTAAGATGCTGTAAAAAGCAAGTTTCGGCCGCCACCATCACGTTGACTGAATACTGCGCTGCCGCCAAGGGAACTATCTGATTGCAGTGGTTGTATGTATCCGAGCAAGCCTCCGCGTCTAAGTTCTGCATCAATCGGGCGAAATATCAAAAAATGCCGCCGATTGACCTGACCAATTCCAGCGCTGTTGATGTGTACCGCTGAACCATCGTCTGCCACTGCTACAAAAGCATTCCCCATACCCGCCGCCCTGACACTGCGATTGTCGTTGAGAAAACCAAACGGGCTTTCTTCAGCGTAGTAGCGGCGCGGCTCTGTCCCGCCAGAAAAACTGACGAGATTTATTATGATAAATTGAAGTAGTGCGACAAACAACGTTTTCATTTTAATTCAGGCAATTTCTCTCCTAACAACATCCCACTCCTCATAATCTTCAGGTTTCGCCCTTAATTTTGCTTCCAAAATACTCACTAAATCCTCTAAGTCCTCTATACGTTCGAGGAGATGCTGATAGTCTTCCATCCGTAATACCACAAATTTTTTCATGTCGCCTTCTTTAATGAATTGCACAGATGGAGTAGCTTTCGTTGCCATTCTTGTACCTCCTTCTACCGATAAATGTCTCGGCGATGTCCAATCTCTGTGACAAAAACAGTCATGAGCCTATCCTCAATAAAATACAAAATACGATGATCCCGGTACCGAATACGGTATACTTCTCGACCCGAAAGTTTTTTGCACCCGCGGGGACGAGGATTTTCTTTCAGTTTATCAATGAGCGCGATGATTTTCGCCCTATCCTTTTGTGCAAGACGCTCAAGGAAACGTCTCGCAGATTTTTCAATTATGATTTTGTGCATAATTACCCCAGTGTGAAACACCATCGTTTCACACACTCTTCGCCTTTTCACCAACGCCTACCTAAAGTTATATGCTTCTCCACGCTGGTATATGCCTTTTATCACACACAGACGATTGGTTTTATCAACACTATAAACTATTCTATAACTGCCGACACGGTACCGGTATAACCCTGCATATTGCCCCTTGAGCTTGACAATGTTGGATCCAAAGAATGGATTTTCGACTAACATATCAATTGCCTTATTAACTCGCCGCGTCATTTTAACGTCAAGCGCGTTATAATGTTTCTCGGCTTCCTTAGTTAATTGCACTTCAAACGTCGCGTCGAACATCCTGCCAACTCCTTAATCGTCCTGCTTTTGTGTCTGCTTCAGCACGCTTCAAGCTTTCCGCGATTTCTGGAACGTTAGCCAATTCATGAGTTGCCTCCCATGCTTCCTTATCTTGAAGATACGTGAGATAGTCAACCGCCATCCGTAGCTTTTCCTGTGATAGTTGTTGAATTAATTCTGCTGCTTGCTGATACAACACTTTTTGCTCACGCATAGAAATCTCCTCCCAGTTAATAATCTTTTGAACCATTTTACAGAGTGATTTATTTGAGTATGCCCATCTTTCTCGTTGCCCTAAACTCTCCTGCCTGCAAAGTGTAGAAATACACACCTGATGCTACCTTTTCACCTGAACTATCCCTGCCATCCCAGTAGGCGGCTTCGTCTTTGGTCCCGTAAATACCAGCCCTCTGATTGCTGAGATGCAGTTTGCGAACAAGCTGTCCTTTGGTGTTGTAGATGCTGATAGTGACTGGTGCATCAGTAGTGAGTTGGTAAGGTAGCCAAGTATCGGGATTGAAGGGATTTGGATAATTCTGTAGCAGGACGGTGTGTTTTGGCAGTAATCGTTCAGCCATTAAACGCTTTAACTCCTCTCTCCGTTGAATCCGTTCAGGAAGGTTTTTGTATGCTCGTTTAAAACGGTTAGTGCGTGTGATTTTCATTCTTTGAGCTCTCTGATTAAATATTCAATGTTATCGAATGACTTAACCCTACCCGCTTTGATGTCTTCATCAGCCTCCCGTTCCATCTGCTGCCATTCTCCTGACCAATACCAAGAGTCGTCTTCATCAACCAGTCCTTTGATATGAAGAGTTATAGTATCTTCGCCGTTGATTTCAATATCAATGTAGTCCCCTTCTTCAATCCCCACTTCTTCTCTAATTTCTTTAGGGATTTGGATTACTCCATCGCGGAGTACCTGCACCATCGGCATACTTTTCACTCCTTTCGCATAACGTTATCGTGGATAGCTTTCTCAAATCGTTATTGACACGGGACACCGGAATTAACAATAACACGCATGAGAAAGCCCGTATATCTATTTCATAATGCCCACTTTGGGGAATACTCAAAGGCAAAATAACAACACTGCTTGCTCAGTCAATTTCTTCACCGTCCACATTCGTAGCCTTTTGGAATGCCAAATTTGACTAAAATTTTAGCAGTATATCCCAGAAATGTCAATCTAAAAAGGCACTTTCTTTCCATATTTCCAGATTTTTGAAAATCCACTGTTTATGCGCTCGTTAGCAAACATTGCTACTGAATGATAGGGAGGTTGCCTTGCATGGCGTCGGAGAGTTTGGTAGAAGATTACTTCGCCGGGCAGAGGAGGGGGATCTATTCTGCCGCCAAAGTTCGCAGGCCAAACAGTTGTAACAACTGATTCACCTGTTCCCATGTGGAGTATAAAAAAACCGTTTTCTTGTAACTCCTTTTCCGCGGCAGGTGTAAATCCGCTTTTCGAGATATACCAGCCAGTCAACTCTTCGCTCTTCCACGTTTTGACGGCAACCTGTGTGGCACGCGCAAATCGGTCAATGGAGAGTCCATAGTCAGCCACATTCCGAAGCGGAGTGCTGTTCCGACACTACTCGCGCCCTTAAAAGGCATCCGCGTTGCGTGGCTCACTACAAACCTACTTTTAGCGATAGAAGTTCCTCTGTATCGTCTCAAGAATCTCTTCTATATTTGTCGAGTGAGTAGGGAAGCGGATGTCTTCAATGTTTGCGTGTAGATGACATTCGGGTTCATTACATTCCGCCGCCCTTGCTGGCGTCACTTTATCATATCGAAAGAAATATCCGTTGAGGCGTTGATAGTGATAGCTGTATTCGATAAGTTCATAGTCGCGTTCACCAA
>CAZRLY010000308.1:0-1837 GCA_964601015.1 uncultured bacterium
GACCATAGGCGACAAAAGAGTGAAAGAACAGCAAACTTTACGGATAAACGTCAGCGCCACCGATGGTGATGCGGACGCATTGTCATCCTCCGCAGATTTGGCATCTGTGTCCGGCGCAACTTTCCAAAACCAACTGTTTGAATGGACGCCTGAATTTACCACAGTGACGCCAGCGGAAAATACCAAAGATTTCTCCGTCACCTTCAACGTTACCGACAGCAACGGCGGCAGCGATAGCGAGACGATAACCATCACAGTGGAACACGTAAACGCATCTCCCGTTTTAACCCCTATCGGACAACAGACGGTTACAAAGGGTGAATTGCTGACAATAAACCTTTCTGCTACGGATGTGGATAATGACACATTACAATACTCCGCTGATTTAGGCGAAACTGCTGCGCTCGGTGCAACATTCGCTGGCGGGACAGAGCCATGCCACTACCAATGGACTCCGCCGGATAACGCTGTAACAGCGCCCAGTAAATCTAACCTATACCAGGTTAAATTTACCGTTAGCGATGGTGAGTTAACAATTAGCCGGCATGTCATCATCAAAGTGCTAAATGTGAATACTCCACCAGTCCTGACGTCCATTGACCCGAAAACTGTAGCAGAAGGCGTTGAACTGGGTATAGTGCCTACCGCAACTGATGTTGATTTGGATACGCTGACGTTCTCCGCAGATGTCAGTGGCACACCGGGTGCCACTTTTGACCCAAATGTTCCCGTGTTCCGATGGACTCCGCCTTATGATACTATCACACCAGCAGAGGGAACTAAAGATTTTACCGTTTCCTTCACAGTTGACGACGGAAATGGTGGTACGGATACGACAACCGTGACGATTACAGTGGAAGATATGAACCAATCTCCGACATTGGACGCGGTTGGCAACAGAGTTATCGCAGAAGGAGAAACGCTACAAATACAATTGTCCGCACTTGACCCGGAAGGCGATACTTTAACATTTTTTGCGTCTGGAAAGCCGATGAACCTCGGTGCAACCATAAATTCCAATACAGGTTTCTTTGAGTGGACTCCTTCGACGGATATAGTCGATAATGTTGTCACCAGCAGAAGTTTTCAACTTACTTTCACCGTAAGTGACGGGAATGATGGTAGCGATAGCCAAACGATAACAATTACAGTGTCCAACACCAATCTCCCACCCGTAACGGCGGATATAACCAATAAAACCATCAACGAAGGAGAGTGCCTAACGATTACTGTATCCGCTGTTGACCCGGACGGTGATGCATTAACATATTCCGCAACGCTCGGTGAAACGGCCAATCATGGAGCTACTTTCGTCGGACAAACCTTCGATTGGACGCCACCATCGAATACAGTCAGCTACGCCGAAGGAAATAAGAACTTTACGGTTGTATTCACGGTGGACGACGGCAATGGCAACACGACTGGAGAAACCGTACTTATCACAGTTCGAGACGTTATTCCACCTTCAGTTAATATGCCACCAGTATTAGAAGCAATAGGCAACCAGACTATTTATGAAGGTGAAGAACTCCAAATAACACTTTCTGCTTCTGACCCAAATAATGACCAATTGATTTATTACGCGCTCGCGCATTCAATGGCAACCATCCGTGATGGCGCAACTTTTGACCGTCCAACGCGCACTTTCACCTGGACACCATCGGCAAATCTCGTTAGACCACCCGTATCCGCTCGAAAATACTACTATACTTTCTTAGTCACTGATGGACGCGGCGGCATGGGTAGGGAAACCATATTTATCAGGATATTTGATAGTTCGCTACACCCAGCGCCAAATGGCGAAGTAGATACGCGTAAAATGGTAGGTAGGCGTCAT
>CAZRLY010000308.1:1847-6230 GCA_964601015.1 uncultured bacterium
GCCAAGCGGCGAACTTATCCCCCAAGAGTCGGCGCTGTGGCAAAACTATCCCAATCCATTCAATCCAGATACGTGGATGCCATTCTGGTTGGCAACAGATGCTTCTGTAATGGTGAAGATATACGATTGTAGGGGCAAGATAGTGAGAACAATTGATTTGGGTGGAAAAAAACCTGGATTATACGCCAGCAAGGATAGAGCGGTGTATTGGGACGGTAAAACTGACTTGGGTGAAGGGGTGGGCAGTGGTGTGTACTTCTACACTATTAGGGCAGGGAAATTTGTTGCGACACGGAAAATGATTGTTGTTAGATAAAAAATTGTAGGTCAATTTTCTTTTATCGACATCTCCGAACATTGATAAATATTCGTAGGCGCAACCCAGTGTGGTTGCCCAAATTTGCTCGGGTATAGGCTATTCATGGTTGAGCCGGGTGAAAACTCGGCATTTTTCTAAGGTGCGCACCTTGAAATATTCGAGCGTTCTTTGATTTTATCTTTATTCTGCAATTACATTGAAACATCTAAAACTGTACCAATCACTTCGAGGGCCGCGTTAAGTTTCATCAGTTCCATAATAGCATCCACAAGTGACTGCATTGGGTCATTTTTATCTTCACCATTAATCATAACAACCGTGTTGTTTGAACCTTGTATTAGCGAAGTAGGTTTTGCATTTGAGGTTACTGCATCAGTCGCTTGCTCATTATAATTACCTGTAGAGTTGTATGTATTTGGATAGTAAGCTGCAGAAGCAGCACCTCCGCTAATCGCACTAATTCCTTCTGTCATCGGTATTCATCTCCTGTGTTTGAGTTTACTATCCTATTATTCGGCTGCTAATAGTGTTAGCTTTAGATAAATTTCAACTTCCGGTTTAATTTTTTATGTGCTATACCAATCCACAAAAAAGATTAGGGTAATAGAAACCGAGTTTTTCCGAAAAACTCGGTTTTTTAGCCGCAAAATATTCTGTGGAAAGGTATATTTTTTAATCAGGTCAACGGATTTTTATGAATAAACTCATATCGTGTTTCTTCAGCAATCGTTTACATATATTATTTTGTCTCCTGGTATTTTTTATCTTTAATGGATGTGAACAAGCGCAGGAGATTGTTCCTGATGGTGGAATAAAAGAGGGTGTCACACTAAAAATCAGCGGTGGTTTGGCGGGATTAACGAACATTATCGCAATAGAAGAGACGGAAGAGGGCATCTTCCTGACAAAGAAGAAAGGCGTTGCGACCAACCCTGATGAGCCAATTACTTCTACCTGGGAATTGACCGAAGAAGTATACACGCAACTTTGGCAAACACTGGGAACTAACGACGTCTGGAATTTGCAATCGAACTATGAAATGCGTGATACTATCGCCGATGAATTCACTTATGATGTAATGGTTCGTCAAGATAGCCAGGCGCATGTTTTTAGCGTATATGCACCGCTTGCCTTAAAAGAACGAACGGATGATACGAGATATCTCAATGCTATTCAGGCAATTTTGACCTTAGCAGGAGAGCCCAAAATAGAGGAAAAGACGGAGGAACCAAATACAGGAGAGAAAATAGAAGACGTAGATTACATCCGTTTTGAGGAGACGGATATATCGTCACAAACTAAACGAATCATTACTATTAAGAAACTGGAGTCCAGCATTACACTGATAGATGAAACGCGTGACAAAGCTGGAACTGTAACTCTTGCCCCCAAGCAAATAAGCCAGGAAACGTATGATGAACTTTTTAAGATATTAGAAGAGAACGATGTTTGGAGTTTGAAACCTAACAATGAAATGGAAGCGGTTGCGCCAAAGGCATCTATGTATGTAATATTTTTCGTCTCTCAGAACAAGGCTGCCCGCGGTTTTAACGTATACGCGCCAGACGTTTTGAAAGAGAATACGGGCGATGCGCGGTATCTGAATATCGTCCAGGCAATTCTCGCTCTCGCAAACAATTAGCGTTCTGTCAATGATGATAGGACGGTGATGAGCTTTTTGCAGCTTACCTATCTGAAGCGTCCCTGACTATTTTAATTAAGTCGCCCCGTTGAAAGTTTGTAATTTCTTCTGGTGAAAGAAGTTGAATGACGGACATTTTTTCTTTAAGCTCGGCCAACTTTCCGCGTACTTTTTTGTCCGCTCCCATTTTAAGGCGTTTTCCGGTGACTGGGTGTTTTACCTGGGGTGCCTCTTTTACGATTGTTATCTCCGTTCCCACTCGAATTCCATTGACTATATCAAGGTAGAGTTTCCCTCCATTTACGCTGACGATATAAGCGTATCCTTTTCTTGCCACATTGGTTGTCGGTTGTATTGCTTGCCCCTGCTGTAGCTTAAACCTTCCAGGTTCTACACTTACCATATCACCAACTTGTATTTCCATATCCTTTTTTAACTCAAAACGCGAGGCAAAGGCTTCGGACAAATCTTCTTGCACATCTATTAACAGCACCTTGCCGACACCTTGCTTTTGGGTTATCTCCTCAGAGGTTGCCGCGTTAGTAAGGGTAACATCCCGATATACCCGCAGAAGCATGCCCTTTTGTATGCCGTTTGCTGCTCCTAAGTTGATGTATATTTTATCTCCGCTAATGCTTATAACTTGCCCCTCTTTTATTATTATTTGGTTTGAATGATTCTCCTCTGATTTTGTGGGTTCCGACAACGCCGCCTTCTGTGAGTTAGTCAGATTCACATCCATCTCGGAGCGAAGCGAAGGGGTGAAGCGGGCTTTCATAGTCCGAATAAATGATTTGTATGTTCTTGCCAAAATTTTTAAGACATTAGCTTTCTGAGGAACACTCGGCTCCTCTTCTTGAGCTATAGAAGCCGACTGCCATATCCAATAATTGGTCAACATAAATATAATGGTAATAATTAGAGTATATCTTTTCATACCAAACACACCTCAAATAAATTAATAGCGAAAACAAAGTTTTCGCACTCCAAAATTTTGACATCAATATGTCCATCGAAAAACTATATTCATTTCCGGCGATAATGTAAAAACAACGCCATTTGATGGCATTATTAAAGAATCTGTATTGGCAAGAGTTCGTCCACGCCAAAGCAATATAAATGAAGAGACAAAAATGATAGACGATACCCCTGCTAATGCTCTTTTCCTTTGGTCGCGACTAATTGTCTCTTTGCGAAACTTTTCAGCATCTTCCGCTGTTGTGGCTGTACTATATTTCCCATACGCGCTGTTGGATTGGCGGTGATAATACAAGGCACCAACGCCAAACGTCGAACCTGTAATCAATGATGCCCAGAACAATTTCTTTGAAAGGGAACCGGGTTGGCTATGTAAAAGTGGTGAATTATTAGCCGGATGTTCGATTTGCTTGATAGTCTGTTGCGCTTTTTGTTTAATAGTTTCTTGCGGGAGAGGTTTAACTTTCTGAGCTACCTGAATTTCTTTATCTGCCCCTTTTTTAATAATCTCAACCAAAGCACCCTCATCGTAAACCTCCACTACCCGCGCCCTTCCTACTTCCACATCAATGGTACCCATGTCCTGTTGGGTAATCGGATGGGATATTTTCTCCTCCTCGTAAATACTTACAATCGCTCCCACTTGTATTCCTGATTGCTGAGGCTCTCGGTCAAATCGTCCAAGAACGGCTGGAATTCACCCTTCTCCTCCAACGATGTCCAGTGCGTGATGAGCATCACCTGGTCGACCAACAGCCGGCCCATGACGCGTTTCTCCCGAACGACCGCCTTGTGGGCCTCCTTGGCACGCAGCCAGAGGCTCGTCCCCAGAAACGCAGTTGCCAGCAGCAAGATCAGGCAGACCCCAACGAGCAGGCGGTTTCGTCCCAGCAGGCTCGCCTCACGGCCAGAATTCTCGAAAGAAGAGTCGGACATGATTCGGATGTCTTTCGCGTCGAGAGTGCGTGTGGTGGAGACTACGCGTAGACAAGCACCTCCCCAGTTGGCCCTATTATACCACCATCGCCAAGCCTGGGAAATGGGCGTCCCCGAATCCTGCAGGGTGATTTAGCGCAGCGTCGTTAACTCCTCCGTGCACCGCCTTGAACTGAGCCTAGTGCTTTGTCAAGGTTGTGAATTGGGGTTGGGTGGCTGGGGTTGAACCACGAGGAACGAGTGGTGAACCCCCAGTGAATCGCGTCTGGGGGCTCGATGCTCGTACCTCGCATCTCGACCCCAGCCACCCCCAAGCTCAAGCTTGACAAAGCAGTGGGCTTTGCTTCAGAGCCCCGTTCTTCGGTCCCAGTGGCCGGCTGTCGCATCTTCGCCGTGCGTGGTATGATCGAGTCTCGTTCCACGACCCGCTCCCTCCTTGCACCTTCGGCGCCGAGATGCCTAAGCGGAAGACGACTGCCCGAAATACCGCCCGCGGAAAGCCGTCGGG
>CAZRLY010000309.1:0-6078 GCA_964601015.1 uncultured bacterium
CGAAAATCAAAATCAGCACCATCGCCAGGAAATACAACAGTTGCTGCCAACCCTTTCTCCCTTCTTCAGCTTCAGGCATGACGGCGTAAGCTGCTTCTTCCCTTTTTAGTTCATCTTTTCGGAAAATTGTCGCCATCAAACCACCCACAACGAAGGCAAACACTACAGCCCCTAATGCACGCGCCAATCCCATCTGCCAACCTAAGATGCGCGCGGTCAAGATTATCGCCAAAACATTAATAGCCGGACCGGCATACAAAAACGCTGTCGCTGGGCCAATTCCCGCTCCACGGCTGTAGATACCCGCAAACAGCGGCAGTATGGTACAGGAACATACCGCTAAAATCGTCCCCGATACCGACGCTACACTGTAAGCTAACCACCTCTTCGCCTTTGCGCCAAAATACTTCATCACCGCAGCTTGATTGACAAAAACAGCGATGGCACCTGCTATGAAGAACGCAGGCACAAGACAAAACAGAATGTGTTTTTGCGCGTATTCCTGAAGCATCGCAAACGCTTCCATAATGGCGTCTTGCACCTTCACGTTTGAAAAGGGGATGCAATAAGCCGCCAGAAACACAATCACAAGTAATGTAAATTTATGCCACTCCTTCATAGAGTGTCCTCCCTTTTACCCGTATATTTGCATATACGAATGTAATCTTGCCAAAAAAAACTATGCCAACGCGTAGCTTTCTTGTCTTTCCTTTCCGACTTCACTGAGTTTCACAGCTTTCCTCAACCCTTCTTTGTCCTTCTTAATAACATCGTCATCATTTAACCAACCGTCCAATAAACCCAATATCGGTGCTACATACTGATTAAAGGACTTTCTATCCAGCGAATAAAACACCCATGAGCCATCTCTTCTATCCTTAACCAAACCCGCGTCCCTTAAAATCCCTAAATTTCGTGATACCCGCGATTGCGTCATATCCAGCGCCTGCATCAATTCGCAGACACACAACTCGCGTTCGCAAAGAAGTTTTAACAATCTGATTCTGGTTTCGTCTGAAAGCGCTTTAAAAACTTTCACTAATACTCTCACAATAAACCGTCCTGTTCATGCGGAAATTCAAATATTATGATAAATAGTATCATTCATTATATTTGTTTGTCAAGCAAAAAATGAAAAATCCAGCACCAGTTCTTCACTCCTCATAGTTTCAGGCCAATACGGCAAAAAGGTAATTTTCCCAAAAAACCTTAACATACTTCCTACTTCATGTCAACGTAAAAATGCTAAAAGAAAAATTTTGTTGCCATTAGGATGAAAAATCGGTAAAATAGATTTAGGTTGATTAACAAAATCGAAGGAGTATTGAAAAAGATGAATTTGTTAGATTTGGTTGATATGTTGGAGCTTGACGCGGAGACAAGAAGTCCTACAAGTGCCGTCAAACTCGTATTGGTCGGTAAAATGATAGGACTTAAAGAAGGAAATTCAGTCATCGACTTAGGTTGTGGGTGTGGCGAAACGCTTGCACTTTGGGGCAAGTATTTTGGTATTACAGGGGTAGGTATTGATGCTAACCAGCGTTTCTGCGAACGCGCTGTGGACAGACTCGCCGATGAGGGATTGGCGGAACAAATCGAGATAGTCTGTGGGAATGCCGCAGAATACGACTTTGAGGAGCACGCCTACGATGTGGCTTCCTGCATCAGTGCATCCATGATATGGGGTGGTTTTCGACCATCCATTCGTAGGATGAAGGATGCTATCCACAGTGAGGGCAAGGTAGTGATTGGCGAACCCTACTACACTCATCGTGATGTTCCCCCGGAACTGATAGAGTATGAAGGGCATTGCCACACTGAAGTTGAGCTTTTCGACATCGCGCGGGAAGAAGGTTTTCAGGTAGGCTATATGGCACGGAGCAGTCGGGAGGATTGGGACCAATATGTGCTTGGAGCCAACCAGGTGAGAACCATTGGAGAAATCAAAGCCATCCCAGATGCTGACCAACGCCAGCAACGTTGGGCCAGATTTCCTCGGTGGCAAGACATGTATATCAAGTATCGACAAATATATGAAGGCTTTGCGATATATGTGCTCTACCCGGTGGACTAGTACACATGGGTAGAAGTTCTTAACCCGCCCGTAGAACAGGCAGCTTGCCTGTTCGGATCGGCGGATAGAACGAGTAAGGCTACACGTTCTACGGTCAAAGATTTGCGCCCAACTAGCTTAAACTTTTGAAAAACTCCTCGGGTTAAAAAAATTAAGGCAGGGAGATTGTCCCTGCCTCGGTTTGATAGGCCCTTTATTGGGTTTTGATGTTTGACCAGGTGGTGGTGAGTTTGCTTGCGGGGGAAACAGCAAGTTCACTAGACAACCCCTTTTCCATGATGTGCTTAATATCACCTTCAGTTAGGTCAACATTGAAAACACCGACTTCGTCAATTACCCCAGTAAAATCCCAACCAGCGGCTGCTTTCCACTTTGCCAACCATATAGAGCCGCCGTCGTGCTCGTTTGTGAAATCTGGCGTTCCAATTTTTATATCGCTGACCATTTCACCATCCGCATATAAGCTTAGAGTTGTCCCATCAAAAGTTAAAGCAATAAAACTCCACTCCCCTATCTGAGCAGTTCCGCCCCTAACAGCGCTGTTGTCTATTCCCCCATTGAATACTACACTGCCGTAGAAATCGGTAGGGCCAATGTGGATAGTTGGGTTATGCCAGTTTCTTTCTATCAAACGCACATTAGCACCACTAGCTACGCCTAATGGCTTTACCCATAGTAAATAAGTAAACCCATCTAAGTAGTCGTCGGTGGTTGCATTTGCAGGGATTTTTACATAATTTGTCCCATCGAATTCCAATCCATTACCTATCTTTCCTTCTACCCGTTTAGCCCCTACAATCTCGCCATCATTCCCATTGTTAGAGGAATCTATGGCTAATTCGTTTGTAGCCTCAAAGAGCCATATCCCGACAATGGATTCAGCGTCAATTTTGGCAACGCTTGCGTTCGTCAACATCAGAGTGATGAGAATTAAGCTTGCCCATATTAAGGTTAATCTTACTAAGGTTTTCATTTTTATTTACCTCCTCATTATTTATCGTTATCTGACGTTCCTTTTCTCAGAAAGGTTACCCAAAATTTATTTTCCTTTACTTCATTTTGACGGCATGATATTATATAATAAGAAACTCAAGAAATCACTGCCTTCAATTCTGGAAGGCGGTACAAAGTCAAGGAGGAATACCATGCACCCATTTGCAAAACTAACTGTTCCACAAGGTTCTGTTGGTATCCATTGGTTTGAGCAAAGTTCTTACGCAGTGAAGGATTCACACGGAACCATCGTACAAATTGACCCATACTATCCCCACAAACGCCCGGCGGACAACTTCATCCATTCTGAGCCGCCATTGGACGAGTCTCAACTTCCAACGGACTACGTTCTGGTGACGCATTCACATGGTGACCACACATGTTCGGAAACACTCAATAGGATTCATCAAACATGGCAGGAAGCCAAATATGTAGGCCCAAAAGAAAGCATTGAAAAAATTTTGAGGGATACGGACGTTACCGTTGACCAAACGATAACCATAGCGGCAGGTGAGTCTGTCGCCTTAGATGCTATGACAGCGCATGCCGTTTACTCTAAACCTCCTGATGGCGACGCGGCTGCTGGTATTGGTCAGCCGGATGTCACGCATCTTGGATACGTGCTTGAAGCTGACGGGGTGAAACTTTATTTCACAGGTGACTTAATCAATACCTTTGCTGACCGCGATGAGCTTGTGAACGCTGTGGCGGCTTTAAAACCTGACATCGGTTTTCTGACAATTCATCCTTCGGAAGGAGAATTTCCGTTTTTTGAGGGGGGGGTTTTGATGGCTCAACGCATCGGGCTCAAAGATGCTGTCCCTTCCCACCGCTCCTGTTTTGTGAAGCGGGATTATGATGCCGAAAAGTGGGTAGCGTATTTTCCAGCGGACGGACCAAAACCGCTAATCATCCCCAGAAATTCTCACATTATCTATCCGAGTTAATTGGTATCCGCTGAAAAAATAGGCTCTGCTCGTCGTGGATTGGAAAATCCACGACAATACACAGTCGGATTTGCCAATACGACCGGAGCAATCTGGGCGAATTTTGGCAATGCCACAAAAGATTTCTTTTAAAAAACCACGGAATTTCGTAGAGCGTGGGGCGTAGAGCATGTTTCTCGTTCACGAGAAAACACTTCCCGCTTTACGCTTTCCGCTCCACAAAACCGCTTCTCGCTTCACGTTTTTCACGCTTTCCACGGTGTTATCCAGTAGTCTTTCTCAGGGAGAATCTGTCCAAAAGTCCGTTCAGCCTCTTCTCGATATATCTGCAGGAACTTCTCCTCTTCTGAAGTAAGCGGCCCATCTCCCGAAGCTTGAACGTTATCCAGCACCTCCTCAACGGAGTTCATAGCGGGCAAAACGCTCGCAATAACATCCGACTGAAGGAGATATTTTATGGTTAGTTTCCCAAGGCGCAATCCTTTCTGTCTGAGTTCCTCAATTGCCTCTCCTTTGGGTTTCAGCTTGAATATGTATCCACCCTCCTCGTCCGCCGCGCCCATCGGTTTCATGGCGATGATACCGACATTGCTTTTCCTGATAGCAGGTACTAATTCTTTATCCTCGCGTATCAGCAGAGGAGCGCAGAAACAAGCGGGAACCAGCATGTATTCGAGTATGTCAGGGTATTTGGATAGAGCTTCGAGCAAATGCTCGGGGTAGTGTACCACTCCGCCGACTGAACGGATTTTCCCCTGTTCTTTGACTTTCATAAGTGCTGTCAACCTTTGCTCACTATCTTCCCAGTTGCCGCCCAGAACTACCCTATAAAGGTCAATATAGTCCCTTTTAAAGACGCGCAGGGCAGATTCTACTTCGTCCACGACTTCGTCCGCGGCCCGCCACACCGTGACAAGGGATATAACTACCTCATCCTTCACATAGTTGAGCGCAATGCTCATCGGGGTGAACTGTTTGTATGAATGCTCGTAAATGTCGAAGAGGTTAATCCCCTTTTCGATGCCCGCTTCAATTTGCTTTCTCCTGTGTTCAGGGTTTTCGATGTTGAACTTCTTGAGATGCGAGCCGAAGCTCACCTCTGAAACTGTGGTGTGCGTTTTTCCGAGCGTTCTGTAGCGCATGTTGCCTGTTTTGTTTATCTCACTCATAGCAATCTCCTTGTTTTTTGCAATGACTGAATCATTGCACTCCAAAATTGTTTTCGCAATGGCTGAGTCATTGCGTTGCAAAGTTATTTTCTGCAATGATTGAGTCATTACCCGCAACGAAGCGGTTTTTCATCCCAAAATTGACTCTTAGAACAACGTCAACTGCTGTCTTTCTGGTTCCGCAAGAGATTTCTTCTTAGCTTCCGCCAAATCATCTATCAAAGATTGAAGCAGCCCTTTGTATGCGTCGCCGTGGTTACGCAGGATATACGCGGGATGCAAAGCAGCCATAACATAAGGTGCGTAAGTAGAATCCGTGAACCATTGACCGCGCTCTTTTGTCATCTTAAAATTTTTATGAATGAGCAGATTGGCAGCGGGCGCGCCGATACAAACAATCACAGGGGGGTTAATTAAGGCTAATTGGGCATCTAACCATTTGCTGCAAGCTCTTACTTCATCAGCACGCGGTGGGCGATTTTTAGCACGCCCGCTTTCGTCAACAATACAAGCGCGGCATTTTATCACGTTGGCAATCCACAACTCTTCTCGTTGAAGTCCTATTTCCGTCAAAACCTCTTCCAGCAACCGTCCAGCACGTCCAACGAAAGGACGCCCAGTCTTATCTTCGTTATCGCCCGGCCCTTCGCCAACCAGTACCAACTTAGCTTGCGGATTGCCTTCCCCGAATACAACCTTAGTGCGAGTTTCGGACAACCTGCAATCTGTACAAGCCAACGTTCTTTCTTTTATCTCCTGCATCTGCCGTTCAACTGTTTTTTCCATAGATATTTGCGTCAATTCCCCACCCTGATTTATCTGGGTGGGGAATTGACGCCTCCTTAATTTTAGTATTGCTTTTCGAAACATTATATTAGATGGTGTTTGAAAATCC
>CAZRLY010000310.1:0-6014 GCA_964601015.1 uncultured bacterium
TAGCACGTCTGAGCAGTTCAGATATGCTCAGTCCTGTCTGCTTAGACAACTTACGAATATTTCCATTTAGCCAGCAGGTGAAGGTACTGGCGTAGGATGGCAAGTAAAAAACTTTAGTCCCTCAACGCACATTCACAAATTTGTTCTGCGTTCCGACTTTCTGGAAAACCCAGCCCGCGTCCGTGTTGCGTTTCGATTTTCATTCCCGCTTTCACAGGCGTCACACAAGTTCGCACATCTGGCATACCGTCTACTATCATCATGCAGTCTGTGCATTTTCCGATAGCGCAGAAGACGCCCCTCGGCTCATTGTATTTTGTCGTGTAGCGCAATACTTTGACGCCCGCCGCCATCAAGGCGGTAGCGATGGGTTCACCCTCGTATGCTTCAATCGGCTTGCCGTCGAATTCGATGATAACTTTTTTTCGCTCTTCAAGTTCACCGAGAATGGGATGGGAGATTATGCGCATGTTGCGATTATTCTGCTCTTTCATACTTAGTTAATCCGCTGTCGGGTAGGTTTGCAACCATACCCTACCTACAGAACGCCATACTTTTTATATACTTCCGTAAGTTTAACTCCCTTTAAAAGTTCTTCACGCGTAAGATTTTCACCGCTAACTTTCTCCAAAGCAACATCTATGACTTCCCTTTCCACCCCTCCAGGAATAACTGCAACGCCGTCATAATCTCCAAACACAATATCCCCCGGATTGACCAGAACATCCCCGCATTCGATAGGGACGTTGTATGCTATTACCTCGCTTCGCCCTTGTGAATCAACGGCGGAAATACCCGTGCAGAAAAGGGGAAACTGCATCTCAATAATTTGTTTGGTATCTCTGGTGAAGCCGTCGATAACAGCGCCCCTTGCGCCACGAGCGCGCGAGGCTGTTGAGAGAAGTTCACCCCAAAAACACGTCCTTGTAGAGCGGTTTGTGGAACAAACTAAGACATCGTCGGGCTTTAGGCTGTCGACCACTTCCATCTCCAATTTATACGGTTCAGGCGATATTTCGTAAACATCAACGCAGAGTGCCGTTAGCGCGCGCCCGACAACTACGGCTTCAGGATATAGCGGACGAATATCGTGACGCATTACATTGCCTCTAATGCCGATTTTATCAAGGCTATCTGAAATGACTGCGGTATAGAGTTTGTCAACCATCAGGTCAAATAGTTCTGTATCGGTTTTAAATTCCATTTTTTCCTTTGCAAAAATACACGAAAGATTTTTGCACTCCGATTACTCAATTACCCAACTACCTAATTTCCCAGAACCTGAATCGTATCCCTTGCTATCAGTAATTCTTCGTTAGTCGGGACAACCAAAACCTTCACCTTTGAGTATTCCGTATTGATAAATTTTTCGGGTTCTTCTGAGTTATTTCTTTCCTTATCCAACTGAATTCCCAGAAATTCAAGCCCTGTACACATATTTTCACGGAGTGGCGGATTATTCTCACCTACGCCCGCCGTGAATACCAAGACATCCAATCCTCCCATCGCCGCGGCATAAGAGCCGATGTACTTTTTTACCCGATAGCAGAAGATTTCCAATGCAAGTTGAGCGCGTTGATTTCCATTGGCAGCCGCTTTTCTTAGTTCTCGGACATCCCCACTTTCCAGCCCGGACAACCCCTTCAATCCGCTTTCCCTGTTTAAGAAATTATCCACTTCGCCAGCACTCATTCCAAATCTATTTATCAAATGTAATATCACCCCCGGGTCAACATCTCCTGACCGAGTACCCATCACCAAGCCCTCAAGCGGAGTTAAGCCCATGCTGGTATCCACCGATTTTCCGTTACAAACAGCGGTTATGCTACAACCGTTTCCGAGGTGGCAGGTTATCATTTTCAGCGACTCTAAGGGTTTACTTAGCAGTTCCGCGGAGCGTGCGGATACATACCTGTGGGAAGTGCCGTGGAAACCGTAGCGTCTGATAAACCGTTTGGTATACCATTCGTAGGGGATGGCGTAAAGATATGCCTCTTCGGGCATCGTTTGGTGGAAAGCGGTATCAAAAACTGCCACATGTGGGACATCAGGTAGCAGTTTCTTGCAGGCTTGGATGCCTATCAGGTTGTACGGGTTATGCAACGGGGCAAGCGGGATGCATTCTTCGATAATCGCTTCAATCTCTTCAGTTATCAAAACAGATTTGGATACCCTTTCAGCGCCGTGAACAACCCTGTGTCCAACGGCGGAAATTTCGTCTGTTGAGTTTATAACCCCGTGTTCCTTATCAAGCAAGCTATCCACACATAATTTAAGCGCAGTCTCGTAGTCTATCTGACCAGCTTCAAATTCGCATTTTGTTTTTCCGATAGCTTCATGTTTCAAAAGGGCCTTTGCCTTGTCAGCGTCAGGATTGAGCGATTCAACCATACCCTTAGCGAGACACGATTCATCTGTCATGTCGAAAAGTTGATATTTTACTGATGAACTTCCTACGTTGAAGGTAAGGACATACATGTAATCATTCTCCAATTGTTGAGTCAGCCCACGTTTTGATTGATTTCGTAAGACGATAATTTCTAATCCGTATGAAAGACTTCCTCCATCTCCGCCCACCATTCTCCTTCCTTGCGGGTAAGCAGAGGTTCCTGCATAGGCTCCATTATCGCCCACCATTCCTGAGTCTTTTGGTCAGCCGCCATCTTAGCCATATCAGCCTCAAAATCGTCGCCCGTATACTCGAAGCAACTGAAGAGATAGCCATCCTTGTGATAGATGGAGTAGTTACGGATATTGCACTGCCGTATCATATCCAATACACCTGGCCAAACGTCTACATGATATTTCTTGTATTCTTCCAGCTTTTCAGGCTTGACGCGAATCACCATACCATATCTTTTCATCTCTATTTTGGGGGAGACAAGCATGAAATGAGCATAGGGAAGAGCCTCTCGGCATCTCCCCCCTCTTTCTTTTTAATTGCCTACTCCTCTTCCTCCTCTTCCAGTTCAAATCCGGATTCTGCAATGACTTTTCTGGAAATTTCATCAGGGACTTCTTCGTAGCGAGAATGCTCCATTGTATATGTGCCTCTTGCGCTGGTTATTGATTTCAGGTCAATAGCATAGCGAAGCATCTCGACATAAGGTACTTGAGCTTTGATGATTTGTCGGTTTCCCGCCTGTTCTGCCCCCATAATCCTCCCACGCCTACCATTTAGGTCAGAAATAATGTCGCCCATAAACTCTCCTGGCACGCTAATTTCAACGTTCATGACGGGCTCAAGCAAAACCGGGTTGTCTGCTTTTACGCCTTTTCTAAAGGCCTTAGAGCCAGCGAGTTGGAAAGCTATATCCGACGAATCCACCGTGTGAGTTTTACCAAAATACAGTATAACTCTGATATCCACAATAGGATACCCCGCGAGCGCACCTGTTGCCGTCGCGTCTCTGACACCTCTTTCCACAGAGGGGATATAATTTCTGGGTATGACGCCACCTTTGATTTCATCGACAAATTCAAAACCCCCACCTCGTTCCATCGGTTCAAGGTGTATCCAAACTTCGCCAAACTGCCCAGAGCCGCCTGTCTGCTTTTTATGCCGTTCTTGAATTTCGCGAACAGCGCTTCGAATAGTTTCTTTGTATGGTACTTTGGGCGCTTCGGTTTCGGTTTCGACACCGTATTTACTTTGCATCCGTTCCAATGTAACGTTCAGATGAAGTTCACCCAAACCCGATACTAACAGTTGTTTCACTTCACCGTCACGCTTAACCAGAAAAGATGGATCTTCTTCTGACATTCTCGCTAACGAAGTGCCTATTTTTTCGCCGTCCCCTTCTTTTTTGGGGGTGACAGCTAAGGTGATGACCGGTTTGGGAAATTCGATGCCCGGAAGGGTAACATGATTCTCCTGGTTACATAAAGTATCGCCTGTGCTTGTATTCGCCAGCTTGACGACTGCGCCGAAATCTCCTACGGAAACTGTTGGTGTGTCGATTCGTTCTTCGCCATGTACGTGAGAGATTTTTCCTATTCTTTCATTTTCGCCCCTGGTTGAATTATAAACCTGCGAACCTGCGTTGAGCGTTCCGGAGAATATTCTGAACAGACTGTGCGTACCAAACCTGTCAGACATAGTCTTAAATACCAGTGCGCTCATCGGTGCATCTTCTAACGCTTCTAAAGTGGTTTCGCCATCTTCGGTTACTATCGGTTTTCCTTCAGCGGGAGATGGTAAACAGGTTGCTATTGTTTCCATGAGTTGCTGAACGCCGATGTTGTTATAAGCGGAACCACATAACACAGGTACAAATTGGTTGTCAAGGAAACCGATTTTCAAACCCTTTAAAATCTCCTCTTCGGTCAATTCTTCATCTTCGAGGTATTTTTCGAGTATTTCATCGTCACCTTCCGCCGCCGCTTCGACAAGCTCAAACCGGTATTCTTCAACCCGGTCATTTAAATCTTCTGGTATATCTTCCACCTGGGTTTGTTTGCCGGTATCATCTTTAGGGTTGATAGCTTTCATTTTCATCAGGTCAATTACACCCGAGAAGTTGGTTTCACTGCCGATGGGAATAATAAGAGGCATTACTTTTACGTCAAGAATTTCCTTGATGCTGTCTATTGCTTTCTCAAAACTCGCTTGCTCTTTGTCCATCTTATTGATGAAGATAATGCGTGGGAGTTCGTGTCTCTCGGCTGCCATCCAAACCTTCTCCGTGCCGCCTTCCACACCAACGGTAGCATCTACAAGGACTATCAGAGCGTCTGCAACTCTTAGCGCGCCTTCCAAATCGCCGTAGAAATCGTCGGCACCTGGTGTATCAATGATGTTAATTTTATGTCCGTTCCATTCTGCGACGCACAACTTAGAATTTATTGTAGTTTGGCGTTCTCTTTCATCAGGGTAAAAATCGCCCACTGCGCTGCCATCGTCTACGCGTCCGAGTCTGTCTGTCGCACCCGCGTTGAACAACATGGCTTCCATCAAAGAGGTTTTACCTGCGCCCGCATGGGAAATAAGGGTTATGTTTCTAATTTGTTCAGTTCTGTATTCTTTCATCTTTTTGCATTTCTCCTTAAAATTATTACTGAATAACCGGGTATGCTAAATTCTATCATAATGATGGTGAGAATGCAATAACATTTTGGGATAGTTTACAAAACGCCATTGTTATCAGGAGTTAGCGTGGCAATTCATCGGTATACTGGTGATTGGTGATTAAACGCTTGGTGTGAGTTAAGTTGTACTTGTTGTAGAGGCTGTGTCCAAATCAAGTGAGTGGTGGACTGGTTACTGGTGACTGGTAACTGGTGAGTAGTGACTGGTAAACTGGTTACTGGTGACTAGTACACGCGGGCGGAAGTTCTTAACCCATCCGTAGAACGTGTAGCCTTACTCGTTCTATCCCCGACCCGAACGGGCAAGGCTGCCCGTTCTACGGGTCAAAGATTTGCGCCCATGTGTACTAGCAACCTGCTAGTTACCAGCAACCAGATACAAGCTGAAAGATAATAGATAGAAAGTCTATCCTATTATTATACAAGTTGGAGCGCATATGACACAATAGTGAATGATGAATGATTTTTCGCAGACGTAAGCTTATTCAGGAGGTCAGAATGAATACCAAGAAAAAAGAAAAAGATATAGAAGCTCTCAGAAAACGTATCTATGACTTTGTCATTCGGATTGTCAACCTTGTCAAAGAATTACCTAACAACTTTATCGGCAATCGTATTGGTGGTCAACTCCTTGATGCAGGCACCTCAATCGGTGCCAACTTTGAAGAGGCATGTGCGGCTTTTAGCAAAGCAGATTTCACCTATAAAATCTCAATCGCCAAAAAAGAAGCATATGAAACGAAAAAAGTGTAGGCTTTGCCTTCACTTTTTATTGGCTACGAGTTATCCGCGATACCGAATTGCTGCCAAAAAAGCAGATGGTCCAAATCATCCAAGGATCCACCGAAATCAAGAAAATCTTGACCTCTGCTGTCAAAACAGTGAAGTATTACCAATGATATACGCATTAATTGGCTCGGAAAATT
>CAZRLY010000311.1:0-5918 GCA_964601015.1 uncultured bacterium
CCGTGAATGGATAGAAGAGGGCAAAAATGGGTTTCTAACGCCCGTGGATAATCCTCGTATTTTAGCACAAAGATTGGTAGAAGCTATCCGTAATGATGAATTTCGCAAGCAATCGGGAAAATATAACTCCCTGCTTGTCGCTAAAAAAGCAGATTTTCAACAGAATATGCAGTTGATGGAAAAGGAATATTTATCATATTTATACAAGGAGTGACAGTGATGAAGGTAAGTGTCTTCGGATTGGGATATGTGGGGTGCGTTTCAGCAGCTTGTTTCGCACACGAAGGGCATTATGTTATCGGCGTAGATGTCGACCGACGGAAGACTAATCTTATTGATGCAGGAGAAAGTCCTATTGTAGAAAAAGGTTTGGCGGAGATTATCAAAACGCAAGTTGAGAATGGTAGACTAATAGCCACAAATTCGACATCAGTAGGCATAAAAAATTCACAACTTTCTCTAATCTGCGTGGGAACGCCATCTCGACCGGATGGAAGTCTGAATCTGGATTATGTGAAGCGGGTAGCTTTCTCCATTGGAAATGCTCTCGCTGACAAAGACGATTATCATGTGATTGTGATGCGCAGCACAGTGTTGCCCAGTACGCTTGAAAACGTTGTAATTCCGATATTGGAAGACGCATCTGGAAAACAGGTTGGCGTGGATTTTGGTGTCTGCATGCACCCGGAGTTCCTGCGCGAAGGCTCTGCTATTAAGGATTTTTATAATCCGCCCAAGATTGTCATCGGACAGTACGACGAAAAAAGTGGAGATGCGCTCGAAAAATTATATAACAGGGTTGAAGAAGGAAAACGAGAAAACGGGAAAACGAGAAGTATTTTTGCGTCGCTTTTCTCCCGCAAAAACCATCAAGATAGGAACTGGAATCTGTTTTCATCCAAAGCTGGGAAAGGCTTATCCCCCCAAAACAGGGATGAAAGGAAACTATCAGCAGAAGATGGCTCTAACCAGCGCGGCTTTGACAAAGCTCCGTTGATACGAACAACCCTGAAAGCCGCCGAGATGGTCAAATATGCCGACAATGCCTTTCACGCGCTAAAAATCACCTTCGCCAACGAGATAGGCAATATCTGCAAACAGGTAGGAATCGACAGCCATCAGGTAATGGACATATTCTGTTTAGATACAAAGTTAAATTTATCGCCTTACTATCTGAAACCCGGGTTCGCATTTGGCGGTTCCTGTTTGCCAAAAGATCTGAGGGCGTTGACCAGTAAGGCAAATCAAAACGAGGCGATGACGCCACTGCTCGGTTCCATCCTCTACAGCAACGAGAATCAACTGATGACGGGAATTAGAATGGTTATGGATACTGGCAAGAGCAAGATAGGCATGTTAGGACTGAGTTTTAAGGCTGGCACTGATGATTTGAGAGAGAGCCCGCTTCTGATGATGGCAGAACAATTAGCTGGCATGGGATACCAGTTAAAAATATTTGACCCTTGCGTTATGCCGTCCAACCCTGAATTTTCCTCCGCTATTCCACATCCAAACAAGGGCGAGATGTCCACGGGCTTGCCGCCTTATATTGCTCCGTTTATGTGTGCGAGCCTTGATGAAGTTTTGGAAGACTCCGAAGTTATCGTCATCGGTAACAAATCAGAAGAATACGCGCAGATACTTGACAAAGTGAGAGAAGGCCAAACGATAATTGACTTAGTGAGAATTGTGAGCGATGTTAGCCAAATCAAAGGAGATTATCAAGGTATCTGCTGGTAGAAACCGAGTTTTTTGGGAAAAAGGTTTTTGGGAAAAAAACTGGTTTCTTATGTTTTGCTGCAGTAATGTCCGGTATAGTTTTTGCTAAAAAAAAGGAGTTTTTCCTAAAAAAACTTACCACAGAGGAAAAGATTTAAAAAGTTTAGTCTTCCAGATGAGACTGAAAAGATTGGTGTTTAAAAAGTCTAAATAGCGGTTATGCAATTTTCTAACCGGACATTACTGGTTTTGCTGGTGAAAGAAATGAAACTACTATTTATCGCACCGCGCTTTCCATATCCTCTTGACAAAGGGGATAAATTAACAGTATTCAATTATCTCAAATATTTTTCGCAACGCCATTCAGTTACCTTAATTACGTTCATCGAATCCGAAAATGAATTAGATTATCTGCCAGAAATTCAACCCTACTGTGATGAGGTAAAAACCGTAAGGCTAAACACATTAGCTTCCAACATGAAATGCGCGTTCAACCTATTCTCCCGCGCGCCCTTGCAAGTGTCATATTATGCTTCAAGAGAGATGCGCAGATGTGTGATGCGTACTTTGCAAGAGGGTAAATTTGATATGGTTTACGCTCATACGCTCAGGATGGAACCGTATTTGCGGCTTGTAGAAAATGTCCCCAGGGTTCTGGCGATGCAAATCTCAATGAGTTTAAACTACAGGCGTTTGAGAGATTTTGCGAAAAACGGCCTTTTGAAAAAACTGCTCCACTCCTACGAATACGCTAAAGTGAGAAGATACGAACCCAAAGTAGCGGCAATGTATGATAAATGTTTGTTGATTTCTCAAACGGACAAAGCAGAGATAGAGCGCGCTGCCGGGCTGCTCGAAAACGTTTTTATCAATCCGCACGGCGTTGACTACCAATATTTTACCGCCTCTCCAGAAGTACCCAAAGTACCGAACCGCATCGCTTTCACCGGGAATATGAACTACGCGCCCAATGTAGACGCCGTTTGCTATTTTTGCGAAAAGATTTTCCCATTGGTGAAATCGCAGATAGAAAACGCAACCTTTTACATCGTCGGCAAAAATCCTGCGAAGCGTCTTCGCAAGCTAACGCAAATTGATGGTGTGACAGTGACAGGTGGTGTGCCTGATATTCGCCCTTATCTGGACATGGCTGAAATTTCGATTGACCCATTGCGTATCGGGGCGGGGTTGCAGAACAAGGTTTTAGAGGGGATGTCGATGGGGCTGCCGATGGTAATCACTTCGATTGCAAACGAGGGAATCAGAGCGACTCATGAGAAGAATATCATCATCGCGGATACAGAACCAGATTTCGCAACACAAATTGTCAAATTGCTTAACGAACCGTATTTGCGTCATCAGATAGGTTCTTCCGCTCGCCAGTTCATTGAAGAGGAGTTCTCGTGGGAAAAACACCTAAAATCGTTAGAACAACAGTTTCAAAAGATGGTATCGCAACCCGCGCCTATTCAAGACTGGGTGGACGGAAGGAACTCTCATCCTTCCATCTTTTCAGTGACATTCTCCCCTCCTGAATCAAAGATTCAGAAGGGGCTTCATGAAGCTTCGAGAAGCTCAGAATGTTTATAAAACGGCTAAATAAAATCCGCGCTAATTCGCCGCATCAGCGTTCTAATCAAACATCATGAAATATGCTACTACAATCGCATTTTTACTGTCCCTTACCTTCTTTCAGGTGGGGGCTTTTAGCATCACAGTTAAATCCCACCATCCAAGAATCTGGTTGACGCAATCTGACATCTCAGAGCTTCGGAAAGAGTTGTCACCGTCTGGCAAACTATCAAGATTTTATCCAAGGATCGAAAATTATGTCAGGGAAGCAAAGCCAAGCGGTTCTCAACTATACCAATTTGAACGCTATTATCTATCGCTTATGCTGCTGGCGTTAGTGGAACCTGACAAATATTTTTCTCAGATTGAAACGCTGATGGGTGACTGGACAAGCCGGGAGAATACTGATGAGATTATAGTAACGATAGAATCATTAGCCTATGATTGGTTTTTCGACCAGTTCAGCGATTCGTTGCGCAAACGGATTGCACTTCACATCGCCCTCTGGTGGCAACATGCGGACGATGGTTACTACCATTCGTCGTGGAATAACCACACGACGGAAGAAGTTCTCGGATATGTTTTTGGTCCACTTGCAGTATACGGTGACGGATATGTAGACGCAGAAAAATATTTGAAGAAGGGCGAGTATTGGCTGTTTTCAGAGTTAATCCCCGCTACCAACCAGGCGGCTGGAGAAAATGGCGGTTGGGCAGAAGGGCCGCTTTATGCGGGGCGCGGTGCTTTTTCCTTATGGCAACTGGCGTGGGCGTGGACGACAGCGACTGACCGAGACGCGCTTGCGTTCTCTCGTTCTCTCGCAAATTTGGGCAAATTTCTATTTCATATCAGCCGCCCCCACGACGGACGGCTCATGGCATTCGCGGATAACGATGCCTCTGGAATCCACGGCGCGCTGGCACTGAATATGCTGGCTACATCAAAGTTGTACAAAGACGGATACGCCCGATATTTGTGGGAGAAAGCCAACCCATCCGTGGACGACTATCCATGGACGTCAGTTAGTTACGGCTACCTCAACACCTTTTACGTTTTACTCTACAACGAAACTAAGCCGATTTCCCCCGCAACTGAACCGAAAGCCATGTATTTCGACGGGATGGGAATAATCACGATGCGCACCGGCTACGATAAAGACGACATCTTCTTCGGCGTCAAATTCACGGACTTATTTGCCGGACATGGACACTTAGATGTCGGGCATTTTGAATTGTCGAAAGGCGGGACGCTCGCCATCGACAGCGGCGCTTATGAAGGCGGAGATAGAAGCCCAAACGGACACTACTACAAATATTACAAACGCACTATCGCACATAATACCATTACAGTTTTTGACCCAAACGAGCTCTGGGATACATCAGCCGCAGGCACATACCCGAAAATATGGGAAACAAACGACGGCGGACAACGGATGATAGCTGTCAAGGGCGACGGCTACCGCGAAACACACCCTTACCGATATGGCGACGTAAAAGATGGCTCAATCTGGGATACGGCTTCTGTCAAAGCCTACGAACACAGCGATGACTATACTTATGTATTCGGCGATTGTACCAACGCTTACTCCCGCGCCGATGGGCAGGACGAATGGCTCACAAACAGCCGTAAATTAAAATCTTTTACCCGACAAATACTGTTTCTCCGTCCGGACTGTTTTGTCATCTATGACAGAGTCAGCGCGCGCGAGTCGACATTAAAAAAACACTGGTTGTTGCATTCTGTAAACCAACCTCAACTTTACGGCAAATTGGTCGATATGCAACCGGAAGCAGGAGCGATAAGTTTTGAGGGGGATGTAACCATCATCACTGAAGGAAATGGCAAACTATTCGTAAAAACGGTATTCCCCGAAGAACACATCGTCACTAAGCGCGGCGGCAGAGGATTTGAATACTGGACGAACTACGACAATACTGGCGAAAACCCGACTTTCAATACAAAATACTTTGGTCGCCCGCCGGCTCAACCGGGCAGTTGGCGAACCGAAATTTCACCGAAACACCCAAACCTCAACGATGTTTTTTTGCATCTGTTATATCCGACCAACTTAAATACGACACAGATTCCCAAAGCAAAACGGCTCACAGGCATCAACATTTACGGCGTCAAAATTTCAAGCAAAATAGCCATCTTCGGCAAAACCGAAGAAGAGACTAAGCGCGCCGAATACCAACTTCCCATCACAAGTCAAGGAAGTTATGAGCATATCGTTTGCAACTTGAAACCTTCTACATCGTATACCGTCTTTGAGGGCGAGTCCAACGCAGGTACTTTCACCTCAACAAAGAACGGGCTGCTAATTTTTAATTTAAGTCTACCCATAGGTACGCATGCTATCCGCATCATCCTATCATCGAATGTTCCGTCAGCAAATGAAATTGACCCGGGCATAGACATAGAGAAACGCCCGCAAAATTGCGTTCTTCTGCAAAACTATCCCAACCCCTTTAATGCAGAAACCTGGATTCCTTATCAACTTGCAGAAAACGCTGATGTTGACATCTCAATTTATTCTGCTAATGGGTGACTCATACATACCCTTCGATTGGGAAATCAAGAGGCAGGTTCCTACACCCATTGACGCAGCCGTAAATCCAGATTGGGAG